>NZ_DFQB01000024.1:19799-207843 GCF_002377545.1 Thalassolituus sp. UBA3500 | reverse complement strand
TCAATAAGGTGTATGGCACCACGAACAACCCGCATGACACCAGTCGCACTCCGGGCGGTTCGTCCGGTGGTGCTGCCGCTGCTTTGGCAGCGGGGTTGACTCCCATTGAACTGGGCTCCGATCTGGCAGGGTCTATCCGAACGCCATCGCACTTCTGCGGCACCTATGGTCACAAACCTACGCACGGCATTATCGCCAGCCGCGGTCATATTCCAGGCCCTCCAGGTATGCTACTTGAGCCTGACCTTTCGACGCCGGGACCGATGACACGTCATGCTGAAGATCTTGACGTCATGCTTGATGTTCTGGCTGCACCGGGGCCACTCATGGGGAATACCTGGTCGCTGACTCTCCCCGAAGCGCCTCAAAAAGACCTGAGTGGTTATAAAGTATTGCTGTGGACGCAGGACCCGTTAAGTCCGATTGATGATGAGTTACAGGCTGCCTATACCGAGCTTGCTGCGCATCTTAAGTCTCAGGGCGTTGATGTCACAACCGGTGCTCCAGAGGGGATGTCGTTGGAGACATTTGTTCCTACTTACATGAACCTGCTTGGTTCGGTGCTCAGCGGAACTCTGAAACCGGCTCAGCGTGGTATAACGGCTTTGATCGGTAAAATCGCAGGAAAATTCGGAGCAAAACTCAAACTCAGTGCTCATATTGATAAGCTGCTGAAAGGGATGACTCAGGTTCATGCCGATTGGCTGCAGCAGCACGAGACGCGCCTGCGTATTGCGCAGAAAGCCGATAAGTTATTCGATCAGTACGATGTGATCCTGACACCGGTTGTTCATGTGCCTGCGTTTAAGCATCAGCCTAAGCCTGCGATGCACAAGCGTAAATTGCACGTTAATGGTTTGCCTGGCCCTTACACTGACATCTTTATGTGGATTGCTCCTGCAACACTGATGGGGCTTCCTGCAACCAGTGCACCCGTGGGGTCTACAAAGAACGGACTACCGGTCAATATACAGATTCTCGGGCGTAAATATCATGATAAAACAACGATTAAATTTGCATCGCTGCTTGAGAAGTCACTCCGAGGCTTTATCAAGCCAGAAGGGTATTAACTTCTGACTTAAGTTACTCTGTGAGGGGACATGCTCGAATTTATACCTGACGGCCTGACCCTCACGGACACCGTGTTTCTTTTTGCGGCATCCTTTCTCGGTTCGTTGATAACAGCGGCGCTGGGAGTGGGAGGTGGCGCCTTTCTTATCACTGTGATGGCGGGTATCTTACCGCCGTTAGCCCTGGTGCCGGTGCATGGTGTTGTGCAGTTAGGCTCTAACGCATCGAGAGCATATCTTTCCCGCCAGTACCTTGATCGCCAACGTCTGTTCTGGTTCGTCACTGGCGCCGTGATCGCGGTCGTGGGTGGGGTCTGGCTGGTTGGTCGTCTCGATACCCAGTTGATTCCTCTGTTTATTGCCTTATTCGTACTCTGGATTACCTGGTTACCTATGCCCATGATTGGTCTTGGCCGCACGCGGGTTGGCTTAGCGATCGGCGGGCTAATTACGACATTAGCCAGCTTTCTTGTTGGTGCATCAGGCCCACTTGTATCAGCCTGGCTGAGTAAAGATGCTCACAATAAGTGGCACTATACAGCACTTTTCTCGACGGCAATGAGCATTCAGCATCTTCTTAAAATCATTGTCTTTGGTGCCATCGGCTTCGCATTTTCTGCTTGGGTTCCGATTATGACAGGCATGATTGTGCTGGGCTATCTGGGTACAAAAGCCGGACTTAAACTATTAGGGAAGCTGCCTGAAGCGCGCTTCAGGTGGCTATATCGCTGGTTTCTTACTCTGCTGGCTGTACGCCTGTTAGTGATGTGGTGGCACTCGCTTCAGGTAAGCTGAGCTAACGGTCAGTAAAAGGTAAATAAGTTCAGAATGGCCGTTATAAGTCGCCTTACCAACCTCTTTTCACCCAAACGGGTGAAGAAAGCCCAAAGACCGTTCTGGTCTACTTCTCGCGTTGACAAAAACTAACGTTCGGGAGAGCAGAATGGAACTGAATAAATTAACACTGGCGGTGCTTGCCGCAACTTCTATGACTCTGGTTGGCTGTGGTGGCGGTTCGTCATCTTCCAGTGATGATGAAACTGCTGACGACATCGTTACACCTGATCCTCTGGCGGTGTATACCGATACAGCATGGTCTGCTGGGGCAGATGAGCTGGTGGGCCTGACCTATCCTCAGAATGCGACCAACGGCGACATGGTTGCGCTTAAACGTTCAACTGGCTCTGACGACAGTGTCTCCCACACCCTGATGGTTGCGCCTGCAGCGACAAAAGAATTTACTGCCGTCGAGGGTGTTGCACTCGAGAAGGACTACTACCGTGATGTTCTGGCGTTGCCTGTGTCTGGCACTGTGGAAGGTGAAGAAATCGACACTGTTCTGATTGCGACCTGCGGGTACGAAGAAGCAAGCATGATCGAAGGTGGAGAAATCCCGACGCGCGGTGAAGTCGGCCCTCAAGCGGTTGCCATTGAAGAAAAAGTTGCTATTGAAGCAGAAACTCACACGCCAGCAAGCCTCGAAATTTATCTGGCCGGTACAGACATCAGCGCATCTCTGGACATTAGCGATGAGATCGAGGGTAACTACTCCTTGGTTGACTGCCATTCGCTCGGCGGTCTATCGGCTTCAGACTTGAGTAGCAAAGGCACGTCAGCCTATGAGGTTGATTTCTTCATTACTGGTCAGGATAGCACTGGCGACGTTGCAGTCTTTGAAGCCAGCCTGATCTACAACTATGAGAGTAATGAAGTCACCGAAACCGAATTCTATGAATTAGATGACAACAAGTTCGTATTGTCTGCTATTGACGTGGGCCAAGAGTCAGATTACTACACAACGATGACCATTGAAGGCAGCACATACCTTTTGGAGGCATTGGGTGAGGAGGGTATCGTATTAGGTAACGATGGCAACCCATTCACCTCGGAATCAGAAGAAGGCGCAACCATTTTCGATCTGGCGTATAGCGGCGATAACCTCCTTGCGGTATCCGGTGATGCTGGCCTTGCGGGAGCGGACTTCACCGGTGAGCAGTTCGTCATGCTGACGGGTGGTGACTATGAAAACTGTGTCGATCAGCTGGCTGTAAATGGCACAACGGTGTGGTGCCACGACTCTACCGACGAAGGCACGTTGATTGAATTTACCGCTCCAACGGTACCGCAGTCAGAGGTAGTCGAAGCTCCTGATAGAGTTGCTGCTCGCTCATATGAAGTAAGTAAAGAAGAAGCTGAGCAGATCAAGGCAGAACTCGAAGGCGCTGGTGCTGAAGTAGAAGTGAAATAATCACTGATATCACTTTTTCTCACCAATCTCTTTTAGCCCTCTTTATGAGGGCTTTTTTTTAGTTAAATTCACTTTTTTAATACTCCTCTATTGTCAGTTTTCTGTATTTCACCCGCTTGGGTGAAGTAACAAAAATACTGAATAAATACTATTTGTTTTCTATTAAATATGTAATAAAAGGTATTCATAAAGTGAACTATAAAACGCTTTTTATAAACGTTGCTTTCCTCTCTTTTTTACTAACTGGATGTGGCGGTGGCTCCGGGAGCAATTCCAGTGATAGCAGTAATGAAGATCTGACAGATGTTGGCACAGGCCCGGTTCTGGATGATTCTCAAAACGATGGAGGTGAAGAGGACACGAGCCAGGACGAAGATAACACTTTAACCCGAGATTTGATTATTTCTGACGCAGATTATTCCGTGGGTTCAACCATTCTGAG
The DNA here is from genome assembly GCF_002377545.1 of Thalassolituus sp. UBA3500. Taxonomy (NCBI): domain Bacteria; kingdom Pseudomonadati; phylum Pseudomonadota; class Gammaproteobacteria; order Oceanospirillales; family Oceanospirillaceae; genus Thalassolituus; species Thalassolituus sp. UBA3500. The sequence goes on along the minus strand of NZ_DFQB01000024.1, from coordinate 204,083 downwards.
AGGACTGAGCTGGCCGCACGGCGATGTCCAGATAGGCGCGCCTGTTTATGCCACCTTTAATAACTCGACTTCTCACTCGATTGAGAAAGGTATTTCCGCTACAGATACAGTAGACGCCAGTGACTTTACCCCTGTTGTTACCACAGACCCTTCAAATGGCGAACCATTCCTTCGCGATATCGAATCAGTTCGCTATACCGAAGCTGATGGTTCGTCAAATCGCTGGTTGATGAGTTGTGACAATACGGGCTCTGCCGGTCGCGCAATGGTAAAGGTTTACTCGGAGAATAACCCAAGCCCGTACCTGGCAGCGGTTCCGCTGTTTAATCAAGAGATTGTTCAGGGGACTCTGCAAACCTGGACGATAGACAATTGTAGACAAATCTCCATTGCCTCGGTGACAACAGCCTCATCGGGTTTTGGATTAGTGCTGTGGGCTATTGGTCAGGGGACTTTGTCCAATGATGGTTCAAACGCTTATGAGTTTCTTGTGCGTATCGACATGGATTACAACAAAAATGGTGCTCCAGGCACTCGTGTTGGTGGTATTCCAACTTTGGTGAGCTATGTGAATACGGCGCAGGGAGAGTATCTCTCGGTTGCGGGCTTCAGTTCTGATAAAGCCATTGTGGCGAGCTACACACAGATGTCCCAGTCTAATGAAATACGTATTATTGGAGACAGCTACAATCAGCCTTTAATGATCACTCAACAGAATAAGTTCACTGGTACGAATGGATTTATGGATGTTGCGGATATTCATCTCTGGAAGAAAAACACCAACGACTATCGAATTTATACGGTCAGCGGCACAACGGGTGTTTATGCCATTCAGTGGGATGCCGGCCAAGATCAGAAGATCGGAGAGCAGACCTATAGCAGCGGTGATATTCAGCATTGCACAGGTTCTATTACCGGTTTCCGTGATCCAGCAGCCACTGGCAGGCTCTGGTGTCATGACAATACGAATGCGAGCAACCTGCTTGAATTTGAAGCTCCGTCCATAGCAGCGACTGTGCTGTAAGTACATTCACATCAATTTCACTCGGGAGGGTGAAGTTGATGTGGTCATCTTTATCTAAAATCATTTAACTATTCAAGAGGTTCTTTATGAATACTTCTCTCATTTTTCGTACCAGTCTTTTGGCTTTTAGTGTTTCTCTCGTAGCATGCGGAGGCGGCTCTGGCGGCTCTTCAAACACCGCTCAGGAACCTTCTGATAACACACCTTCGGACAACACAGACAACACAGACAACACAGACAACACAGACAACACAGACACACCGGTCGTTTTGTCGGATACCACATGGAGTGCCGGAACAGATCGTGTTCTTGGTCTTGGGTTTAACGGAAATTCAGAGACACCCGAGATTACCATGATGAAAGGCGCACCCGTATCAGGACAGGACGGCGACGTATTCTCGATTCGCTCAGTGACTTACCCAGCGACAGAATTGAGCGAGATCAAGAATATCGATAACCTGACGGATCGTCGTGACTTTCAGGATATGGATGTCATCTCGCACAATAATGAAAGTTATGTGGTTGCCTGTCAGGATGGCAGCGATACGACGGGCTATACCAGTGCTGTCAGTCTTCACATCTTTAAAGTATCCGATACCGGTAAGGTAGCGGAGTTGGATCTGATTGATGGCAGTATTGAAGCGCGTGAATGCAGCGGAATCTCTGCTGAATTCACTCAGGGCACAAACGAAGCAATGGGCGCAACTGTGTACTACGGCGGTGACACAATGACCACGTCGGGTTCACCACAGTACCGTTACCCTCGAATTATGAAAGTTGAAATCACGATAGATACGACGGTCGACGTTGATGCAACCGATGCCGTTGTCATGGATAGTCTGACAACCGTGGTTCGTGGTGACATCAATGATCATATATCAGGCGTTACAGGTTTCGGTGATCATGTGTATTACGCTCAATACGATGACTCAGAGGGAACAAATAATCTCGGTTATGCGAATTCAGCATCATCACCGGCAACAGTGCGTAATGTTGACTGGTCGGCGAATGATCCTTTTGTAACGGGCGTCGCGCAGCAGATGCTGGTGAAAGATATGTTTGTTATTCCGGGCACAACAACGACAGATTTCGATCATATCTATATGGTGTCAGACTCAGATGCGTCAGGTATTGTAGTCGCTGGTTATCGTCGTGATATGAATCTGAAGCAGCCTATGGCGCTGTCGGATGATGCGGCGACAGAAAACTGTTCTGACGTGTTGATCGGTGTATCCGATCAGGGTATTGGGCAAAAGCTCTGGTGTCATGATGCTACCGATAGCGGTAATATCATTGAGGTATACTCGCCGGTACACCCAGGTAGCTGATAAGACTGGATAGTATCCTTTCATAAGAGGCCCTATGGGCCTCTTATGGCGCCAGAAGTACAGTGATGTTAAGGAGTAATCGCATTGGCAGGACTTCTAAAGAGACTTAAAAACGAGTTTCTTCCTCCGATTAAGGAACACCCTCTGGCGGAAGACCTGCAGTGGGAAAGGCACAACCTCTTTATGGCCGAAGTCGGCTCCCGAATGGTTGGGTCGGTTATCGTTGCCTGTATTGTCGGCCTGATGTTTTACTCATCGGCGACAGCGAACGCACTGCTGGTCTGGTTTTCAGGTATCCTTTTTGTCGCCATTAATTCCTGGCTCCTGATTCGTTGGCATTACCGCTCGGATCATGAAAACCGCTCTTTAAGTTATGTTCGGACCTGGCACTGGGTCAATCTATACCTTTCTGTGATATGGGGAATATTCTGGGCGCTGACACCGTTTTTGTTCTTCCCTGATGCCAGTCAGATCCAGATACTTTCATTGTTGTTGCTGGTGGTGGTTGCTTCCTCCATGCCATCAGTCACTATGGGGTGTTATCCCGATATTTATATTACGTTTCTTACGCCTGTTTTTTTCAGCTTCAGCTGGCACCTTCTGTCAGTAGATTTTGGTGGTGAAATACTGCCCCTGATTATCGCACCACTTACCTGGATGATGTTGGTGCTGTTCAGTATCGTGATTCATCGAACTCATATGGAGTCGATCATTCTCCGTCTCGAGCATCGTAATGCGCAGGAATTAGCGGATGAGCGAACAGCTGCGAAAACACGCTTTATTGCTGTCGCCAGCCACGACCTTCGTCAGCCAGTGCAGGCTGCTCGCCTGTACGCAGAAGCAATGCTTTCGAACCCTGATATGCGAAATCAGGAAACTTCAGAAAAATTGGCCAGAAGCTTGTCTTCGGCGAGTCATCTATTAGACAGGCTCCTGGATATTTCAAAGCTCGATGCAGGAGTGCTGGAAGTGAATCGTCAGACGATTCGTGTGCAGAAAGTTCTCAATGAAATATCGGCTGTTCATTCTGTGCATGCGCTGGAAAAAGGCATTCATTTGCGTGTTGAGGGAGAACCATGTCTCGTCTCGGCAGATAGAAGCATCCTGATTGAAATACTCGATAATGTGATTGGCAATGCGGTACGTTATACCGAGCAGGGTGAGGTCACTTTATCGGCACACTCTTCCGGGGGAAGTGTTTGTCTTAGCGTAAAAGATACAGGCCAAGGAATTCCTAAATCAAAGCAAGCCATTGTTTTCGAAGAGTTCGTGCAGTTGGACTCAGGCCCCGAAGTCGTTACGGGCACTGCCGGCATGGGACTCGGGTTGCCAATTGTAAAGCGCCTATGCGAATTGCATGCGATTCCTTTTGAGTTCGAGTCTGAAGTTGGCGTCGGAACATCTTTTCGTTTCTATTTACCACGGGCTTTCGAGGACAGCATGGATGCTTCTGATGAGCATGCACCCAAGACGCAAGTTTCTCTTCGTATTCTGGTTATTGATGATGAACCTCAGATCACAGATTCACTTTCTATGATTCTGGTAGCGGCTGGTCATGATGTTGAAGTTGCGCATAATATGCAGCAGTTAAGAGACGTTCTGACATCTGGGCGTTTTATCCCACAGCTGATCTTGTCGGATGATCGTTTGCCGGGAAATCTTGCTTCCGGCGATATGATTGAAGAGGTTAATTCGCATCTCGGCAGACCTGTACCAGCCATCATCATGACTGGGAATACGTCACCGGAAAGAATTCAGGCATTGAAAGCGAGTGGGTATCCTGTTTTGTTTAAACCTGTCAGCAACGCTGAAATTACTTTGGCCATTACGCAGCTGGATCTTCCGTAACCAGCCAGAATGTATAAAAGATATTTAAAGCGGTCAGCCGTCAGAGTCCGAGTGACCGGGCTTTATTCAGGCACTCGATGCGGCTACTGACATTAAGTGTGTCATACATAAGCCGGACGTGAGTCTTGATGGTATTTGGGCTCAGAAACAACATATCGGCAATTTCGCCGTTGCTCATCCCGGATTTCATCAGTGTGAGTATGGCCTGTTGTCGGGGAGACAACGGATGTTCGTTTGTTGATTTTCCGTTCGGTATATCCTGAAACTCAGCGGGATAGTAACCGCCTTCGACGACAGCGATGATGGCTTCTTTTACTTGTGCAATACTTTCTGACTTTCGTAAGAAGCCACGGGCGCCTGCTTCCTTGATTTCGGCCATATTCAACGGAGTGAGATTACCTGAACAAACCAGAACAGGTATATCGAGACCATGCTGAGAGAGGATTTTCAGCATGTCTGTACCGCCTATGCCTTCCATCTCAAGATCGAGGATGATCAGGTCAGGTTTTTCCGACTTAAGCTTTTCGAGAGCAAAGCGAGCATCGGAGAATACGCTGACTGTACAGTTGTACCCGAAGCCCTCAATGATATTTTTCAGGGCCTCAGCAAACATTTGATGATCATCGACAAGATAAAACAGCATCGGTTTCTACAACTGGCGTAAGTCAGTTGAGACTACCATAAATCGGCTTGCTGCAGACTGTCTTATGACGACCACCTGTCGCATATATCCATCCACGCCTGTATACCTGCACTCTGGTATTTCTGTTTGTGCAATATCAGATACAAGCGGCGGTGAAGGTCTCGCTCAGGTGTATTAATGCGCACCAGGCGTCCGCTTTGAAGTTCATCTTCAAGTGTCATAAGTGACAGGCAACCAACGCCCAGATTTTCCTGTACAGCACGTTTGATTGCCTCAGTGTGCTGCAACTCCAATGCGATATTCATCTCTGGAAGCAGACCACGCATTGCTCTGTTAAATGCCTGTCGCGTGCCTGAGCCGTTTTCACGCAGAATCCATGAAGCTGCCATCAGCTGTCTATCGGTGACTTGCATGCTATGAGCTAACTCATGTTCTGGGCTGCAGAACACGGTCAGCTCATCACTGCGCCAAGGCTTGATATCCAGATGAGGGTGCTGGAATTCGCCTTCAATCATGCCCACGTCCAACTCAAAATTCAGAACCCGCTCGGCGATATGCTCGGTGTTTTCAACGTCAAGTGTAATCGGGGCATCAGGGTGGAGACTCATATACTCTGCGACCATTTGTACCGCCAGGTAATTACCGATAGATAGTGTCGCACCGATATTCAGTGGGCCAGCGTCGGCATTGTTGAGCAGGCTTTGCTCCAGATCGTCGGCCATGCCCATGAGCCGTTCTGCTGCAGGTCGCAACTGTTTTCCCCGGTCACTCAGCTGCAGTCTTTTGCCGACCCGGTCGAACAACAGCACGTCGAATTGGGTTTCGAGGTCTTTCAGTGCACTACTCGCCGCACTCTGAGACATGCTCAATTCAGTTGCTGCACGGGTCAGGTTGCCGGCCTGGGCTATCGCGAGGAAAACCTCCAGTTGGCGCAGTGTGTATCTCATTGGTTTCAGCCCCGGAATACTATGATCGGTATATTCGATTGATTATATCAAAATAAGTTGTTTTATCGAATTTAATAATAGGCGTAACCTGTGATCATTCTTTGAGCAAATCGCTCTATACGATCTTAAAACAACGGAGTCGCCATTATGAGCAACCTGATTCGTGAAACAGTCACCAGCGTCCATCACTGGAACGACACACTGTTCAGCTTCACTACGACCCGCAATCAGGGCCTGCGTTTCAAGAACGGCCATTTCACCATGATCGGGCTGGAAGTAGAGGATAAGCCGTTGCTGCGTGCCTACAGCATTGCCAGCGCCAACTACGAAGAGGAGATGGAATTCTTTTCGATCAAGGTGCAGGACGGCCCCTTGACCAAACATCTGCAGAAGCTGGCGGTCGGTGACGAGATTCTGGTCGGTACCAAACCAGTGGGGACGCTCATTACTGACAGCCTGTTGCCAGGCAAGAATCTGTATCTGTTGAGCACTGGCACCGGACTGGCGCCGTTCATGAGCATCATCAAAGATCTGGATGTGTACGAGCAGTACGACAAGGTCATTCTTACTCACGGTGTGCGCTATGTGTCCGAGCTTGCGTATCAGGATCGGATCGAGAACGAGCTGCCAAACAACGAATACTTCGGTGATATCGTTCGTGAAAAGTTGATCTACTACCCGACGGTTACCCGTGAAGAGTACCGTAACACCGGGCGTTTAACGGATCTGTTGCGCAGCGGTAAGCTGACATCAGACATTGGTCTGCAGGATCTTGATCCCGAAAACGATCGTTTCATGCTTTGCGGTAGCCCAGCCATGCTCGATGAGCTGACTGGCATGCTGGATGATCTGGGCTTTAAAGAAGCTCGTGGCGGACAGGCAGGCCACTACGTGATTGAGCGTGCCTTCGTTGAAAAATAAGCGGCCAGAAGCCTCTTGCTCGGGACAGTCCATGACAGGAGACTGCCTGAACTGGCACTAAATCTGCTGCATAGTTTTCATATTGTAAGAAGTGTCGGAAAAGCGGCGCTTTTTTAGTGAAATCTGTCGGGAGATTGACTATGCCAGTGCACGGTACTGTTGAAGCTGTGATGGACACCCTCGAAGGGGCGAAAGATGTAGCCAGAGCGATCCGTCAATCGGGTTACCTGCTTGAAAAAAGTGATCTTAAACGATTACTCGCCGACCTGACGGCTTCAGTGTCTGAGGCAAAAATGGAGCTGTCCCTGCTTCAGGATGTGATTGAAGAAAAAGACGCAGAGTTAATCCGTATGCACGAGGCGATCGTCTATCGAGGCAACCTCAAGCGACGGGGGGATGGTTATTACAAAACACTGGATGGACGCCCGTTTGGCCAGCCATACTGTTCTTATTGCTGGGAGAAAGACAGCCAGCTATTCCACCTTCATAACAAAATATTGTCGCGTGACACGCGTACCTGTCCTCACTGTAAAAATGAATTTCAGGCTGTACGAACGCCATTCCTTGAGGCTGCTCACGTGGCCTGATCAGGCGCATTCAGGCGATTCATGGTAATCTTTGCTGTTGAAAGATTACCCGACCTGAAGGCTCCGACTATGATCATTTTCAGAAGCGCTCTCGTGGCGTGCATTGCTGCTTGTGCGTTCCCTGTACACTCTGCTGAAACGCCAGCCCCCGAGCTAGATAGGGAGCCTATCGTTCGTGAGGATATTCCAGCCGGTATTAAAACAGAGACCATGGAAGTTCAGGTCGTTTCGGAAGATGAATTCCCCGATGAAGCGAAAAACCTACCGACGTTAATCGATAAAGTACGTACTGAAATGCTTGCCTCAGAGAACCCCTATGTACTGCTACCGCACAGGCCCAACTATTTCCTCCCTTTAACGTGGCAGGCCAGACCCAGTAATGATGAGCTTGAGAGGGCACTAAACCAATACGCCGATGAGAATGTGCCTCTCGAGGACGGTTATGATCATCTTGAGGCTATCGTACAGCTGAGCCTTAAATACATTATCGCTGAGGATGTACTGGGCAACTTCAGCCGTATCGAGTTGGGTTATACCAACCGCTCATTCTGGCAGGTGTACAACAGTGATATTTCCCGACCTTTTCGCGAGAGTAATCATGAGCCTGAACTGATGGTGAGCTGGATGCTGAAAGATAAAATCGTGGATTATGTTCGTCTTTCTTTGAATCACCAGTCGAACGGTCAGACCAGTACGCTATCACGTAGTTGGAATAGGATCATCGCCGAGACGGCATTTATCTTAGGCAGTGGTGTACTCAGTCCGAAGGTGTGGTGGCGCATTCCTGAAGGCAAAGAAGCTGATCCCCAGGATCCTAAAGATAACGATAATCCCGATATAGATGATTATCTCGGTTATGGTGAGTTGCGTTACGTAAAATTAATGGAAAAGCATCAGTTCTCCATTATGGTTCGCAATAATATGGATTTTTCTGAAAATCGGGGGGCTGTTGAGTTGGGCTACAGCTTCCCGCTGACGAAGAAAATCAAAGGCTATGCACAATATTTTAACGGTTATGGTGAAAGCCTTATCGACTACGACCGGTATCAGGAACGGTTCGGTATCGGAATTAAGTTAACCGACTGGTTCTGACATGCTGACACTGGGATTACTGATCAATCCGTTTGCTGGTATCGGTGGCGCGGTGGGGCTAAAAGGCAGCGACGGGCAGAGTATTGTTGAAGAGGCCTTCCGTCGCGGAGCAACCAGGCGCGCGGCAGAACGGGCAAAGGTGGCGCTTGAAATACTGCTTCCTGTTTCTCAGCAGCTCCGGTTTCTTTCCTGCTCCGGCGATATGGGACAGAATGTGCTGGATGAGCTGGGTTTTGAGTATGACGTTATTGATTTTCAACCGCAGCAGCCAAGTACTGCCGAAGATACCATGGCTGCTGCCGGGCTGATCGCCCAGCAGCGCCCGGACGTTCTGGTGTTTGCAGGTGGAGATGGTACTGCTCGCGATATCTGCAGCGTCATTGCTGATCGTATTCCCGTTCTTGGCATTCCTGCCGGCGTTAAGATTCACTCTGGGGTGTATGGTATTTCGCCAACTGCGAGTGGTGAGGTACTCCTGCGTCTGGTTCAGGGTCAGCTTGTCGACATCCGTGATGCCGAAGTGCGTGATCTTGATGAAGACGCGTTTCGACAGAATCAGGTACGTGCCCGGCAGTATGGTGAAATGCGTGTGGTTCAGAGCGGTCACTTTGTTCAATCGGTGAAGCAGGGCGGTACAGAATCTGAAGAACTGGTACTCGCTGACATAGCCGCCCATATCATTGAAGAAATGGAGCCTGGTGTTCTTTATCTGGTTGGCTCTGGAAAAACCACCCAAGCGGTTCTTGATGAGCTGCATCTCGAATCCACCCTGCTGGGCGTTGATGCCGTTGTTGATGAGCAGGTCATCGCTAGCGATCTGACCGAGTCAGATATCTGGTCGCTATTGCAAGAATACAAAGAAGCTTATGCTGTCATCAGTGTTATGGGAGGGCAGGGGCATATTTTCGGGCGCGGAAATCAGCAATTCAGCCCGCGTATTCTTACGGCTCTGGGGAAAGAGAATCTGCGTGTTGTTACCACAAAAACAAAGCTGGTAGGGCTGGAAGGGCGACCTCTGGTGATGGATAGCGGTGACGCAGAGCTTGACCGGCGCTGGTCTGGTACTCAGTCCGTTATCACTGGCTACCACGATGAAGTCGTCTATCCGTTGGCCTGATACAGCCTGATCGCAGAAAGAAAGCGTGATGACATTGTCAGGTCTTCGCCGGGGTGACAATATAGCACCCGATGAGAGAGGGCCAGTCGCTGGCCAAAACCAGAAACAGGAAATGAAATAACAATGCGGAAAGGTGGAAAGTACTATAGCCCGGCAACCAAAATGATCCACTGGTTGATGGCTATTATCATTATAGGGCTTCTCGTCGTGGGAACGCTGCTGGAGAATATGGAAAATGGACCCGACAAATTTGAGCTGATGTCGCTGCACAAATCAGTAGGAGTATTGGCTCTCCTGCTTTTCTTTCTGCGCATTCCGCTACGTATCATCAACCCGGTCAGGCCGGTTGATGGCGTGCCTAAAAGTACGTTGATAGCTGCCAGTGCAGTAAAAGGTCTGTTGTACCTTTCAATGCTTCTGATGCCTGTGAGTGGGATTGTAATGAGTCAGTCTGCTGGTTATCCCGTAGCAATGTTCGGGTGGGAGATTCCTATGCTGATCGGTGAAAATGAACAGGTCAACCAGATTGCCGGATTGATGCACGGCATTGTTTCTAAAGTTCTGATGGCATTAATTGCGCTGCACGTACTTGGCGCTCTTTATCACCATTTTATCCGTCGTGACGATACGCTGCGTCGTATGATTCGCGACTGATCTTTGTTTACCCAGCCTGCCAGTATCAGCGAAGCTCATTCTTCTGATATTGGCAGGCGTTATGACTACCCCTTCTAGAGCGTAAAACGGCTTAATTTCTGAGCCAGCTCTTTTGACAGCCCACTCAGTACATTGCCTTCATGCTCAGCTTTTGATGCTTCTTCGCTACATTGTTGAGTCAGCCCATTTATCTTGTGGATATTCTGGCTGATCTCTGCTGCGACCTGGCTTTGCTGTTCGGCGGCGGTCGCGACCTGAGTATTAACATCATTAATACTGAGCATGACCTCCGAAATACGGTCCAGAATAGCGGCTGATTCAGTGGTTTTCTCGATGCCGAATGTCGACTGCGCCTGAGAGCGCTCGACTGTTTCTACCACCTGGGTCGTGCCTGCCCGGAACTGCTCCAGCGTACTGCGTATAGACTCTGTGGATTCCTGAGTCCGGCTGGCAAGGGTACGCACTTCGTCAGCAACCACCGCGAAACCACGGCCCTGTTCTCCCGCCCGCGCTGCCTCAATCGCCGCATTCAGGGCGAGGAGGTTTGTCTGCTCAGCGATGCCATTAATCACACCGAGAATTTCCGCGATGCTTTCGCTGTCCTTTTGGAGTTGCTGGGCTGCAGCGGACGTATTGGTAATGTCGTTGCTTAAGCCCTGAATTGCATCCCGCGCTTCGTCCGCAATTTTCTTGCCTTCCTTAATGTCTTTTCCGACCGAGGTCACTGCATCAGCTGCATCTGAGGCGTTACGTGCGACCTGATGCACTGTTTGAGACATTTCATCAATACAGGTCACTGCGCTCTGAAGCTCCTGCTCCTGTTCGTCGGTCACATTGTTCAGTGAGGCTGTGATGGAGCGAAGGGCGACTGCAGCTTCATCTACTGTACTGGATGATTTCAATACCTGATCGATGGTCTCTCGCAGACTGTTGATCAGGTGGTTAAAAGACGATGACATTTTGCCCAGTTCATCGGATGAACCATGAGCCAGTGTCTGAGACAGGTCCAGGTCTTTGGATATGTGCTGAATTCGTTCGGTGATATTGATCACTGGTTTGCAGATACTGTTCGAGATCAATTTGGTGATCGCGATCATGATGGCAATAATCATAGCAAACGTAATAAAGAGCGCCTGATAGGTAGCACTCAGCAGGCTACTTGTCTCGCTTTTTGCCGCCGTTGCCATGACTTCAAGCCCGTCCTCTGACTCACTGACAGACTGACGCATTTCACCTGATACGCCCGAATCTGCAGTCAGGCCAATGGCTTTCAGCTTATCTGACAGTGCCAGAAAATCGGCTTTGTACTTTTCCATGAGTGGCACAGATGCATTAAAACCACGCTCTCGTAGCATGGGCATTGTGTCATTGATCCGGTTAGTAAAACGATCAATGTACTTAGCATCGAGGCGCAGCATAAGGTCTTTTTCATGGCGACGGAGCATGAGCATCTGGTACAACAACTCGTAGTCATTCCCTGTTTTCAACGACTCTTCGACCTGGTGCACTGCATCACGCAGGCTACCGTACAGGCCGGTCTCAGGCGTCAGGCCGGCTTCGGTTCGCAGAGCGGCGAGGGTGTTAAAAGACGAGATATAGCCATCCAATGATTGCCTGAGGCTGTCGACGGCAGAGGTCTCCATATCCAGGGCATTCATATCTGCTCTTAATCTGGTAAGGCTGTCTGAGAGAGTAGCGGCTGTACTGGCATGTTTATCAAGGTAGGAAGGATCCAGTCTCGCCAGAAAATCCTTTTCATGCCGTCTGAGCGTCAGGACTCCGTTCTCTACGTCAGCGATATCCTGGCGCACTTCACCCAGATGTTCTATCGAGGTGAGTTGCACACTGGTGATCAGGCCAAGCAGAATCAGCCCGGCAAGGGTCGCCGCGACGATCAGGTTGTGCTTCGCCTTTATCGATAAATGGTTGAACATTGCTACTACCTCATACTGACTTGCATTCAGTGTAGCAGTGGCCCGAAAGGCTGCTCGTTTTTTGACCGGGGTGTCAGTTCAGTCGCGTATCTGAGTCAATTACCATTCGGCATCAGAGCTCAATAGGAATTGGCTGCTTTTTCTGGATAAGTTCGATTTTGTAGCCGTCCGGATCCTGAACAAAAGCAATAACCGTGCTACCGCCTTTTACCGGGCCAGCTTCGCGGGTGACTGTTCCGCCGGCGTTGCGTATAGCGTCGCAGGTATCAGCGGCATCATCGACTTCAATTGCGATGTGGCCGTAGCCTGTTCCCAAGTCATATTCTGACTCGTCCCAGTTATATGTCAGTTCGAGAACCGCGCCTTCTTTCTCTGGTTGGTAACCTACGAAAGCCAGGGTATAGCGGTACTGCTCGTTGTCGCTTTTACGCAACAACTGCATACCCATTACGTCTGTATAGAAGTTTATTGAGCGATCGAGATCGCCAACTCGCAGCATGGTGTGCAGTATTCTCATTATCTATCTCCTTTATCCAGGTACCCCAAGCTGTCTCGGGCCAGGTTACTTCTGTCAGTCAGATGTCTTTTGTTTGAATTCACACAGGTCTTCGATGATGCACGAACCGCACTTTGGCTTGCGCGCAATGCAGGTGTAGCGACCGTGTAGAATCAGCCAGTGATGGGCATCCATCAGAAATTCTTTCGGAACCAGTCGCATCAGTCGTGCCTCGACTTCATCCACGTTTTTACCCGGTGCAATCTTAGTTCGGTTGGATACCCGGAATATATGGGTGTCGACGGCCATTGCCGGCTGCCGGAAAGCTGTGTTCAGTACCACGTTGGCTGTCTTGCGTCCGACACCGGGCAGAGCGACGAGTTCGTCCCGTGTTTGTGGCACTTCACCTCCGTGGCGCTCCAGCAGAAGCTCAGCCATTTTGACCACGTTCTTCGCTTTGCTGTTAAAGAGACCGATGGTCTTAATGTAGTCCTTCAGTCCCTCTTCACCTAGCGCGAGGATCTGAGCGGGGGTATTGGCCACAGGAAAAAGCTTTCGCGTCGCCTTATTAACACTTACGTCGGTTGCCTGTGCTGATAGGGTGACAGCGACAAGTAATTCATACGGAGAGGTGTACTCGAGCTCAGTTTCGGGATTCGGGTTCTCGTTTCTGAGCCGGGTGAAAATTTCGATACGTTTGTCTTTGTTCATAGTCATCACATCAGGTTGTGTGACCATGATAACAGTTGAAACGAACAGAAAGGAAAAAGCCCTACCTCCGGGGAGAGAGCAGGGCTTAGTGGTGATCGACAGGCTTACTTCTCGTTATTCAGCGGCTGTTATTTTTATTGTCGCCAGCTTTGCCTATTCGCTACATCTTATCGACGTGGTGTTCCCAACCGCGTTTTGGAATAGTGTCTCGCTGGCCGGTATTTATAGGTTAGTCAGTAAAATGGGTAACGAAAGGCGATTTTGTGCAAATACACAAAATATACGTTCAGTGATTACAGTGCAGTAACACTGGTTACGTTAGGGCTGAAAACAGGGACTAAGCGAAAAAAGAGAGATTATCCGGACGGGCCGAGCCCGGCCGGACAGTAGAGCAAGCTCGCGGAATCAGTTGTTCGCGTGAAGCTCTTCATTCAGAGCAATAGCGCTCTTGTTGGTAACGCACTGAACCGCGCCGGTGATCGAATCACGACGGAAGAGCAGGTCTGATTTACCTGCCAGGTCACGACCTTTTACAGTCTCAACGATGTTTTTCTGATCATCAAGCACCTGGATTTTAGTGCCCGCAGTCACGTAAAGACCCGCTTCGACGGTGCAGCGGTCACCCAGAGGGATACCAATACCTGCATTTGCGCCCAGCAGACACTTCTCGCCTACAGAAATAATGATGTTACCACCGCCTGACAGAGTGCCCATGGTCGAGCAGCCACCGCCGAGGTCAGAGCCATCTCCCACAACAACACCCGCAGAGATACGGCCTTCAACCATAGAAACACCCATGGTACCCGCATTAAAGTTAACAAAACCTTCATGCATGATGGTCGTGCCTTCACCGATGTACGCGCCGAGACGAACGCGAGCAGTGTGAGCGATACGTACGCCAGCAGGTACTACGTAATCCGTCATACGCGGGAACTTATCAACGCTGTTCACTGGCAGTAGCTCACCTTCAATACGCGCCTGCAGCTGAGCATCAGCCAGTTCATTCAGGTCAATAGCGCCTTTGTTAGTCCATGCAACGTTTGGCAGCAGACCGAAGATGCCTGCCAGGTTTACGCCGTGAGGCTTAACCAGACGATGAGAAAGCAGGTGAAGCTTGAGGTAGACCTCAGGTGTCGATGACGCCTGGTCGTCAGATTCCAGAATGGTCACAACCACAGGGCGCTTGCTTTCGGTACATGCGCGTGCAAGCTTTGCCTGCTCGCTGTCGGCGCCTTCAACGGCAGAAGCAAAGGTGCTCAGCTGGTCTGAGTTCACGCTAATTGCTTCGTTGCCGCCGGTGTAGCCAAGTGCAGAGCGGGCGGCTTCGACGATACCGTCAGCCGGGTTCAGCAGAGGCTTCTGGTAAAAAACCTCCAGCCATTCACCTTTACTGTTGTGAGTACCAACACCAATGGCGATTGCGAATGTGGTCATGAGTATTCCTCAAGTAGTCGTTTAAATGTTGTTATTTCAGGCGAGCTTCGTAGTCGTCAGCATTGAAGCCAAGCACACGCTCGCTGCCGGTATCCAGCAGTGGACGTTTAATGATAGAAGGGTTGTCGAGGATGACTGCTCTCGCCGTGGCGTTGTCCATCGCTTCACGGGTGCTTTCGTCAAGCTTGCGCCAGGTCGTGCCACGACGGTTGATTACTGCCTCCCAGCCAAGCTCATCCAGCCATGCATCCAGCTTCTCTGCCGGCACACCTTCTTTCTTATAGTCATGAAAGTGGTACTCAATGCCTGCGTCAGCGAGCCATTTGAAGGCTTTCTTCATGGTGTCGCAGTTTTTGATGCCGTAAATCGTCAGCACGGGGTATCCCTTGTTCATATTCTGAATCGGTGCGGATGATACCAGAATGGGCAGGCTGGATCAGCAGGTGCTGTGCTTTGCCGGGCCAACCTGATTACCAAAATTGTTCACAGTGCTTTTATAGCGTCAGGGCTTACTTGCAGAGCGTTGGTGTGAGGCTAGTCTTAAAGCCAAAGAGGAGGTGGGTCATGTCGTTAATCAAAAGCCTGAGCATTCGCGCAAAACTATTGCTACTGATAGGCCCACTGCTGGCGGCGCTGGTTGTCACCGACGTACGTTTATTGCAGTCGATGAGCGCACGTATTACAAGCTTCAGCCATATCGAAGTGCTGGTAACCTTGACCCAGCTCAATAGTAATCTTGCACATGAAATGCAGAAAGAGCGGGGCATGTCTGCAGGTTATCTGGGCAGTGGGGGTAAATCATTTGCTCAGGCGATCATCAAGCAGCGCCAGTTGGTAGATACTCGTCGTGGAGAGTGGGAGGCTTACCTGCGTGAGCACTCATTAGTTGATTATCCGGGCGTTCAGCAAGAGATTGCTGCGGCTGAAGAACGTTTGGAGCGCCTTACTTCCGTGCGAAAGTCGGTCACCGATCAAACGGTTGAGCTCGGCGAAGTGCTTAAGTTCTACACCGGAACCATTGCCCACCTTCTGAGTGTTCCTGCACAGGCTGCTCACTACTCTGAAGACGCTAAGGCCACTCTCAGTCTGTCTGCATACTATTCATTCCTGCAAGGTAAAGAGCGCGCAGGTATCGAGCGCGCGGTGCTGAGTAATGCATTTGGCGCTGACCAGTTTAATGGAGCTCTGTATCCAAGGTTCGTGCGGCTGGTGTCTGAGCAAGAGAGCCACTTCCGCGAGTTTGCAGCATTTACCGATGATGCCGGCGCAGCGCTTTGGGAGCGTTTTAACGCAACGGAAGAGGTTGCCGCCGTGGAGCAATATCGGCGTATCGCTGACAGCAAATCAACGACGGGTGGCTTTGGCGTCAAGGCGCCTGACTGGTTTGCGGCATCTACAGCCCGTATTAATAAACTTAAAGAGATTGAAGACACCCTGTCATCTGCCCTCATTAGCAATGCGAAAACGGGCGGTGTACTGGCTCAGAGTGAGTTCTTCGGTATGCTCACGATCGCGATTTCTGTTATTGCGGTATCCATCCTGTTGGTGTGGCTGATTGTCGCTATGTTGGTTAATCAGATCAGAGAAGTGGTACAAGGTCTGAAACGGGTTTCTGACAACCTGCAACTTGATATACCAGCCGTCGTGCACACTGACGATGAACTCGGTGAGGCAGCGCGGGCATTCAATAGTATGCAGGCGCAGATTGCAGATATGATCCGCTCTATCGACAGCACCTCAAAGCAACTGACGCTGATCGCAATTCAGAATCATGCGACCATTTCGCTCAGCACGAAAGGAATGGCTCAACAACAAACGGAAACCGGCTCAGTGGTTGAATCGGTCGGGCAGCTTGAGATAGCCGCGCGGGATATTGCGGTCAATATTCATAACATGTCTGAACAAACTGACTCCGCTGATACGACGATAGGGAAAAGCGTCGGTGTTGTGCAAGAAAGTGTCGGCAAGATCGCTAGCCTGGATGAAACCATGACGTCTGTTGCTGGCGTGATTCGGGAATTGCATGGTCGTAGCGAGTCGATCGGTAGCGTGCTCAGTGTAATCAAGGCGATCGCCGAGCAAACCAACCTGTTGGCGCTTAACGCTGCTATTGAAGCCGCGCGCGCTGGTGAGCAGGGGCGTGGCTTTGCTGTGGTGGCAGATGAGGTTCGCAGCCTGGCTCAGAGAACGCAGGAATCAACGTATGAGATTGAGCAGATTGTCAGTCAGTTTCAGTCGCAAACCCAGGAAGCGTTTAAAGCGGTTGAGGGCTCGAAAGATGTTGTTACCGGCGCTGTCTCTCTGTCTGGAACTCTGAGTCAGGAATTGTCTCTGATACGGGATGCCGTTGCAGGTATCCGTGATATGTCTGATCAGATCGCCGCGGCTGCAGAAGAGCAAGTGCAGACCAACGGCGAAGTATCGATGCGGGCGAAGAATATATTTAATATCTCCCGACATACCGCGGCTACCGGAAACTTTATGCGCAAAACCGCAGAAGAGCAGCGCACACTGGCGCGCACCTTACAGGATCAGGCCGAGAGATTCTCGTTATAGGCGGTAGCTGCGTTTTTGAGCCGACTCAAGCAGAGAGTCGGCCGAATTTCCCTCGTTATGTTCTTCCTGGAACACTGACCACCAGTCGGTAATCTTACCGTTTTCATAGATAGCCATATGACCAAACTGGCGGAATACAGACTCGCTCTGAGTTGGCCTTAAGAAAATAAAGTCATCTTCATCAATCATGGTATCTTTGGGGAAACCGTACAGTTCTTGATTGCTGGAGCGACCATGAAGGTGTACCTGCTCTGTTTCGCGAGGGTAAACGGGCTTAGCAAGCCAGTTGCCGCCATAAATAAATGCCCCTTTGGCTGGAAGAAAGCCGGTCCAGCGCAGGATCGCTGACAGTGCAGGAGATAACGGGATTTCTGGTCGGTCGACCTTTTTCAGTACTGGGGCAGCAATATAAGCGGCGGCAATATGATGCTCCAGTGTGTCGACGTCGTAGTTTTTCGGTTTGACCAGTGCCGAACCTGCGGCTATTTCCGATACAAAACTATTATCGGTGTACATGGCGTAGGTTGAGCTGCCACCAGTGTTTAGCGTGAGATCTTCAAGTGCCTCTTTGCCCAGCTCACTTTCTACAGCCTGAAGGAAATTGCTGTATCGGCCCCGGGCGTCGGCAAACGCTCGCCGGGCGCCACCCAGAATCCCAGGAATATGTGGAATATGAGCTTCGTACCCCATCAATCCGGTCAGCATCAGGTGTTCAGAGCTCTGAATAATCTGTAAGGCTGCAATGAACTCGCTACTGTTACGGAAGCCTCCCCGGTGCATACCGACGTCGATTTCCAGGCTTACCCTCATAGTGAGGTTGTTGTCGCGGGCAAACTGATCGTATTGAGCAAGTCGGCGGGGGCTATCGATGAGCCACTGCAACTGTAGGTCTGGCGAGAAGCACATGCTGCTTGTTTGTTTCTCATGCCAGTTATAAAAATGGCGAGCGGCACGGATAGGAAGCGGCTTGCCCATCAGGATGTCTGCGGACGGAATCTGATTCACAATCTGCAACAGAAATGGCAAGTGAAAGCACATCAGGCGCTGACTGCCGGTGCGCCGCATGATGTACTGGAGCAGCGGAATCGACGGCAATGACTTGGTGACAAGGCGATAGTCGAACCCTTTATTCAGTACGTCGATAAGGTGGTCAATGTTTCGATCCAGACGTTCCTTATCCAGCACCAGAGTCGGTGTGCAGATCTCGGCCTCATGTAGGGCCTCGGTCAGCGCCGTAAAATACAAGTCGTTCATTATTCGCCTGGGCCGGACGGCCGCTTATTACTATCACTTTATTTTTATTATTACTGATGCATTGGCAATGTTGCCAATCAGGTAACATCATATCCGGCCACTGCTGAAATAGCCAGTTTACTGCGAACGACTGGTCAGAGAATCAGAAGAACAATCCTGCCTCAAGCTGTGCTTCTTCGGTCATCATGTCGCGGCTCCATGGGGGATCGAAAACCAGTTCAACTTCGACAGAAGTGACATTAGGGACTTTCGCGACACGGTATTTCACGTCAGAAATCAGAACCGGGCCCATGCCACACGTAGGTGCCGTCAGAGTCATACGAATGTGAACCGCATTGTCGTTGATATCGACGCCGTAGATCAGTCCCAGGTCCAGAAGGTTGATCGGAATCTCGGGGTCAAAGATAGTGCGCAGCGCCTGTTCGATCTGTTCTTTGTGCACCTTGCCGTCACCAGGATCATCAAAGGCGATGGTTTCTGACTCAAGGCCCAATGCCGCTGCATCCGTGCCATCAACGCGCATCATGTTGCCGTTAACAGTGACGGTATAGTTGCCACCCAGCGCCTGATTGATGGTGACGAAGGTGCCTGCGCTGATTGTCGTCGGCGTGCCAGACGGCACCATGCGAGCAGGACAATTATCGTTGGCAACCACCATTCGACGTTCAATAGACATGGACTCAACCTGTGATGTGAAGAAAGCGCGTATTCTAACAGGATTAGCGCCAGTTTATTCACCTTCTCACCGCTCAGAATCTGTCGCCGCATAGTTGTCCGGCGTCGGGAAGCAGTTTAAGCTGACGGAGTTTAACGTTGGTGGGCTGGAAACCCTCCATAAGCGACAAGGACTGCTATCACATGATTATCCTTCCTGTTGAGCGACGCCTGAACTGGAACCATCCGCCAGTCGTTCTGATAGGCATCATATTATTCAACATCCTCTTGTTCTTTCTGTATCAGAGTGGTGATACAGAGCGCTATATCAAAGCTCTGACTGCCTATAACGAGTCGGGTTATTTTGAAGACGAATGGCCGCACTATCAGACCTATCTCGAAGAGCTGGGCGAGATAGAGCAGCTCGAAGAGCTGCGTACGTACCACGACGATGACATGATCTTTCCGGTAGCGACAGCGGTGGTGACAGATCGCGGTTTCTATCGTTACCTTGAGGCAAATGGCCCTTCGTTGTTTTATCCGAGCTTCTATTATGAATGGGTTGATCGGCGCTCCGAGATTAATGATCAGATAGATAGCATCAGTAGTGTGCGTTTCGGTGTAAAACCAAATGACCTGTCAGTGATTGATCTGTTTATGTATCAGTTCCTCCACGGTGATTTTATGCACCTCATGGGGAATATGATGTTTCTTATGATCTGTGGTTTTGTTGTTGAGGCCGTACTCGGGCACCTGCCTTTTCTCGGGCTGTACCTGCTTGGCGGAATTGTTGCCGGGTTGTCGCACGCGGCTGTAGATTTCAGTTCAGAGCAGCCTTTGGTGGGCGCCTCGGGTTCATTGTCAGCGGTCATGGCAATGTATTTGATCATCTATCGATGGCAGAGCATTCGCTTCTTTTACTGGTTCTATCTGATTGTCGGTTATTTCCGAGCACCAGCGATGATTTTACTGCCTGTATATATAGGCAAGGAACTCATCAGCTTCTACACAGACCCAGATAGTAATGTGGCATTTATGGCGCACGCTGGTGGGTTTGTTGCTGGTGCATTGTCGGTTGGCGCGTTAGCCTTTGTGCGTCCCGAACTGCTTAAGTTTGAATACATAGAAACACCTGAAGACGACACAGAACCTTATCGTCAACAGCTTGCTGAGATATATGCCGCCATTGAAAAGTATCGGTTCGATACCGCTCAACATCGTATAGAGCAAGCGATCGCGACTTATGGTGAGGAGTTCGAGCTGCTGTTACTGCAATACAACCTGCTGAAACTGCGCAAAAATAAAACCTGGTTGGCCAGCCTCAAGAAAGTACTGAGTTATGAAAGTACCTCTGATGACGAGTTAATCCGCCAGCGGGATATATGGGCAGATGTGCGCCCATACCTGAAGCATATTGATTCTGAAACATTGGCGGTATGCGGCTCCAATTTCTCTCACTTAGAGGATCTCAGTTTCTCCGAGGAGATATTTTCTTTACTGAAAAAGCGCAACGCAAAGCCATCTGAATTAAGCCGTGTGGCTACCAGCCTGGCCAAAGCACACAGTCGGCAGAACCGCGCAGATAAACAGAAATACTATATCAATGTCGCTGAGCAACTGGCGCTGGGGGCATAAATGAAATACTGCAAATATCATCCGACTGAAGCCGCTACCTGGTACTGCACGCATTGTGATTGTCAGGTATGTGATACCTGTACGCAGGAATCTGAAAGAGGTGACGATCGTTATTGCTGTAAATGTGGTGCGACACTTGAGTCATTAGGGTCTGCCTATACCGCTGAACCGTTCTGGGAACGTCTTTCTGAGACCTTCCGCTATCCACTGACCGTGCCGGTAATGACTCTGATCATTATCCTGTCTGCGATCAGTGGCGTTCTGTTCTTTATGCCAATCGTTGGTGCGGTGGCAGGTCTGATTTCTGCGGGTATTCTTACTAAGTACAGTTTTCAATGCCTGGAAGAAACGGCTTCTGGAAACATGTCTCCCCCCGGCCTGAGTGAAGCCTTCTCTGGAGGCATCATTATTATCTTTAAAATGATCGGGCTCATCATTCTGATTACTGCCGGGGGAGTTGGCTCATACCATTATCTGGGAGCCGGTATTACCGGGCTTCTTGGGGCGTTTGTGGTGCTGAGTATTCCGGCATTTCTGATTAACTTTGCATTAACTGATCGGGTACTGGCTTCGTTTGCTCCGCAGAATATATTACGTATCGTCGGTGCTGTCGGCTTGCCGTACGGTATTCTGATAGGCCTGCTTCTGCTGATGAGCTCTTCCGTTGGCCTGCTTTCCTATATGGTTTTCTCGGGCTTTGAGTGGGCCAGCATGATTTTGCAGTCGGTTATCTCCAATTTCTATATGGTGGTGATCTTTCATCTGCTCGGTTACGTGGTTTTTCAGTATCAGGAAAAGCTTGGTTTCTACGCACGGGCACAGACAGGTGATGCGCCAGTTTATCGCAGTGAAGTAGAGCGTAGCCGGGCTAAAATCAGCGTGCTGGTCAAAGAAGGTGATTACGAAGCCGTTAACCGGCTCTATCAGAAGACGCTCGATCGTAATGGGCAGGACATGTCGCTGAACGATGAATACTTTGAGTTCTTAATGGCTACCGGTAATAAAGAAAGTCTTCTTGAGTTCGCCGATGAGTACATGAGTTATAAGCTCCACAAAGGGCAGCAGGTACAACTTAAGCGAATCTATAATCAGGTTCGTAGTGTTATTACTGACTTTAAACCGACAGGCAGCGAAGTGCGATTTACATTAGCAAAGGATTACGCTTCGTTTGGAGATTACCCAGCTGTTGTTCGACTTATCAATGGAATGCATCAGGAATGCTCAGACAACCAGCTGCTTGTTGACGCTTATACCTTACTGAGGGAAGCTCTTGAGGCTCTTGGGCGGGACAGCATGGTACGCTCCTGTGATCAGTATTTGATTCGATTAAAGCGCAATGTGTCAGTAGGAAGCATATAGAGACTAAGTCTGCCAGCCTTGAACTATTAGCGTAGCTCGTCTGTCTCCATTGCTCAGATGGGTTAAAAATGCCATTGATCGGGGTGACTCAAATCAAGATCAGCGTATATTCATTACCTGATCTGAAAAGGAGGCCACTATGGATCTGATACTTACGAAGAGTAAATACCGTAAATTCCTCATCGAATTTCGTCAGTCGGACCAGGATAACGCAGATACAAATGGAGAGACGGAAGTAGTTTTCGAGGACAATAAGCGATACTACTTCAGAGCTCCGAATTTTTGTTTGGTCGCATACGATATTGGCGGGGGCAGAGTTGATCTCACTGATTACAATCACGTTACCTTGTCCAGCTCCAAAGGTATTGAAATGTTGAAAGTGGACCTTCGGCATGGAGGAGGTACTTCAACCAATATGAATCAGTCACTCAGTACCGTCGTCGCAGCAACGTCAGAGGCTGCTCGTTCTAAAGTGGTAGAAGCCGCTTTTCAGCGAATGATTGATGGTGCCACAATCAATCTTCATCAATACGAGATAATTTTTAAAGCTTACAATCAGCCCGCACGGTTCAATGGGCTCCTGAATAATGATGGAAGCTATAAATCTTCATGGAGAGCTTTAAAGAAAGAAGACTATCTTCACTTTATAAACTCGAGTGAATACAACGGGGATAGCACTGGAATGAGAAAAAAGATCACACCGCTGTAAGCGGTGCTTCTTACAGGGTTTCAGACGCTGAAACTCTCACCACAACCACAGAGGTCTTTGGCGTTCGGATTGTTAAACGTAATCGTGCTGTTAAGACCTTCTTTGGTGAAGTCGATTACGGTGCCGCGCACGTAGGCGCGGGCATCGGCGGCCACGTACAGGGTGACGTCGTCGGCGACTTGAATCGCATCGTCCTCTGACTTTTCCTCGTCGACAAACTCCACGTCGTATTTAAAACCCGAGCAACCGCTTTTCTTGACCGCCAGGCGAATGCCTTTCATGTCCAGGTTTTTGCTCAGTTGCTTACGCACGTGTGCAATCGCTGCCTCCGTCATGGAGACTTCTGCTTTAGCATTTGGATCATAAGTCTCAATATTCATAAGCGGATCACCTCAGAGTAAAAACATTTTGGCTTTTTCAAGGCCAGCAAACAGGCGTTCAACATCATCCATTGTATTGTAAAAACTGAATGACGCTCGCACCGTGCCCGGAACATTGAATTGCTCCATGATGGGCATCGCACAGTGGTGCCCTGTGCGCACGGCAATGCCTTGCTGGTCGAGCAAAGTACCGACGTCTGCTGGGTGCGCGCCGTCGAGCAGAAAACTGAATACGCTGGCTTTGTTTGATGCGGTGCCTATTTTACGCAGACCACCGAGCTTATCGGCAAGTTCGTTCGCTCGCTCCAGCAGGTTGCTCTCGTGCTGTTCCAGCAGGACGCGGTCAAGCCCGTTAAGGTAGTTGATCGCGGCGGCGAGACCAATGGCACCTGCAATGTTCGGCGTACCGGCTTCAAACTTGTAGGGCAGAACATTGTAGGTGGTTTTATCAAACGAGCAGTGCTCAATCATTTCGCCACCGCCTTGATAAGGCGGCATAGAGTTCAATAAGTCTTCCTTGCCATACAAGACGCCGATACCTGTTGGGCCGAATAATTTATGGCCAGAGAAAGCATAAAAATCGACATCGAGTGTCTGCACATCAACGTTCCAGTGCGACACGGCCTGAGCGCCATCGACCATCACTTTCGCACCAACCGCATGGGCTTGCTTAATGATCTCTGCGACCGGGTTGATGGTGCCCAGTGCATTCGATACGTGAACCACTGAAACCAGTTTAACTTTATCACTGAGCATGTCAGCGTAAGCGTTCATGTCCAGCTCGCCGTTGTCTTTGACCGGAATAGGGCGCAACGTTGCACCGGTGTGCTCACAGAGCATCTGCCAGGGCACAATATTGGAATGGTGCTCCATCCCGGTGACCAGAATTTCGTCACCGGCTTTAATGTTCTGACGACCCCAGGTGGCTGCGACGATATTGATCGACTCTGTGGTACCTCGGGTCCAGACAATTTCTTTCGCTTTGGCGGCGTTCAAGAAAGCCTGTAATGTTTTGCGGGCATCTTCAAATTGCTGCGTCGCACGGTCACTCAGCGTGTGCGCACCGCGGTGAACGTTCGAGTTATTCAGGCGGTAATACTCACTCAAGGCATCAATTACGCACTGTGGTTTCTGCGTTGTTGCACCATTATCCAGATATACCAGAGGCTTGCCGTTCACATCCTGATGGAGTGCCGGAAATTGTGCACGGATGTGGTTAATCAACGCCTGAGTCATTCTTACAGTTCTCCGGTCAATTGCGCGGATAGATCATCGCTGCGGCCAAAACGCTGTGCCAGTTGTGGACGCAGCCACAAACCGATCTCTTCGTGATTAAGGCCATTCAGCAGTTCGTTAATAAAACCAAAGCTGAGCATGATTTCAGCGTCTTCTTTACTGATGCCACGGCTTTGCAGGTAGAAACGCGCTTTCTCTTCAAGTTGTGCGACGGTTGCACCGTGCGCGCACTGAACATCATCCGCATAGATCTCAAGCTCAGGCTTGGTATTGATCTCGGCGGTGTTGGTCAGAAGCAGGTTTTTATTACTGAGTTCTGCCAGTGTTTTCTGCGCATCCGGGTGAATATGAATGCGGCCATTAAACGTCGCTTTGGCCTTATTATTCATAATGCCGCGGAACACTTCATTGGTCGTGCAGTGCGCCACCTTATGTTCAACACAGGTATGGAAATCAATGACCTGCTTATTCTGCGGAACATAAACCCCGTTCATTTCGCAATGCGAACCGCCGACATTATGATTCACGATAATGTCGTTACGGGTAAGTGCTGTACCAAGACCCAAATGAAAGCCTTCATAGCGGGCATCGCGTTGCAGATCAATAAAGGTTCCGCCGATATGGAACGCCGACTCTGACATCAGCTGCAGACGGTAGTGAGTCAGTTTAGCGTTGTCGCCAATGCGGATTTCAGTCACGGCATTGGTAAAATTATTCTGCACGCCATCGACGGTATCATCACCGGCGTAGTGCTCGATGACGGTGGCTTCTGCACCCTGTTCAAGTGCTACCAGCAAACGGGTGTTTACTGTAAATGCTTCATCGCCCGCAGTACTGGAGCAGCTGTTGGCATAAACAATATGCAGCGGGTGTTCCAGGCGCTGATTCTTTTCAACGAGCAGGAAAAGACCATCATTAATGCTGGCGTCGTTCAGATCAGCAAACAGGTGTCCACGGTCGGCTTTAACTTCGCCTAATAAACCGCGAATAATTTCCTGTTGTTCCGGACGAGCGTCGCGGAAGCGAACGACCAGTTCGAGTGCTGCCGCGTCTGACGCATTGGTATCTATTTCGCCATTAGCAATCACAATACGATGTGCGCTCAGCCCGGGAATGACCGGCGCATGGGCCTGAGCTTCTGGTGCAGTCGCTGCAAAGCCTGCCTGAGACAGGTTGTACAGCGAGGTGTACTTCCAGTCTTCGTGTTTTTTCGTCGGCAACTCTGCTTGCGAAAAAGCCTGCTGGCCGCGTTCGTTAGTCGAGGTTAGCCAGGCGAGGGGGCTGATGTTTTTAGCAAGCGTAAGCTGCTGTGCAATAAATTCAGCGGCCATATCACTCAGCTCCGTTGTCGTTACCGTTTTCCAGCCAGCCGTAACCTTTTTCTTCCAGCTCGAGTGCCAGCTCTTTACCACCGGATTTTACGATACGGCCGTTCGCCAGAACGTGAACGTAGTCAGGTACGATGTAGTCGAGCAGACGTTGATAGTGGGTGACGACTATGAAGCTTCGGTTCGCATCGCGCATGGCGTTGACGCCTTCGGCAACCACCTGCAGAGCATCAATATCCAGACCTGAGTCAGTTTCATCGAGAATGCACAGGCTTGGCTCGAGCAGCATCATCTGCATCAGCTCGTTACGCTTTTTCTCACCACCAGAAAAGCCTTCATTAACGCCCCGCTTGAGGAAGCTCTGATCGAGGTTAACGGCTTTGCACTTTTCACGCGCCAGTTTTAAAAACTGAACCGAGTCCAGAGCAGGTTTTCCTTGCTGTTCACGTACGGCATCGACCGACGCTTTCAGGAATTCAAGGTTAGAAACGCCTGGAATCTCTACTGGATACTGGAATGCCAGAAACAGACCTTCGCGAGCGCGCTCTTCCGGATCAAGATCAAGAATGTCTTTGCCGTTCAGCGTGGCTGAACCGCCAGTCACTTCGTAGCCTTCACGACCTGCCAGTACATTACCCAGAGTACTCTTACCAGCACCGTTCGGGCCCATGATGGCGTGAACTTCACCCGGGCCGATGTTCAGGTTCAGGCCTTTAAGAATGTCTTTTTCTTCAACGCTGGCCTTGAGGTCTTTAATCTCGATCATTTCTGTAACCTTTTTGTCTGGTGGCAGACGGTTAGTGTTCAAATTTCTATTTTTGATTTCTTTCGGGAAACCGGAAGAAGATCGGCCAAGCCTCAACTTATTCCGATCTCCCTTAATTCATGCGCTTTTGAGTAAAACAATCTGCGTCGTGAGCGAAGGCCGGGGGAGGCAAAAATTTTTAACAATGCCCGGCCGAGCGCAACAGCAGATTTAGCCTACGGAGCCTTCTAAAGAAATCTCGAGCAGCTTCCCTGCCTCAACGGCAAATTCCATCGGCAACTCTTTAAATACTTCTTTGCAGAACCCGTTAACAATCATGGACACCGCTTTTTCGGTGTCGATACCGCGCTGCTGACACAGGAATAACTGGTCGTCGCTTACGGTCGATGTGGTCGCTTCGTGTTCAACCACGGCACTTGGGTGTTTGCTCTCAATATATGGGAATGTGTGCGCACCACACTTATCACCCAGCAATAACGAGTCGCACTGAGTGAAGTTGCGCGCGCCTTCTGCCATTGGCCCCATGCGAACCAGACCGCGATAAGCATTCTGACTTTTACCGGCAGAAATACCTTTCGAAATAATGGTCGACTTGGTGTTTTTGCCCATATGAATCATCTTGGTGCCGGTATCGGCTTGCTGATAATTGTTGGTCAGGGCGACGGAATAGAATTCGCCGATGCTGTTATCGCCTTTTAATACGCAGCTTGGGTATTTCCAGGTGACAGCAGAGCCGGTTTCAACCTGAGTCCAGCTCACTTTGGCATTGGTATGAGCAACCGCGCGCTTGGTCACAAAGTTGTAGATACCGCCTTTGCCGTTCTCATCGCCGGGGTACCAGTTCTGTACGGTACTGTATTTGATTTCAGCACCATCAAGAGCAACCAGTTCAACCACGGCCGCGTGCAGCTGGTTTTCATCACGCATTGGTGCAGTACAGCCTTCGAGGTAACTCACGTACGAGCCTTCGTCGGCAACAATCAGAGTACGCTCGAACTGGCCGGTCATGGCTTCGTTAATACGGAAGTACGTAGACAGCTCCATAGGGCAGCGCACACCTTTAGGGATGTATACAAACGACCCGTCCGAGAAAACGGCGCTGTTCAGTGCCGCAAAATAGTTATCGCGCTGTGGGACTACCGAACCCATGTACTTTTTAATCAGCTCTGGATACTCGTGAACGGCTTCTGAAATAGGCATAAAAATGACGCCGGCCTCTTCGAGCTTATCGCGGAAGGTCGTTGCCACGGATACAGAGTCAAATACCGCATCGACAGCCACGCCTGCCAGGGCCATCTGCTCGTGCAGAGGAATGCCCAGCTTGTCATAGACAGCAAGCAGCTCAGGATCGACTTCATCAAGCGACTTAGGCTTGTCGTCCATACTCTTTGGTGCAGAGTAGTAAGAGATGTCCTGGTAGTCGATTTTCGGATACCCGATGTGCGCCCAGTCGGGCTCAGTCATCGTCAGCCACTCGCGGTAGGCCTTCAGGCGCCATTCAGTCAGCCACTCGGGCTCACCTTTTTTAGCTGAAATAAAGCGCACCACATCTTCGTCCAGCCCCGGCGGAAGGGTCTCGGATTCAATGTTAGTGACGAAGCCGGCTTTGTATTCACGGGCTTTGATCTGGCTTTCAATTTCAGCGTTGGTGGCCATAGCTACTTCTCTCGCATCGCATCATAGGTGCATCGGGTACGTCGTTATCGCGCGCAGTTTACCAGAACTGGCGCCAATAACTGAGTATTTTACTCAGGTACTCTCTGTCTGTACAGAAAGAATACCAAGTTGGTATGCTTTGTGTCAGGATTGTATCAAAGCCCATGAATGCTGACGAATCGACAATGATTCTCAACAGGACAGTAGATGTTAAGAATTGGAAAACTGACCGACTACGGCATACTGGTGCTCAATCACCTCGCAGCGCAGGGGGCGGTTCAGCAATCAGTGGACGACCTCGCCGCTGCGACGGCACTCAACGCCCCGACCATCCGCAAAGTCATGAAGTCGCTGGTCGACAGCGGTCTGGTAATCGCCCGACGCGGTGCCAAAGGCGGCTACCGCATTGCCCGCTCTCCGCGACAGATCAGCCTTCGGGACGTCGTTGAAGCGTTCGAAGGGCCGATTGCCCTGACCGAATGCTCCCAGAACGACAACGTCTGTGACATTACTGACACCTGCACACTGTCTGACGGGTGGGGCGGCATCAACCAACTCATTATGCAGATGATGGGGCGTATATCGCTCGAAGACGTCCGTAATCCTAAGATCGTCGATAAACTATTCCGGCAGATGCTGGATGAAGGGCCGAAGATCAATCTGGTGAATTTGTAGGGGTGAGATCAACTGTCAGTCTGGCAGGCTCCTGCTATAGTTGAATGTGATCGTTACCTACATGCTACCTGACTGGCGAGCTTGTGAGTCTGAACGAATACCGTAAATATCTTCCTGCATCGCCGAGGTCGTTGGTCAACTGTGGCAAATCTCAGTCAGTATGGTCACCTGGTTCATATCCAGACCATTGAGGAGTTGAAGCTCTATGAGCTGATACCCAACGTTGTTTGGGTGTTTGATATTGATAAGCACGGTTGGTGGTGGGGCAACCCGGCAGCGATAGATTTCTGGGGGCTGGATTCCCTGCAATCGCTGATCGACAAGGATCTGTCGGGGGATACTCAGGGGGCACGTGATCGTACGCTGCAAACCTTTGAACTCGCTGTACGCGAAGGCCTGACGGTTGACCCCTGGACAACCTACCCGAACGGCAAACCTAAAACGCTATTGATGATGCACAGAGCGGTGCTGCTGGGGCCAGGCAAGCATCGTGGCATCATTGCTTATATCAATGAGCAGGTGAATATGGGCGAACAGCCCGAAAATCTGCTCTTGATGGAAGCGATGCGCTATACGCGGGTTCCAGCAACCACCTTTACGCTGAATGGCGATCCAGTGGTCGAAAACCCCGCCGCGACTGATGCCTACAACTATATTCATAACCAGCCAGTCTCAAAGGACATTTGCCCTTTTGTTGCCCGCTTTACCGACCCTGCCGAAGGGCGCGCGTGTCTTGAGCGAGTAAAGGCAGGAGAAGAAGGGCGCTGGGATTTCATCATGCAAACTTTAGACGGCCCGCGGCGGCACAGCCTGGATATTCGGCGTACTCGCCACCCGCTGAACGGAGACTTTTTGTTCTTGGTCGTGGAGTACGATTTCACTGAATTGCATGAGGCGCTGGAAGAGGTCGAAACCGCACGCGCCAAGCTGCATGATATCGCAATGAAAGATGCACTCACGGGCGTGCATAGCTTGCACTATATGCAAGAAGCAGCAACCACTGAACTGACACATGCGGCAGTTCATCAACAGGCTCTTTCAGTGATGTTTATTGACCTGGACGGGTTTAAATTCATTAACGATAACTTCAGTCACAGCGCTGGTGACGAGGTGTTGTGTGAAGTCGCCAGACGCCTGCAAGCGGTTATACCTGAGAAAGACCTCCTGGCTCGTATTGGCGGCGATGAATATGTACTGCTGTCTCATGCTAGCACCCACGAAGAAGCTACAGCCCTGGCCCAGCGTATTCTGGACCGCGTTCAAGAGCCGGTTCCCGTTGAGGGTGAGCAAGTTCGCGTCACCGCCAGTATCGGCATTGCTCGTTTCCCAGACGATGGAGACGATCTTGAGTCACTACTGAAAGCCGCAGATGCCGCCATGTATCGGGTAAAGAAAGGTGGCAAGAACGGTTATGAGCGTAGTGCGTGAAGCACTTCAGGTAACGCATCTCGGTCGCCTTGCCGAGATGCTGACGCTTCGCAAAGAAGAGAGTCAGCAGTTAAGCTGATATAATCCACCGACGTTTTTTGATCTCTGAGTTGCACCATGTCTTCTTCGATGACTCCATCCTACCTCGACCGCTTTGGCGGTATTGGCCGCTTATACGGAGCCGAAGGCCTTCAGCGCCTGCACGATGCGCATGTGTGCGTGATTGGTATTGGTGGTGTCGGTAGCTGGGCGGCGGAGGCGTTGGCGCGTACCGGTGTGGGTAAGATCACGCTGATTGATATGGATGACATCTGCGTAACCAACACAAATCGTCAGATTCACGCCATGACCAGCTCGGTTGGTAAGTTGAAGAGCGAAGCGGTGGCCGAACGGTTGAAAGACATTAACCCAGAGATCGACGTCGATGCACGCATGGCGTTTGTCACGGCATCGAACCTCGAAGAGCAGATCACGCCGGATATGGATTACGTGATTGATTGCATCGACAGCGTGAAGAACAAAGCCGCGCTGATTGCTTTTTGTAAGCGTCGCAAGATTCGTATCGTTACCACGGGGGCGGCTGGTGGTCAGACGGACCCGACGCAGATTCAGATCGGTGATCTGAATAAAACCTTCAATGATCCGCTCGCGCGTAAAGTACGTTCGCTGTTGCGCCGTGAGTATGGGTTTTCACGCAATGCGTCGCGTAATTATTCGATTCCTTGTGTGTTCTCGACCGAGCAGCTGGTGTACCCGGGCAGTGATGGCACGGTATGTCAGACGAAAGCCTTCGCGGGCGAAAGTACGCGCCTCGACTGCAACAGTGGCTTTGGCTCCGCCACTATGGTCACGGGCACGTTTGGCTTTGTGGCAGCGTCGCGGGTTATCCGCCGGATTGCGGATAACGCCGGTAAAAAATCTTAATGTCCGAGCGTTAGCTCTGTAACGCATTCAGCACGGCAGCATACGGTACTTGCTCGAGTGCTGCATAATTCGCAAGTTTTCTGGCTTTTACTTTGGTCAGCCACGGGCTCGTCATACCACTTAAAAACCGGGTCTGAGTTTCAGGCTCAGGCATCTGGTTAAACATCGTTTGATACGCCTGATCAAACTCAGACAGCATCCCCTCAATAACAGAAGGCTCTGGTGCAGTAGCGACACTGTTCTGCGGCCAGGGCTGCCACTTACCCATGCATACGGAACAGTGCCCGCAGTCCTGAGTCATCGAATGATCATTAAAATACACAGCGAGCTGGCGGCTTAAACACTGCTGTGACTGAAACAGGCTCACCATATTGTGCAGGCGCTGAATATCACTGTTCTGATGAGCCATAAAGCTCTGGTGCAGTTCATCGGCAATGGCGTCGGTTTCGGATACTTGCCAAGGCTTTACCTCATAAACCTCGGTCATCTGCTTTATTTCGAGCGTTAACCATTGCTGCTCAGCACAATACTCTAAGGCTTTCACTGCACGCGAGCGCGCATCCGGTCCAAGGTTCTGAATTAATGCATCCATATCCAGACTGTACCAGGTGCGGCCTTTTTTACTGTGATTTAACAGGGTCTGAATAAACTGCTGACGTTCGCCAGTAAACTGCGAAAGCAGGGCACTCTCGGATTCTGGCTTAAAGCGATATTCTGCGTAGTAGCTGTAGAGTGGTGTGATGCGTCCGGCCATCTCCAGATGCACTAGTAAGGTTTTTAGCGGTAGTGGTCGAATGTCGGTCTGATTCGACAGCGGCTGCATCATGGTTTCCCAACGGCCTGTACCGGTGCTTCCGACGCTGGTGTCTGTATTGATGGTGGTCAGCAAACGCTTAATTGCCCCGAGTGTGGGCGTATCACCGTAGGTAAAGTTTTCGAGCACCGTTAAGCCGCTTAAATCGGCAAGAAGCACACAATCGGATGCATTGCGATCTCGCCCGGCGCGGCCAATTTCCTGACTGTAGTTTTCTATTGATTTAGGTAAATCGTAGTGCAGCACCTGTCGGATATTACTTTTATCGATGCCCATACCAAACGCGATGGTGGCTACTATGCAGGGCGTTGTGCCTGCCATAAAGCGTTGCTGAATGTCCTGACGCGTTTCGCTGGGTAAACCCGCGTGATACGACTCGACCGGAACATTCACCAGGTTATTTAAATGGCTTGCAACTTCATCCGCGGTGTTTTGCTGGGTGACGTAAATAATGCTGCCAAATGGCTCGCCTTTTTTGATGCGGTGATTTAACCATTGAGCACATTTGTTTAAACGCTCGTGTACCGGCGTAGGCTGAACTAATAGTCGGAGGTTGGGCCGATAGAAACCGGTACTGATAACATCGGCTTCTGCGATATCAAAGTGGCGGCGCATATCCTCAACCACGGGTTTTGTCGCCGTCGCTGTCAGCAGTAAAGATTGTGGAATGTTAAATTCCCGGCGCCAGTGGGGCAGCTTGAGGTAATCCGGGCGGAAGTTATGCCCCCATTCTGATATGCAGTGGGCTTCGTCAACGACTAACAACGAAATCGCCACACCTCGGATAAACTCCCGGAAGCGTTCGTTCTTTAAACGCTCTACCGAGATAAACAGAATTTTAATCTCGCCCGAGCGTACACCTTGCTGTGTGGCGGTGAGTTCGTCGCGGCTTAGCGTGGAATCCAGACTGGCAGCGGCAACCCCTTTGCTGCGTAAAAAGGCGACCTGATCCTGCATTAGCGCCAGTAGCGGCGAGACCACTAAGGTCAGATGAGGCAACAGCAGTGCAGGAAGCTGATAGCACAATGACTTGCCAGAGCCCGTCGGGAAGATCGCGGCGGCTGAGCGCCCGGCCAGTATGGCCTCAACAACAGGTTGCTGGCCTTCGCGAAGCTGTTCAAAACCAAAGGTGCTTTTTAGTGGCGCTTGCCAGTCTGGGATCATGTTCATAGCTGCATCCTTGCAGAGTTTGTGGTGGATTAACAGCCTACAATAACGAACACAGACGGATCAGGCCACAGGATAATGGCGTAACCTGCACTGTCGTATTTGGGCCTGGAATTGATACGCTTTCGTTGAGAAATTGGAGACCAGCACGGAACTCTTCTTTATACAGATCCATCCGAGCTGGAAGGTCTCTTCAATATGATAAGGATAACAACAATGCAGAACTCAGAAACAGTACGGTGGCGTGCTCTTTTTCCACTCCTCCTTGTGATTACGTTCAGCACATTAATGCATGGATGCGGAGCCGATGATGGATCTTCATCTGGTGGCGCTACCAACAGCGATGACGTGGCTGATAGTTCAGATGATACTTCTCTCAATGGGGTAGCAGAGGAAGCTCCAGAAGAAGACTCTGGGGCCGGCGAAAGCAGTGACCAGGGCGATGGTGGTACCGGCAACCCGGTATTCTCGACCACATTACCTGACGTAAATAATAACCTGACCACGGAGTCCCCGGTGGGGATCTGGATGTTGGTGGCTGAAGAGTTTTCTGAAATCCCCAATGCAGAAGATTCTATGAATCCTTTCTTATTTGAGAAAACGAACCGGGAGTTTGTTTCTGTTACGGAAAACGCCGAGGGCATCTATGTTCTTACCCGCTGTGATGGCAGCTGGCGGGATGAGTATGAACTTACCGCAACTGAGACAGGCTACGACGCAACGTATTCTGAAACGTCTGGCGCGGACGAGGGTGGCGTCGAGTACACGACTACAACCCAGTTCAGTGTCGTTTACGGCGAAAATAACCAGACATTAGCCGTTTCTGGAAGCAAAACTACGCAACCAGCCGGAGAAGACCTGACTCTCTCCGTCGAGGGGGTAAAAGTCAGTGACGCCCCTGACTTTTATGCTGCTGATGAGTTTACTGCCTCTGCTCAGCTCGTTTATGTCGAACTCGGTAACGCTGATGCCGAACCTGAAGGGGCGCCTCGAACCTACAGCGATTTGCCTGTTCACTGTGTCGGCTCATCTGTTGGGCAGAAGACAACTGAATCAACAACGGATGAGTGGCAACTCGATCAGCGTTATTTCACGGTCATTCTTAATACGCCGCGGAGCGGCCCTTCTGATCAGATTCAGTACTATGAGCTGAATCAGAACACTGAAGGTGAGTTAACCCGCTCACTGGGCGCAGTAATAGATGTGAGCGGTACTGAGTCAGAGCCGGGTGCGGTGACTATGTACGTGCATGCCTGCTCTGTTGGCTCAGATGAAGAGACGGAATGTGAGGCGGGAGCCGAGTGGACCGAAACCAGTTCCGCTTCTGCTGAGGGGGTTAGCTTTGACATCAACTTCGAGGTGGTCGATAACGCTTATGTCGTTAACCCATTGGCTTTGACGCCTTTCACCGCTTTTTTGCGGCCACATGATGGCGACTTTATGCGTACTCAACTCGCTGTAACTCTGATAACAGACGGACTCTGAACCACCTATACCTGATGGATGGCGCACTTGGTCTTGCTGGTTTGGGGCAGATAAGGCCACTTTGCACCTTTTGAGATAATAGACAGACGTTTATCAGGTATTCTGTTGTCCGATTCGAATAACAAATCAAATGGAGTTACCCATGCTCAAGCTTATTAAACCTGCACTGGCGCCTGCCATTGTTGCTGGTGTTTCGCTTTCATTAGCGGGTTGTTTTCCTCAGGGGTTTACAGGCCTGCCATTAGTAGATCGTAGTTTGAGCTCGGAATCACCAGAGGGTATCTGGATGATTGTCACGGAAGAAAACTCAAGTATCCCTAATACTGAAGACAGCATGAATCCCTATTCATACACCGGTATGACGCGGGAGTTTGTGAAGGTGACTGCCAATGAGCAGGGTGTTTACGAACTCACTCGTTGTGACAGCGAGTGGCGTAAAGACTATGAAGTGACGGCGACCGAAACCGGTTACGAAGCATCACTGACCGAGACGGGCGAGATGGACGAATCCGGTGTTACTGCCATGACCCTGACGGATTTAACCGTAACCTTTGCCAGCAATAATCGCTCGTTGTCGGCTGAGGGGAGCCGGGTTACGACACCAGTAGGTGAGAGTACGACACTGACTCTGGAGGGTGTAAAAGTCAGTGACAGCACCAGTTTTGAAGAGGCTCCGGAACTGACCTCAAGCTATGGTCTGGATTATACCAACCTGGGCAATGCTGGTGTCGTTGATAGTGCGGTGGCTAACTGTATTGGTATTGAATACGGTGAGCAGGTGACTGAGCAGGGCGGTGATGACTTTATTTACACCGAAAATATTTATACCTTTTATGACGAGAGTGATCGTCAGACTCAGTATTATCGTTTCTACCAGAACAGCGGCGATACGGTGACAGAGTCGCTGGGTGCGATTATTAACACCGAAGAGGTCTTTACCCTTTACGTAAACGCTTGCGGTAATGGCGAAACAGCCTGTAGCGCCGCTGCTGAGTGGACAGAAACATCGTCAAACTCGATCGCCGGTGTGAGCTTCGATATTAACTACGAAGTCATAGACAACACCTATGTCATTAATCCGTTAGCACTTACTCCATGGACTGCATTTTTATGGCCGCATGACGGCGACTTTATGCATGCGCAGGTAGCCGTCACCATTGATAGCTACCAGCAGTACGAAGATTGATGATTGTTCGATGAAGAAAAGAAGCCCGGCCAGTGCCGGGTTTTTTTATGCTTAGTCGTCGCTGTCGGAAGATTTGGCCGACAGTTGTTTCAGTAAGCTCTCCGGAACCTTGTGAATCAGCAGAGACTTGTTTGCCGGGTTGAATTCAATGTCTTTACCAAGTAGCGCCGCGGAAAAACTCAGGCTCAGGTCTTTGTTTTTTCCGCTGAAGCGGATGAATCCCTTTAGTTTTTTTCTGTCGGGAATCAGCTCAGCCTTAACCGCGTCGGCAACGTCTGCGGTTGGCGCTCCAGCGGCAATCAGTTCTTCTGGTGTGGCGTTAGCCGGAAGAGGCTGCTTGCGGCGCTCTTTTTTCTTTTCGATCACATAATGTGAGAAAGCCTCGGCGGGTTTGGTATTTGTCTCACTGGCGAGGTGGTTCTCGAGTTCTTCGAATACCACGGGCTCGCCGCGCAGGTCTTGTTCAATACAGTAATCCACAACCTTCGACTTGTACTCAAAGGCTTGCTCTTCAGGCAAGGTACGGCTGTAGGAATCGACAATTTCGAGGAATTCTTCAGTTTCTGCCGTGGTGTTCAGAGTGTCGGTAAAGCCGATGGCATCCAGAATGGCATTTTGCAGAGGTCGGTCACCTCGTCCGAAAGAGAAGGTGATGTACTTTGCGTCTTCATCCTGGGCCCAGTCCGTGAGGTTGACGCAAACACCAAACCCTGTGTTTGAGAAGTCGAGGTAGCGGGTTTCAGACAGGTTCAGGTTGGCGTCGACGGTAACGCTATCTTTGTAGCGCAGATGAAAGATGTACAGCTTGTCTGCGTCTGCTAACTCTTCGTGGAATGCAGCGAGGTAGCCATCGACGAGCAGGTCGGTGCTATCAAGGCTGGCACTGATGTGCGCGACGGCCTTGCGAGCCCAGCTTGAAAACGGCATTGCGTCTTTCTGCCAGTTGCGGATCAGCGCACTGAATGCTGGCGACTCCGGGTTGAATACACCGTAACGTTTGCCGCTGCGCTGCAACAGAATGCCCTTTAGCTGGGAGGCACAACGCTGGTAGTAACCCGACAGAGTATCTTCACCTACTTCGCCCTCGAGGTCGCTGTAGGTCACAGTGGCTGCTGGCTCTTTTTCCAGCTTAGCTATTTTGTGAGTGATGAAGTGCTTGAGCGCCATACTATCTCCTGACATCACGCCTGACGGGCGCGTATGAAGTGTGGCCGGATAATATCATGTCAGCGATAGAAGGGCCTGTTCCTTACTTGCCAGCGTTTTTGCTATCCTTAATAACCACATTGAGGAGAAAACCATGCGTAGTTCACTCAAGCAGTCCTTGTTTCTCGGGGCAATGTCCCTATCTTTCGCGAGTGCTGGCGTTCAGGCTGAAGAAAGCGAAGGCAGCTACCCCGAATCCTGCCCTGAGATTTATCACCACACGATGAAACAGCTTCACAGCAGCAATATGCTGAATCTGTGTGAAGTGACTGATGGTAAGCCAGTATTGCTCGTTAATACGGCGAGTCACTGTGGCTTTACAGACCAGTTCGGTGACCTTGAGGCAATCCATGAAAGGTACAAAGATCGTGGCCTGGTGGTGTTGGGTGTTTCATCTGACTCTTTCAATCAGGAAGCCAAAGATGAAGCAGAAGCCGCTGAAGTCTGTTTCAAAAACTTTGGCGTCAGCTTCACAATGCTATCAACCGTACCTGTGAAAGGGGACGATGCGCACCCTCTGTTCAAAGAAGTCGCACGTCAGGATCAGTACCCGCGTTGGAACTTTTACAAGTATATGATTAATGCCGAAGGTAAGGTTGTGCACTCTAATTCAAGCTTCCGGATTCCGGATGAAGAAGTGATCGAAAATCTGCTGAGCAGTGCTGGTCTGTAAAACAGTTTGAACTTCAGACCGGATAAGCCATCTATATCCTTACGTTCATTATGATGGAGAGTAGGACATGGATCTTATCCGGATTTTACTATCAGTGCTGGTACCGCCACTGGGTGTATTTCTTCAGGTTGGTATTGGTGGGGCCTTCTGGCTGAACATTTTACTGACGCTGTTGGGTTATCTGCCAGGTATTATCCACGCGGTCTGGGTTATCGCGCGTCGATAGATACATCATCCAGTCTGTGAAAAAACAAAGAAGCCGCATTCTATGCGGCTTTTTTGTTGCTGATGACCTGTACTGATATGGCACTGGTATTCGAGGCATCCTTGCCCCCAGATTTATTATCTGTTTTCGAGGCGAGCATAATCGAGCACGCCGTAGTTCAGCGGACTGTCCTTGCGGAACCAGCTATGCAATTCGTCACTCTTTTGCCAGAAGTCTGGTGAGGTGCGACGAACAGCAAACTGGCTTGCCAGCGCTTTATAGTCGTCTTCAGATTCCAATGCCTTAATGTCGGAGATAAAGGCACCTAGCTTGTACTCAGGTACACGGTAAATAGCCGCTGGATAAGTACCAAGAAGCCCGGGTACGATCGTCAGGTAATCTTCCTCAGTAAGGCGATTATTCTCCTCATACAACAGGCCGGTCAGGTTACTGTGCCCACTTGCTCTCAGTAGGGTAAATACCTGTGGCTTACCCATTACCTGATCAATCATAACGAATGAAATCTCAGGCATTAATGTGGCTTGTTTGCCGGTAACATCATTGACCGGCAAGAGTGCTGAAAGTCGCTCAGGAGTGACAGCACCTGACAACTCGTAGCGCATCGAAGTGGCACCTTTCAGGTGATTCTTCAGCAGGCCATACAGTTCGATCTTCTGTTCCCGAGTCTGATATTCAATCCCCGGATCGGTAATAACCGAGTCTTCGTAGTTGACCAGATATTCATCGACTTCATCGCTGGCATCCCGATACCAGTAATTGGCCAGTTCAATGCGCTTCTTCTGCGGCAGGAAGGTGAGGAAGTTGTGTTCGCCTTCCATTCTGAGAAAGTCCATATAGAGGCGGGTCATCAGCTGGTGGCCGACGTTTCCATAAACATCGAATTCAGCGACCAACAGGTAGTGGATGCGCTCAAGCAGGGTGTAATCCACGACCCAGGCTGTTTTGGTCGGTTGCCCGATAAAGCCTTGCTCGACTGATGAGCTGTCAAAATGGCGCATGATTGTGAGTGCTGCATTTGGGTTGTGGCCGTCACCATCCCAGATGAGATCCAGGTTAAGTTCTTTCCCTTCAGGAAAGTGCTCAATCATTTTCTGGTTCTTGGCTTCAAGGTAATCTTTTTGCAGGTCGGAGTACTTCAACCAGTTGGTTAAAATACCGGCGTCACTTTCTGCCTCACCCGGTAGACGAAGATTATTACTTTGCTCGCTCAGGAAATCAGCGAGTTCACCAGAATCAATCGCATCAGGATCGACAAATACAGCCCAGAAGTGATCGTCGATTACGTTGAGTGCTACTTGCCCACGGCAAACAGGCCCTTTAATAAATCCGCGAATAATGTATTCGGACTCCTCAAGCATAAATCGATACCGGGATGTCACTGGCAAATCGTGGAATGCGATAAAGGGATTGGATGCAATTTCTACTTCATATCCAGGCAAGCTGGAAATCTGATAGTCGGGCTCGTTGAACAGTGACTTCATCCATTCCATGCGCTCATCGTTAAGGCGATATGGCATGTGAGTTTTGGCGACGATTGTCTCTTTTATACGCTCTAGTCGATAATAGATACGCTGAACGCCTGGGTTATCGTAAGGGCGGCGCGTGGCAACAACCTTAATGGGCAGGCCGGGCGGGGTGTACGAACGCACCAGACGGAAGAAATTCTCTGGGCGCTGTTTCGGATCTATGCCCCGGAATAATGGCTCATCTGAAAAGTAGAGGCTGGCCAGAAACAGGTGTTCATACATATACCGACTGGCCAGCTGTTGCTTCAGGCTATCGTCGTTCAGGTAATCTTCCCACGCTTTGATGGTGCTTTTCGTTTCCGCGGAAAGAGGTTCAGGCTGTGACATGGGTGATCCAGCCCTCAGCCATTGCACCAGTGTGTTGTATTCGCTGTCGCTGATTTCGGGCAGGCCGTAGGGCATCCCCCATTCTGGGTGTTCTTCAGCGTACTCATTGAATTCTTCCCGTGTCGGGCACGACTGCGAGCGATTAAGCGCCAGATTATAGTCGTCGCTCAGCAGGGCATCTTCGGGAGCGGGTGCGTTCTTTTTCAGCGCCAGCATCTGATAAATCATAGAGTTGGCAAGGTTAACTTCCGGGCTTTGAGTACGCTCATTTAAAACCGGGTGGAAGCCCATTTGCCGCCACTCAGCAGTAGAGTCGGCATCAATGCCCAGACGTGTAGGCTCTGCAGCCGTCAGTCGTGTGCCGTGATAGACCTTCTGTGGATTGGCGCCCCGCATAATGCCTTCGGCAGATGTAAGCTTTAACTGACATGGTGCATCGTTACAGGCGTGGCAGACAACGCAGCGTTGATCCAGAACAGGCTTTACCTCTTCTCTGAACCAGGCAGCTTCGTCAGTGTTGAAGTCTGCTCTTCGTTCTACCAACAGGGATTTACCGAATAACTCTTCAGTATCGAATGACTGCAGGCCTGCAGTCGCGCAGCCCGTCAGGACGATTATCCAGACGAGCCAGGTTTTTTTGAAAAAATGTTTCATAGTCAGGATTTACGATCAGGCGTAATCGTATGGTCCACCTTTTTTGAGGGCGTTCTGGTACGCAGGAAGGGCGTGCACTTTTTTCACCCAGGCATTGATGGCTGGAAGCTTCGAGGCAATACCTGAGCGGGTCATAGCGGCTTCCAGCGGGAAGATCATTTGAAAATCAGAAGCGCTCATATTTTCGCCGGCGAACCACATATTCTTGCTCAGGTGGTCTTCGATAAAGCGCAAAGAGTTTTCAACGTTCGGGCTGATAAAGCTCTTCATTACCTGGTCGGCAATACCTTTCGCGACAGGGCGTACGAAGAAGGGCATCGGCGCTGTTTTTACTTTGGTAAATACCAGGCTCATAACCAGATAGGGCATCAATGATCCTTCAGCGAAATGCAGCCAGTATTCGTTCTGTTGAGCCGCTTCTGAGTCCGGCGCGGTGGTAAATCGTCCGTCTTTGTCGTAGTTGCGAATCAGGTAATTAACGATGACAGCAGACTCAGCAATGACTTTGCCACCGTCAGTAATCAACGGAGATTTGCCCAGGGGGTGGATTGCCTTTAACTCGTCAGGCGCAAGGTTAGTCTTGGGGTCGCGCTTATAAAGTTTGATTTCATACTCGATGCCGAGTTCTTCGAGTAACCATAGAATGCGCTGAGAACGGGAATTTTCAAGGTGATGAAGCGTGACCATAATTAGAGGACCGTTTAGAACTAAAATTTATCCAACGTTATAACGGACACGCATTCGGATTGAAAGTGCCTTATCAGAGAGGGTGGCAGATTGTGGGTAGCCAAGGTGAAGTAATGGCGGAACAGAGTGTTCCGCTTGATAAGTTAACGGTCAGGTTCAGTGATTTCCGAATTGATACTGGGCGAGGTGTGACTTCATCACGGCCGCCAGCTCCCCGAGTTCTTTGCTGCTGGTACTTATAACAGCCGTTGAACTGAGAACCTCATCAGAGAGGTCTCGCACGTGCGCGACGTTCTTCTCGATCACGGATGTCACCTGGCTTTGCTCTTCTGCTGATGCCGCAATCTGCATGCTCATCTGCTCTATGCCATCGACGCTGGAGGCAACTTCGTCCATTTCTTCGACGGTTTTTTCGATGCCATCCAGTGATTCACGTGTATCTTGTTCTGAGGCTGAAATAGCCTCCCGCACATTTTGAACCTGGTTGCGCAGCGCCTGAATTCTATTCCTGATGTCATCGGTGCTTTCGCCTGTACGACTTGCCAGGGTTCTTACTTCGTCCGCGACTACCGCAAACCCGCGACCTTGTTCGCCAGCTCGGGCTGCTTCAATGGCAGCATTGAGGGCGAGCAGGTTAGTCTGCTCGGCAATTGTCTGAATAACATCAAGTACGGCACCGATGCTTTCGCTTTCGGTTTCGAGCGTTTCAATGGAGGTCATTGAGCGCTTCATATTCTCGCGCAGATGACGTATCGATTTACGTGCTTCGGCAGACAACTTATGGCCATTGATTATTCGCCCGCGAGTATCGCGTACATGATTCGCTGCGTTATCTGCGTGAACCGCTACTTCGCCGACAGACTCACTGACCTCCCGGGTTGCATTCGCGGCCGCATTTACTTCTTCATTCTGGCGATTTACCTTCGTGCTGGTCGACAACGTGACGTCTTCCAGTGTTCGGGCATGTTCATTGAGAGACGTCGATGTCGAATTCACTTTACTCATGAAGTTGTCGAGATCAGACATCAGCTCATTGAGAGACCTGGCCAGACTGCTGATTTCCTGTGCGCCTTGTTCATTGAAGCGGATGCTCAGGTCTTTATTGCTGGCACTGGTGCGTATTTGACGAATGAAGCTGACGATAGGCCGGGTCAGAGATCGGCCAAGTA
The DNA here is from genome assembly GCF_002377545.1 of Thalassolituus sp. UBA3500. Taxonomy (NCBI): domain Bacteria; kingdom Pseudomonadati; phylum Pseudomonadota; class Gammaproteobacteria; order Oceanospirillales; family Oceanospirillaceae; genus Thalassolituus; species Thalassolituus sp. UBA3500. The sequence goes on along the minus strand of NZ_DFQB01000024.1, from coordinate 161,667 downwards.
TCGTGGCCAGTAGCGCTCCGGTACCGGCAACTAAAAGAGAGGCTATCAGGCTATAAAGGATCAGGTCTGATTTGGTTTTTGAGACGCTGGCGAAGGCTTCGTTCTCACTCATTTGACTGATCAGCACCCAGGTTTTGTCGAACACGGAAACGGGCGTATACGAGCTGAGAACCGGTGTGCCAGTGACGTCTATCTGGCGTGCTGTTCCACTAGTGCCAGTGCTGGCATTGTTAATTACATCGGTTTTTAGTTTCAGGTAGCCAACGAGTGAATCGCGCTGGCGTATCGCTTCCATAGCACCCGCGGGAACGGCGCTGGAAGGTAGTGAGCTAAGGAACGAATCCGGAGTCTCAAGAAAGCCGCGCATTTCAGACCGAAGCAGATGATCACCGCCAACAAGGAAGTTATCACCGGTTTCGCCCAGGCCCATGTCCCGCCATTGGCTACCGTTACTCATAATTCCCGAAATCGTATCAATAGGCAGCTGTATGATCATGACCCCAATGCGGGTTTCTCCGACGTGGACTGGGGTTGATAGGAAAGCAGCCGCAGCTTCATAAGACGGTGTGTATGGACGGAAGTCGACAAATGCAGATTCCCCTTCGCTCAGCTGCTGGGCTGCGCGGAAAGCGTCTGCGATACCGCTGTCGCGATAAGGCCCGCTGACCAGAGATGTCGCGTAATCCAGCTCTTTGTAGACGCTGTAGACAATATCGCCACGTTCAGACACCAGAAACACATCGTAGAGGCCTTCACTCTGTAAATATTCGCGCAGAAATGGGTGAACCATTTCGTGTAGGGAGTCGTAGTAAGCGTAGGTTGCCGCGCGGGTCATTTTCTCTTTCTCGCCCAGCGGATTTGGATTGCGGGCGATATAGTTGTTCTGCAATGCCAGCGTATTGTTACTCAGGTTCTGCGTGAGGCCGCCAATGTCGGCTCCGGACCCAGTGATGTCTTTATAGCGTGAATTAAATTCTTCGCTGTAATAAGCCGTCAGTTCATTCGCGGACTGATAGTTAACTTCTGTCGCATAGGCATCGAAACCGGCAATCAACTCAGTCAGGGATTCACGAATGAAGGGGCTTTTTGCCAGCAGGCGCAGCTGCTTGTCAGTGTCACTGAAGTAATTCTCGATCTGGGCTTTCTTCTGCTCTCTCTGAGCTGTCAGATTGTCGTTGATCAGGCGCTCTGCATGCTCCGATGAGGCGTTGATAGAGGTTGTTACCGTAACCAGGGTCGTGACCAGAACGGCGGCGACAGTACAGGCGATAACGCTCAGTGTGATTTGCTGTTGAATTCTCATGGGAGTTTCCGTTTAACGATCTGCCTAATTAGGAATAGAATACCGGGCTGAGTGCGAGAGGAGGTGTCATACTTGACACTACCCCCCGGTTAACAGTGTGGCCTGATTGGCTAAAAAGAGTGTAGTTGATAATGGAACGGACAGAGCGGGATTTTTACGCGCGGGATAAAGCTGATCAGGAAGCATTTCTGACGCAAACCTGGTGCAATAACTGTATGGAAGTGGATCTGGGGATGAAAGATCCGGTTGAATACGAGCTTGATGGTGTGGTTTACATCGACGGTAAGTGTGTGAAGTGCGGCAGTACGGTGACCACGGAGATTGCTGACGACGATACTGACGGTGAATGGGACGACGAGTAACGTCATCCCATCCTTAGCGAGCAGGTCTTGGTCGCAGAATTAAGCCTGTTCTTCTGCTTTTTTCCAACGGGTAAACATGAGTGCTGCGATAAACATCAGCGCTATGGTCAGTACTTGAAGCCACATCCAGATGCCGGCGCCTGTCGCAATGATGACTACAAAGTAGAACATTGCCATGTAGGAAAGCCACGAGGCGGCATAGTGCGATTTCTTGATGATGCCTGGAATGAAAAGTAGCAAGGGAATGCACTTGAGTAACCAGAATACCAGTGTGGCTCCGAGAATATCTTCGTCACCTTTTACATGCTCTGGCGCGCTGGCGTAGGTACCTGTCAGTAGAAGCCCAAAAAGACTCACGTAGCAGAGCAACATCGCCCACCAAGCCCGGTTCGACTTCATGCTTCTGCTCCTGACAGTCGTTTCGCCAGTGTGGCCATGCGTGCGCCCTGAGCCTTGCAAAGTCCGATTTCTTCTTTACTCAGATCGTGATCACCATTAGAGCCTGCCCAGTGGGTAGCGCCGTAGGGCGTACCTCCTGAGGAGGTCGTTGAAAGACCCGCTTCGCTGTATGGCAAGCCTGCGATGACCATGCCGTGATGCATCAGTGGTGTCATCATGGAGGTTAGCGTGGTCTCCTGGCCGCCGTGCAAAGACGAGGTTGAGGTGAGGACGCTGGCGGGCTTATCTATCAGCGCGCCAGTCAGCCAGAGGTTGCTGGTGGTATCGAGGAAATACTTCAACGGGGCCGCCATATTGCCAAAGCGGGTCGGGCTACCCAGCACCAGACCGGAGCAGTGTTTGAGGTCGTCGAGCGTGCAGTAGACGGCGCCGTCGTCGGGCACGGCAGCTGCCGTTGCTTCAGAAACCGGGCTGACTTCTGGCACTGTTCGTAAACGCGCTTCCAGCCCCGCGGATTCAATACCACGTGCGATCAGCTTTGCCATCTCGGCGGTTTTACCATGGCGGCTGTAATACAGCACCAGAACATAAGGCGTAGCCATTAGAGAATCTCCAGTACCTGTTCTGGCGGACGGCCGATACGGGCTTGATTGCCTTTGATCACAATCGGGCGCTCTATTAACTTAGGAGATTCGATCATTGCTTGAATGATGGCATCGTCATTAATGCTCTTATCACTCAGGCCGTGTTCTTTGTATTCGGCTTCTTTGGTACGCAAAAGGTCACGAGGTGTGATACCGAGCTTATCAATAACCGCTTTCAGGGTCGCCGCATCGGGCGTGTCTTTCAGATACTCGACCACCAAAGGCTCGACGCCATTTTCCTGCAAAAGCGCCAGTGTCTGGCGGGACTTGGAGCAACGGGGATTGTGATAAATGGTAATATCGCTCATGCTTTTTCTGAATTCCGGTAGACAGTTATTTGGTCGCCATTGTAACAAGGATACCCGTTAAGGATACCTATGAAGCCGAGTTTTATCCCTGAGCCAGCCCATGTGGGTCGCGTGTTATGGCAGACACTGAAGCGTTTCGAAAGTATGGAGCGTCGTAAAGAGGCGGCGGCTCTGACTTATACAACGCTGTTCGCTCTGGTGCCTGTGATCACTGTCAGCTACTCCATTCTGAGCGCAATACCGACGCTGCAGGAATGGGGGCAGGATGCGAACCAGCAACTGCTTAGTTATGTTTTGCCGCAAGGCAGTGAAGTGATTACGGATTACCTGCGCCAGTTCAGTGAGCAGGCGAGACAGTTGACCTGGATTGGTATTGCAGCCTTATTTGTCACCTGCATTTTTCTTTTGCAGACCATCGAAGGGCAGTTTAATCGTATCTGGAACGTTGAAAGTTCTCGTTCGAAAATTCAGACATTTTTCCGCTACTGGGCGGTATTGAGCCTGGGGCCACTGCTGTTTGGTGCCGGGGTGGCCACATCGTCGGTTCTGGCGTCGATGCCGCTCTGGGAGAGCTCTCCGGGAGGGCCGCTCACCATTCTGGCGCGGCTTATTCCATGGATTCTGACCATCGCCGCAGTGACTGTGGTTTATCTGATGGTCCCCAACTGTAAGGTGCCTGTGCCACACGCGTTGATTGCTGCTGTCATTGTAGCTTCGACATTCGAACTGGGTAAGTTCCTGTTCAGTGGTGCTTTGGGATTGTTCCCTTCTTACAAACTGATTTACGGCGCGTTTGCTGCTGTGCCGCTGTTTCTGTTGTGGATCTACGTATCCTGGATGCTTTTACTGTTGGGCGCTGAGTTGAGTTATGGCTTGAGCCACTATCGCCGTCCCGGTGCAGGACGTTTTCCGGTGAATGAGCGCCTGCGTCTGGCCCAGATTCTTATCAAGGCACGCAGTGGCGAGACACTTAACCGCGAACTGGATATTCGCCGTCAGTTGGGCGACGTGGATGCCGGGCGTGTTACCAATATGCTTAATGAATTCCGCCGGTCAGGCTGGGTGGTGTTCACCGAAGAGGGCCGTTGGGCATGGGTTCGTGCCCCAGAGACGATTAAAACGTCTGAGTTCTTTGCCGGACAGACATTGAAAGAGCTGTGCAAGGCCAATGCCGGAGACGCCAAAAAGCTGGTGAAATTGCGCCAATGGCAAAACGACTTTAGCTCAGAGTTCGAAGAGCGCTTTGATGTACCACTCAGTGAATTACTTGACTGAGGCCGTTATTCAGCGCCTGATCAGGCCTGCCGCCTGGCCAGTGGAACGATGAGCAGATATACCAGGAGACCGGAATGAAACATGCGATACAGGACGTAGCGAGTGAGGAAGTACCGAGTGGGGCAGGTACGCCAGAGATCAGCGCTCCAGCGGTCTCGTTGCGCGTGCATCCGCAACGATCTTCGCTCTATGAAGAGTTGCATAACCGTCCATCGCCCATTATTGATGGAGGCTGTCAGGTCACTCATTTTACCGTGATGCTCGACAACAATCGTGAAGAGATTCTTGAGCATGTAAACGACCTGTGTCGGCGCTACAGTGTGCCAGTGCCTGGCACTGGCTCAAGTTGTCTGTATCAGGATTTTGGTGGCTTTGAATTGCGCTGGGAGAGGCACCTTGAGTTCGCGAACTTTACCTTTATCAGTAAAGATGCCGCGCCGTTTTCGGATGATGCATTGGCGTTTATCCCAAAAGACTGGTTGGCCAGCATGCCGGGCGAACTTGTGGTTGCCGTCAATCTGGTGATGGTTGAGTCAGAACCCAGCGAAGTGGATCTGAAACGTTGGTTTGAAGGGCAGCGGGTTTCTGGTTCTGAAGTTGCCGAAAACAAGGCTCAGGTCTGGACGGCTTTCAAACTACATAGTGATGGTTTTGGGCGAATAGTGGCCTGGAACCGGGACCTTAATGCGTATCAGGCTGGGCGAATGGTACAACGTCTGTGTGAGCTTGAAACCTATCGCTTAATGTCTCTGCTGGCTCTGCCGGTCGCCCGCGAAATGGGCGCTGAGCTTTCGCGCATTGAAGATAATCTGGCGACACTGAACCTGAGTATTTCAGAAATCGATAAAGAGAAAGATGAGAGGGAGCTTCTACAGGAATTGTCGCATCTTGCTGCTGAGGTTGAGCGTCATCGCTCTGATACAAACTTCCGATTTTCTGCGTCCGTGGCCTATCACGATCTGGTTCGTGACAGGATCAAACAACTCCAGGAAGTTCCGATGGATGGTGTTCAGAGTTTGCAGGAATTCCTTGAGCGTCGACTCACGCCCGGCATCAAAACATGTAACTCTGTCAGAGACCGCCTTGAGGATCTTTCCCGTCGTATTCACAGGACCACAAGTCTTCTCAGGACGCGAGTTGATCTGTCGATTCAGGAGCAGAATCAACACCTGCTGTCCTCTATGAACCGTCGTAGCCAGTTACAGCTGAGGTTGCAGCAGACGGTGGAAGGGCTATCTGTCGTGGCAATTGGCTACTATCTGCTGTCGTTGTTGGAGATAGCATTCAATGGCGTTAAAGCGGTCGGTGTCCCTATTGACGTCAGCCTGGCGAAGGGAATAGCCATGCCCGTCGTACTGCTTCTGGTACTGCTGGGTGTGCGCAGTGTACGTACACATATCACGCGCCGTAACCGGACAGCGGATACTCCGGGCGGAAAGAGCAACCGGCAGTAATCTGACACTGTGCGGTAAGGAATGACCGCTCCCTTCTTTACTTGCCTGATTTTAAAGGGAATTTGGGTTTTGGCTTGTTAATTGCTGAATCCTCCACATCTTCAGTGGAGGGTGCAGTATGCTGAATTGGTTACCTGAACATATACAGAAGCCGGTAGCGTCGATACCGACAACCGGCACTCCTCATTCTCTCGTCCGCCGTTCAGCGGATGTGCTTGCACTTCTTATCCGCGATGCACTTCTTGCGGGTGATCACGAGAGCGCGTTTGCACTGGCTGGAGTACGCGACGTGCTCAACGGGCTGAGCAAACCGACCGACATACTCCGTCGACGTGCCGAATCTGACGCATATGACTTTATAGCCGACTACACTGAAAGCCAGGCAGAGGCTGGAATACGCGGGCAGGCTCTTTCTGATCTTAAGTTGGTCGCGGATGTTCTTGCAGCAACCGACATTGCCCGTAAACAGGAAGCAGCCTCGGGGCAACTCTGCAGTTTTGCCCGTGTTGAAGAGATTATCGGAAATGTGTATGCGAAAAATAACGACTAGCCTGCTGCTATCAGCGGCGGTGCTTCAGGCAGAAGCCTCTACCTTTCAATGGGGGCAGGAGATTTCAGGGGCGCCCGATACTGGCGTTGGCACTCGGTTTGCGACCAGTACCGTTGCTATCTCTCTGCCTCTAGAGCGGGCCGACAGAGGAACAGAATCTCTCACTTCGGATGTGTCACTGGAGCTCACGGAGTTTCGCTGGGAAGGCGCTAATGCTGCCGAAGGTGAGTACATCTGGTTATCGGTACCCATCAAATATCGTCAGAAGCGCACTGGCAGCACAGAATTTCATCTGATGGCTGAGCCCGGTGTTATGACTGATCTCGATGCCGTTGGCACGGAAAATCTGAATCTGAATGTCGAAATCAGTGGGCGAACTTATACTGGTCGAACAACCTTCTGGCAGTACGGTATCCTCGTAGACCGTAAGTTTGGCGACCGCAAGCCACGCCCTTTACTGGCGTTGGCTACCAAGCTGACATCAGATACTGAGATGTGGTTGGGCTTTCCAAAATCAAATATACAGACGCGTTGGAGTCAGGAGTTTTCAACGTACGCCCGTTTCTATCCGGACGGTGGCTACTGGAAGGAAGAAGTGGATGGACTGACGCCAGCGAAAGTCACTACCATTTCTTACACCAACTGGCGAATGGGCGTCGGTGCAGAGTTCCGCTGGCGCAATGGCGTCTGGTTAAATGCCGAAGTGGGTCAACTACGAAATCGTACGATCAGAGCTACAGACAGTACCGGAGTCGAGGTCAGTGCAGACCCGGCTGAAAACGGGTATTGGCAGCTGGGTGCCAGCCTGAGATTCTGATACATTGGGCAGAGTGTCAGATAACAGGTTGCTTATGCTTCACTTTGCCCGCTACACCCAAGTTAGTTTCTATCATCTGGCGGTATTGATTGTCTTCTTGGTGCCATTCGCGGCATCGGCAGCGCCGCCACCATTCCCCGACAGTGAATTAATTGATCGTTCCGAAGAAGACGTTTCCCGTTACCGGCTGGTTCTTTCAGAACTGAAACATCAACGCGCGGATACTTTTGGCGAGCGAGAGATGCGTGTGTCTGGTGAGCGCCTGCGTTCCCTTTACAACTTGCCCGACGGTGTCAGTCTTGAAGAAGTCCGCGTGTACTTTCGACGCCAGACCGATGGCCAGAGAGTTCTCTATGAATGTATCGGCATTGATTGTGGCAGCAGTAATTTCTGGGCGAACGACGTGTTTGATGTTTCCAGTCTGGTCAGTAGAGACAAGGACCAGGCGTATTTCGTCACCATTGAGCCCTATGCCGATACTCAGAAGTTGACCATGGTGTATATCTCAATGCGCGGTGGTCGCCAGCCCAAAGTTCTGATTGATCAGGTGGTTACCCGGACGCCACTCAAAATAGGGCAGGTCACTCAAGACGAGGTGCTCGCTTCGTTATCTGTTACTTCGGGGTGGTTGCCAGGCTTTGTCGCTGACAGCCGCGGTGTGAATATCACCGAGAGTCAGATACTTTTTGACGCGGTTCAGGGACTATCGGTTGGTCTTAGATCTCGTCTGCACTTAATGGTGCACTGTTATGATGGTGCCCATATCAAGGACACATTAGAATGCTCTGAAAGATTGGCCGAGCAGGTGCGCAAGGCGTTACCGGGCATTGATGTCCGAGCGCATGGTGCCTTAACTCCTGCTCCTTCGGCTGACCGCCGTCCGGCTGTGCGGTTTACGTTCTGGCCGGGCCGTTAAATCAGATCACTGTCAGGCAGCTGCCTGAGGATAGGAACAGACAACCCGATGAATCACGAGAAAAAAACCGTCGCGCTCGCGTTGGGCAGTGGCGGTGCGCGCGGTTACGCCCACATTGGAGTCATTCAGGCGCTTGAAGAGCGCGGCTATGACATTGTTAAGATTTCTGGCTGCTCAATGGGCGCCATTGTTGGTGGCTTCTACGCTGCCGGCAAGCTTCCTCAATATCGTGACTGGGTAACGAGTCTCGGCTACATCGATGTTTTGAAACTGGTCGATTTCAGCTTGCTATCGGGTGGTGCTATCAAGCTTGAGAAGGTGTACGGGGTGATGGGCGAGTTGCTCGGCGAGATTAATATCGAAGATCTTAATATTCCCTATACATCGGTGGCGACCGATCTGAAGCATGATAAGGAAATATGGTTCCAGCGTGGGTCATTGGTTGAGGCGATGCGCGCATCGGCGGCGATTCCTACGATCCTTGAGCCAGTCATCACCGATGGCATGATGCTGGTAGATGGTGCGGTGCTTAATCCTCTGCCTATTACTCCGTGTGTATCTGCTCACGCGGATCTGATTATGGCGGTCGATATTAATGCTGATGTTCCCACCCCTCAGAATCTCGTTCGTGATGTCGCTGAATCAGAGAGCGAAAAGAAAGCCTGGCTTAATACCGTTATGGATCGTGCTTCTGAATGGCTTGGTAAACGTACCAACGAAGCTCGAAAAGAAGCAGATGAGAATCTCGGTAAATTAGAGACTCTCACCCGGATGTTTGAGGTCATGCAGTCCTCGCTTAGCCGGTTTAAGACCGCAGGATATCCACCTGATCTGTTGATCCGCATTCCCACCGAGAGCTGCGAGATGTACGAATTCTATCGTGCCCAAGAGATGGTGGATCTGGGTTACCAGATTGCGAATGACGCTCTGGATGCTTTCGAGCATGGCCATAGTAGTCTCTATGGTGAGCGGCGCTGCTGATCCTGATACAATATTGCCTTTTTACACGGGCCAGACCTGATGAAATTCGACCAACTTGCTCAGGAAGCCATCAACGAACTGTCTACGTTGCAGGATTTTGTGCGCTGGGCAGTCAGTCGCATGGCGGAACATGAGGTTTACCATGGTCATGGCGCCGATAATCCGTGGGATGAAGCGCTGTATCTGGTTGCGCACGCACTAAACTTACCATGGCAGCTGGCGGACAACTGGCGGTCTTCGAAGCTGACCCGGTCCGAGCGGGAACGTGTTATCGACCTGCTCGGTCAACGTATACACGAAAAAGTACCAACGCCTTATCTCACTGGCGAAGCCTGGTTCTGTGGCAAACCCTATCTGGTGGATGAGCGGGTGCTGGTGCCGCGGTCGCCGATTGGCGAGCTTATCCAGGCGCGTTTTTCGCCCTGGCTCCCTGAAGGTGCAGAGCCTGCGCGTATTCTGGATCTTTGCACAGGTTCTGGCTGTATCGGCATCGCTTGTGCGCACGAGTTCGGCGATGCTCAGGTGGAGCTGCTCGATATTTCGTTTGAGGCCTTAGAAGTCGCTGAGGCAAATATTGGCCTGCACGTCGTTGACGATCGCGTCTTTGCGTTGCAGTCGGATTTGTTTTCTGCAGCGAGTGGACGTTACGACATCATTGTGTCGAATCCTCCTTATGTCGATGCCGACGATATGGCTGAGTTGCCGAAAGAGTATCGCCATGAGCCTGAACTGGCTTTGGCAGCAGGAGAAGACGGTCTGGATCTGGTCAGAATTATGCTGGCTGAAGCCCGGGAGTACCTGACCGACGACGGTATATTTATCCTTGAGGTCGGTAACAGCTTCCCAGCTTTGCAGGCAGCTTACCCCCAGTTGGCTTTCGAGTGGCTTGAGTTTGAACATGGCGGGCACGGCGTCTGTGTTCTGAGAGCGTCAGATCTTGATGTATTAACTGAAGAATTAACAACAGGCGCTTGAGCGCTGCGACGGAAATTTTATGTCTGGTAACAGTTTCGGAAAATTATTCACAGTCACCTCGTTCGGTGAGAGTCACGGACTGGCCCTTGGGGCTATTGTTGATGGTTGCCCACCGGGTATTCCACTGACTGAAGAAGATCTGCAGGCCGATCTGGATCGTCGTAAGCCGGGAACCTCGCGTCACACAACTCAGCGTCGCGAGCCTGATCAGGTGAAGATTCTGTCTGGTGTGTTCGAAGGCAAGACTACGGGTACTCCTATTGGTCTGATCATCGAAAATACAGATCAGCGTTCTAAAGACTATTCGAACATTGCCAAAACCTTCCGCCCTGCACATGCCGATTACGCCTATACGCAGAAGTATGGCTTCCGTGATTATCGCGGCGGTGGTCGTTCATCTGCACGCGAAACTGCGATGCGCGTTGCTGCCGGCGCGATTGCCAAGAAAGTTCTGGCCGGACAGGGCATCGAAGTTCGCGGCTATCTTTCACAATTAGGCCCGATCAAGGCTGAAGCCTTTGACTGGAATGAGGTGCACAACAATCCTTTCTTCTGTCCTGACGCGAGCAAAGTGCCAGAAATGGAAGAGTACATGGATAAGCTGCGCAAAGAGTGTAACTCTATCGGTGCCCGCATCAGCGTCGTAGCGACAGGCGTAAAGCCGGGGCTCGGTGAGCCGATCTTTGATCGCCTCGATGCTGATCTCGCTCATGCACTCATGAGTATCAACGCAGTGAAGGGCGTAGAAATTGGCGACGGTTTCGACGTTGTCGAACAGAAAGGTACTGAGCACCGTGACGAAATGTCACCTGAAGGCTTCTTGAGTAATCATGCAGGGGGCGTACTTGGTGGAATTTCAACGGGGCAGGATATCATTGCGCATATCGCGCTTAAGCCAACCTCGAGCATGGCTCTGCCGGGCCGCTCAGTGGATACCGACGGTAATTCGATTGAGGTAATCACGAAGGGGCGTCACGATCCGTGTGTGGGCATTCGTGCAACACCGATTGCTGAAGCTATGATGGCGATTGTTCTGCTTGATCACCTGATGCGTGATCGTGGTCAGAATGCGGATGTGGTATGTACCACGCCAGTCATTCCAGGCCAGGCACCAGAATAGACACCGGGCTACACTCTCTTAATACCAGCGGGCAGCGCCTGGCCGCTGGTAACTCCAGTTATCATACATGTCTGGTCGTCCGCTGATGCCAGTTTCTCCATCACGCTTTGCGCTGTTTTACGCGCTGTATTTCGCCCTCCTGGGGTGTATTGCTCCGTTCTGGGGGCTTTACCTGAAGCACCTGTCGTTTACAGCTGTTGAGATCGGTAGCCTCATGGCCTTGTTTGGTGTTGTGAGAATTCTTGCACCCAATATGTGGGCGGCTCAAAGCCGACGGTTCCGTGGCCCGGTTCAGATGGTGCGAATGGCTGGGCTTCTGACTCTGATATGCTTTTCTTTGATTTACATGACGCAGAGCTACTTCGGTGTGGCTGCGGTTATGATCGCGTACGGCTTTTTCTGGGCAGCCATGCTGCCGCAGTACGAAGTGCTCTGTATGCAGTCTTTGTCGAATCAAGTTGATCGTTATAGTCGTGTGCGCATGTGGGGGTCGGTTGGCTTTATCGTCAGTGTCGTATTGCTGGGTGCGGTGCTTCAGGCGTTGAGTATCTCAGTGCTACCTGCGGTGATGTGGGCACTCATGTTTTGCATCGTCGGTAATGCCTGGCTGATGCCACACGTTAACCATCCGGTCAAACCTGATAGTCCGACGGACCAGCAGTTCTGGCGACGATTGCTTCAGGGCCCTGTGGCCGGCTTTATTCTTCTTAATGTCCTGCTTCAGCTTTCTTTCGGCCCTTATTACACCTTTTTCAGTATCTACCTGGAGGAGGCCGGCTACAGTGCCAGTCTGACCGGTGTGATATGGGGAGTCGGGGTAATTGCCGAAGTCATTCTGTTCTGGCAGTTCGGACGCATCATGCATCTTCTCAGTTGGAGGGCGTGGATTGTTCTGAGTCTGGCCCTGACGGCCGTTAGATGGACGTTGACCGGATACCTTATCGGATCTCTCTGGGTGCTTCTGCTGTTGCAAATCTTACACGCGTTCAGTTTTGGCGTGATGCATGCCGTATCCATGCGTTACGTTCAGGCACTTTTCCCTGATCATCTTCAGGGTCGCGCACAGGCATTGTACAGCAGTGTCAGTTTTGGCTTAGGAGGTGCAGTTGGTGCCTGGGTCAGTGGCTTGCTCTGGGAGCCGCTGGGTGGCACGCTGGTATTTGTGCTTGCAGGGGGCGCATCTGTGGCCGGTGCGGTCGTAGCCTGGCTTAGTTTGTCCCCTGACGAGCAGCGACAGAGCCGCCAATAACCACAAAAAGGAACACGAAATGAAAGTGAATGTCACATTCGATATGACGCCAGAAGAATTCCGTCGTCTGCTTGGTTTACCCGACGTTCAGCAATTTCAGACAGATGTGTTTGAACAAATGATGGAAAAAATGAAGGCGGGAGAAGAGGGATACGATCCTATGAGTATCTACCAGCCAATGATGGAAAAAGGCATGAGTGCAATGACCAATTTTCAGCAGAATCTGATGTCTATGATGATGGCTGGACAGTCCAAAGACTGACTTAATTGGATAAATTCGGACACAGTGACGGGCAATGTAAGCTTTGCTCATTCCGGTGCGGTTCAAGGGGTGCAATCACCGCTGTGACTGCTACTTTAATCGTACGGCTGTCACCCAAGTGTAATGTTACTTCTGCAGCATGTGGAAGTGACAGTTGTTCTTACCAACCATTGAAGGAGCAAGACCATGCAAGAGAATATTCTTAATGCATTCGCTGAACAGGCAAAAACGATGTACGCGCCTATGTCGAAGTTCAACAGTCTGTTCGTTGAAAACATGGAGAAGCTGACTGAGTATCAGATCAACGCGGTTAAGAGCTACGCTGAAATGGGACTGAGCCAGATGAAATCTGCGGCTGATGTACAGGACCTGGAATCAATGCGTACGTTCGCGTCGTCTCAGGCTGAAGTTGCATCTGGCATGAACAAGAAAATCATGGAAGACGTTAAAACACTGTCTGACATGACTATGGAGTTCAAAACCCAGATGGAAGGCATCATGGAAGAGATGCGTAACACTGCGGCAGAGACTGCGAAAACAACAGCTAAAACTGCAGCGTCGAAAGCCAAAGCGGCTTAATCTGGCGGCTGCAGTAGATAAGGCCACCCTTTGCGGTGGCCTTTTTTGATTGGACGTCTTACTAACTGAGTTGTTTATTAATTGCATGGAGATTGAACGTCGATGAGTGATGTGTCTGAGCAGCTGACGGCTGCAGTTAGCGATTATTATGATATGGCTATACAGGCGGCGGAGCATACCGGCAAAGTTTGGGAAAAATTCATAAAGCAGCCGACCTCAGCAGAAGACCCGGCAGCGTGTGTATTGAACGATTTCTCAGAAGCCCTTAAAGAGCTGGGTGAAGCCATGATGGAGCACCCGGATAAACTTATCGATGACCAGATGGATCTGCTTAAACAGCAGCAGGCGTTATTTCAGTACACTGTGCTTCGCTTGATGGGCAAAGAGGTTGAGCCCGTCGTTGAGCCAGAAAAAGGCGATAAACGATTCAAAAATGCGGAATGGGAAGCCAATCCATTCTTTGATTACCTAAAGCAGCTTTACCTTATTCAGGGGAATACCCTGAAAAAGATGATTGATGATACAGACGGCCTGAGCGATAACGCCCGACGTAAAGTCGAGTATCTGATTCGTCAGTATACAAACGCGATGGCTCCTTCTAATTTCGCCGGTCTCAATCCTGATGTGATCAACAAAACACTTGAAACCGGTGGCGCTAATCTTGCTCATGGCATCGAGCAATTAACGGAAGATCTGGAAGCCAGTGCAAATGGTGCACTGAATGTTGCGATGACGGATACCTCAGCATTTCAGGTCGGCGTTAATGTAGCCACTACGCCCGGAAAAATAGTGTATCAGAATGAATTGATGCAACTGATTCAGTATTCACCAACGACAGAAGAAGTGTTCAAACGACCGCTTCTGGTTGTCCCGCCATTTATTAATAAATATTACATCATGGACCTGCGCGAGAATAACTCGCTGCTTCGTTGGCTGGTGGGTCAGGGACACACGGTGTTTGTCATCTCGTGGGTTAACCCCGGTCCGTCATTGCGCGATAAAGGGTTTGATAATTATCTGCTGGAAGGGCCGGTCGAAGCGTTGAACGTGATCGAGCAGATTACCGGTGAGAAAGACGTTAACGCTATCGGCTATTGCCTTGGCGGAACCCTGCTGTCAGCAACCCTTTCTTACTTGAAGAAAAAGCGCAAAGAGCGTATTAAGTCAGCGACTTTTCTGGCAACACTGATCGACTTTTCTATGCCTGGTGAAATTGGCGTATTTATTAACGAAACGACCATTGCAGGACTAGAAAAGCAAATGGACATGCTTGGCTACTATGATGGTCGCCAGATGTCATTCAGCTTTAACACGCTGCGAGAGAACGATTTGTTCTGGTCTTTCTTTGTGAATAATTACCTGAAAGGCGAGCGTCCGGCAGCGTTTGATTTACTGTACTGGAACACAGACAGCACCAACCTGCCGGCGCGGATGCACTCCTATTATCTGCGCAATATGTACCTGAATAATCGGCTGCGAGAGAAGAATGCACTGGAGGTCGATGGCGTGAAAATCGATCTGTCCGCCGTTAAAGTTCCAACGTATTTTCTTTCGACCTCGCAGGATCACATTGCACTCTGGAAGGCCTCTTATGAAGGTGCCAAAGTGCTGGGAGGTAAACCACGCTTTGTCCTGGGTGGCTCAGGCCATATTGCAGGTGTTATCAACCCGCCAGCGGCTGACAAATACAATTACTGGACTAACGATGCTTTGCCTGACGACAGTGATGAATGGTTCCAGGGAGCTGAGAGCCATCGAGGCTCGTGGTGGCCGGACTGGGAAGCGTGGATTCAGGAGCAGGGTGGTGCAGAGCGTGTACCCGCCCGGGAACCGGGAGACGGCCCGCTGGCGGCCATAGAAGATGCCCCCGGTAGCTATGTTCGTATGCGTATTCAAGACGTTGTTGGGCGTTGAATGGTGTTTGTATGATTCCACTCATAGTTGCTCAGGCAGTTTCTGTCGGAGCAACTTTTGGGTATCATCAAAACCTTAGTCAGCATTGAGAGAAGCTCGTGTCTCAGTTTGATCAGGAATCGATCGTCTACGGCGTGATTCGCCATATTCCTTCCACAGAAGATCTCGCAGCCCGTCGCGAGCGCCGCACCAACTGGGGGGCGATCCAGACCTTACCTGTCGGTTTGGATGATGACTTCTCCCTACTTAAGCGAGAGATGTTTTCAATTTCAGGCGATGATATTTTCAGTGGCGCTTACCAGACTCAGATCATTCACTTTGCCGCCTCATACCGTGCTGTCGAGTATGAATGGGAAAACTGGTTGCGTCAGTTTGAAAGCCTGCTGAAAGCGATGCATTGGGTTTCCGCGACGGTGCACCTTGAGACTGAGTTGTCAGGAAAGCACACCTTCAATTGGCAGGCCGAGCACGGTCATACACCGTCGGACGCTGAACTGCGTATGAGCTGTGAGTGGGAGCGGGAGGGCGCATTTGCCATCTGACTTTCACTCTGGCGATGGACAGGCGCCAGAAGAGGGTGTCATCCGCGTTCCCTATGACCGCCTGTCTGCAGATGCCCTTGATGGCATCATCGAAGAGTTTATCAGCCGTGAGGGCACCGATTACGGCGACTACAACTATTCCTTTGACGACAAAAAAGAACAGGTTCGCGAACAGATTCGTCGTGGACTGGTTGTGATCCTGTTTGACCCCGTCGGAGAAACCTGCCAGCTGGCGCTAGCAAATCAGTTACCGCCGGGGATTTGAACACTCGAATTTATAACTTATTCCGGATTAAATCACGCAACAGAAACCGGTTTGGCGACAAAGCATCGACGACGGTTTGACTGGTACTGACGGCATCGCCTGTCATCTGCTCGGCGATGAGCTCTGCGCATAAAGAAGAGGACGCCAGTCCTCGCGAGCCGTGGCCAATATTCAACCAGACTCCGCTCATCCAGGGCATAGGCTCACGAGGGATACGCTTCGCGTTTTTCGTCATCGGGCGGAAGCATTCTATAAAGGCGTCTTTTTTCACCAGAGGCCCTGCCATCGGCAGATAGTCTGGTGTTGTACAGCGAAAGCCCACACGCCCTCCAATAATTTCAGCGGAGTTCGCAGCCGCTTCCCATTCAGAACCAAAATCACAGAGATGGCTCAGGTTGGTTTGATGATCCGAGTCCCGAAGCTCTGTTTCTTCATCTTTTAAGTTATAGGTAGCACCGAGTACGAGGCGTCCGTTGACTGGCGGTGCCATGTAGCTTCGCGCGCAGAGGACGGTATCAGCCGTTGGTAATGCATCAGCATTAAGATAGGTAAGCTGCCCACGAATTTTTTTGGTTGGCAGGTAGCTATTATCACCAGCAAGTTCATTCGCTTGGTGAGCTGTTGCTATGACGATCGCAGAGGCATCAAGGTCACCAGAATCAGTAGTAATGGTCAGTGCATTCTGCTCGCCAGTGATATTCGTTATTGTCGTGGTGATCAACTGAATATTGGAGTGATTGACGAGGGCTCTGCAAAAATCAGCCGGAGACACCCAGCCGGCCGCTGGGAAGATCAGCCCCTTCTTTTCGCTATCGTACGCTACGAACTCAGCGGGTGGTTGGTGCCGCTCAATAAAGCGTTGCTGACGCACTTCTTCTTTAGCGCTGTAAGCGAGCTGTAGTACACCACAGGCATTCCAGGTTTTATTGTTCTCTGCTGGAGCTCCCAGTATACGCTCGACTTCTTTGAGAGCGAGCAGGTAGGCCTGACGATAAAAATCAGAATGGGTTGCCTGGTCGTCTGCGGCCAGCTTTATGTAAAGTCCGCCCTGTGGATTCCCTGAGGCCCCATTGGCGATACCTTGTGGGTCGCACAGCGTGACCCGGAAACCACGCTCTGCCAGCGCGCGCGCGGTGGTGCAGCCTGCCAGACCGGCACCTGCAACGATCACCTTACTGGCGTTTTCAAGTGGTGCAGGGAACAGCTGCCATGGGAGATGGTTGTGCAACCGGCTTTTCTCTGGGCCAGCAGTTGCTGCATACCTACCTGCGAGCATCTCTCGTTTGCGGCCGAAGCCCGGTACTTTTGAGATGTTAAAACCGGCGCCTTTTAAACCCCGCCTGACTATGCCTGCTGCAGTAAAGGTCGCCACCGTCGGTATTCGATCTGCGCGAGGGTTTCTGCTAATGCGCCGAATCTCAGAAAACAGTGCGTCAGACCACATCGCAGGGTTTTTCGCTGGGGCAAAGCCATCAAGAAACCAGGCGTCTACCGGGCCGTTTAACTCCGGGAGAGCCTGGTGTACGTCATCAAAAATCAGCGTCAAAGAGACCCGCTCATCCGGCCATTTGAGAGTATGGAACCCTCTTAATGCCGGGGGGTAAGCTTCAATAAGCTTTTCTGATAATTCACTAAGCTCCGGCCACAGGGCCAGTGCTTTCTGCAGTTGTTCACGGCTTAACGGGAATTTTTCGATGCTGGTAAAGTGCAGCCAGTTATTCTTGCCAGGAGTGGATTGGAATGCCTGCCAGGTAGCAAGAAAATTGAGCCCGGTGCCAAAGCCGGTCTCAATAATGCGGAAGGGCGCCTGGTGCGACTGCCAGCGCTGCGGGAGGCCATTCTGTTTCAGAAAAACGTAGCGGGTTTCCTCTAAGCCGTTCTCAACTGAAAAGTATGGGTCGTCGAAATCATCAGCCACCGGGAGCCCTTGCTCGTTCCAGGTGAGGTCTGGATGCTTCAGGACCGTATCGGTATCACCCGTGGTTGTTTCTTTGATGCTCAAATTTCTCACCCGTCCGGTTTCTCGGTGCGTATTGTAATAAAGCTGACGAAGGAGCGGTATACTCCCGGTCATGATGATTGAAATAGCAACCGTACTCTTTCCTGTCGTGCTCTGTGCTTTAGTGGGCGCAATATGGGCACACACCCGCACTGGCTACGACAGTGATTTTGTTTCCCGCCTGGTGCTGAATATAGGTGCGCCTTGTCTGATGTTGTCGGTATTGGGGCAGGTCGATATTGATCCACAGGTCTTTGGTCAGACAGCCTTAGCTTGCGTGCTGGTAATGATATTGATGACGCTTCCGGGCATCCTGGTGCCGCGCCTGTTGGGGGACAGTGTTCGTACGTATTTACCGTCCTTTCTTTTTCCTAATGTCGGCAATATGGGGCTTCCCGTTTGCATGTTGGCTTTTGGAGAGCAGGGGCTGGCACTGGCTCTGGCCTTTTTTATGATGCTGTCTGTTGCGCATTTCCCCGTGGGAATTTTGCTTGCAGGAGGCAAAGACGCTGGCGGGCTGGGCGGTGTTGCGCGCATGCCTATTATGTATGCGATCCTACTGTCTGTGATTCTGGTCATAACCGGCGCGCGCTTGCCCGAGTTTCTGAATAACGCAGTTGGGTTAATTGGAGGTATGACCATTCCCCTTATGTTGATTACCCTCGGGGTGTCGCTATACGGCCTGAAGGTGAGTGGGTGGAACAAGGCATTGTTATATAGCCTGATACGCATACTGGGTGGGTTGTCCGCAGGGCTACTGGTTTGCTGGTTTATGGAACTCGAGGGTGTCGCTCGAGGTGTGGTATTGATACAGAGTTCTATGCCGGTTGCGGTATTTAACTATCTTTTTGCGGTTCGCTATAACAAAGAACCCGGCGCAGTGGCCGGGTTAGTTGTTGTATCGACCTTTATGTCGTTTGCGTTTCTGCCGGTTCTCCTGGCACTTTTGCTGTGACAGGGACAGGTTCAATGATCACGGGTCGACCATTCGCTGGCACTTTTAGTTTTCAATTAACGGCGCCGCGGCTTCTTTCGCCTCTTTTTCAACGACGACAGCGCTGTTAATCACGATGTCGTTGGCTGGCTGGTCGCGGCGCCCAACCCGAGTTTCTGCGATTTTATCGACCACGTCCATGCCTTTGACCACTTCACCAAATACCGCGTAGCCATAGTCGCGAACGCCATGGTCAAGGAAGCTGTTGTCTTTGACATTGATAAAGAATTGGCTTGTGGCACTGTCAACGCTTGCGGTGCGAGCCATTGCTACTGTACCGCGTTTATTTTTGAGGCCATTTTTGGCCTCGTTTTTGATCGCTGCACGGGTCGGCTTGCGGTTCATTGAGGCATCGAAGCCACCGCCTTGTATCATGAAGTTCTTGATGACACGGTGAAAGATGGTGCCGTCGTAGTGACCTTCTTCCACATAGGTCACGAAGTTTTCCACAGAGATTGGAGCTTTTTCTTTGTCGAGCGCCAGTTCAATGTAACCTTCACTGGTATTGAGCCCGATATGGATACTCTCTTCTGCATTTTTGTCTGCTGCATTGGCGCTAAATACAGGAAGCGCCAGGAGTGCCAGCATTAGAAACTTACGCATGAAATTTTCCTTTTTTATTAAATGTATCTGCTTTATGCCCAGCCGCTGTTACTACGACGGCCGCGAAGACCCGGTAGAATAAGTCCACCGATAATACCGACGACAATCAGACCGCCGCCGTAGATCAGATAGGAGAGACTTCTGTCGCCACGCAATTCCTGATTTTCCGCTGACAGTGTACTGACCTGAAGTTCCAGCTCCTGCGTTTTTCGCGTCAGCTTTCGTGCTTTTTCGTCAAGTGCGACGGCATTTTCAGAAATAGAGCGGATGCGCTCCAGCTCGCGTTCTAATTCTGTACTGGAGCGGCTGGCATCTGCGCGTTCAGACTTAGCCGTTTCGAGTTCTTGAGTCAGTTCTTTAACCTGGTTCCGGGCTGTAGTCAGTTCGGCTTTGATATTGTCGAGTTCACGATTTGCAAGAATCAGGTTCTCTTTGGCGACAGGCTCGTTAACGAGGTACTGAGTGCGAACGTAGCCTTCAACGCCTTTTGTCGTTTTCACATGAGTGAAGTCACCTTCTTCGCCAAGGTAGATAAGGTGCTCGCCACTCTGAACGACTTTCAGAATCCGGTACTCATTAGATGGGCCAGAGCGTAGCTGGATATACAGTTTATCGGTTACATAGCGCTTTTCGACAGCTTGTGCTGCCTGGCTGGCAAGCATGAGTCCGAGTAGCAGGCTGATCATGTACTTCATTGAGTCCTCCATCACTGATCTTGTTAGTCTTCTTAGCTTCAGTGGGTACTGTTTAAGGTAATACTTTTTTGAACGGTTTGACGACGACGTTTGCGTATACGCCAGCTGCAACGTAAGGGTCGGCATCTGCCCATGCCTGTGCCGCATCAAGTGAGTCAAATTCAGCAACGACCAGGCTGCCAGTGAAGCCAGCTTCACCTGGGTCGTCACTATCAATGGCAGGGTGTGGGCCTGCAATCAGGAGTCGACCTTCGTTTTTCAGCGCTTCGAGTCGTTCAAGGTGGGCTGGGCGGGCTTGTTTCCGCAGTGGCAAGCTGTTTTCTATGTCCTGACTGATAATGGCGTACCACATATTACGGTTTCCTCGTTGTATCACTTATTCTGTTGTTCGGAAGGTATGCACAGGTTTTCTCGTTCACAAGAGAAAATACGGCTCAAAATCGCTTATTCGCTATGTGGCGGCTGTGCATTTACAATGGTCTGCATTATGTCGTAAGCCACCCAGAGCGTCCAATCGTGAACTCCGTGATAGACCTTCACTGCCATACTACTGCTTCCGATGGCAGCCTGAGCCCAGCCGAGCTGGTGGAACGGGCGTCAGATCGCGGTATCCAAACGTTGGCCATCACAGACCATGACACCCTGGAAGGGTTCCGTCAGGGGCGTGAGATGGCTGAAAAAAAGAATCTCCGTCTGATTTCGGGAATCGAGCTCTCCTGTGTCTGGGGCGGGGCTACTATTCATATTGTCGGGCTGGATATGGATGTAGATTCTGCGGCAATTAAGGAAGCCGAGGCGTTTCAGTTGAAGGCGCGCAATGAGCGCTGTGAGTTAATTGCTCAGCGAGTCGGCAAAAAGCTGAAGCAGGATATCTGTATGGACTCGGTTCGTGAGTATGCGGGCAGTGATATTGTGGGTCGTCCCCATTTTGCCCGTTACCTGGTCGATCAGGGGTGGGTACCGTCGATGCAGGCAGCGTTTACGAAGTATCTTGGCTCCGGGAAGGTCGGTGATGTAAAGACCAGCTGGCCTGAGCTAGATCAGGTCGTTCGTTGGATTGTTGATGGTGGCGGCGTGGCTGTGATGGCGCATGCGCATCTTTATAAAATGACCCGAACTAAGCTTCGTGCATGCATGTCAGACTTTAAAGAGGCTGGTGGCTGTGCGCTGGAGGTCGCTTACGGGCAGATGGACAACAATCAGCGTGGTCAGATGACGACGCTTGCTAAAGAAATGGACCTGATGGGCTCATGTGGTAGTGATTTTCATGGGCCTAATCGTTTTGGTCTCGACCTGGGTGTCATGCCAGCGTTCCCTAAGGACGTCACGCCGGTCTGGTCTCTGTGGCAATGAACAACAATTAGTCGTATTGAACTATTGAAGGACTTATTTTGAGCCAGTTTTTTCAGATTCACCCAGAGAACCCTCAGGCACGCCTTGTTAAGCAAGCGGCGGATATAATCCGTGAGGGCGGGCTGGCGGTTATTCCAACCGACTGTGCCTATGCGCTGGCCTGTCGCTTGGGTGACAAGGCCGCGACCGAGCGGGTAATGCGCTTGCGTCAGTTGGGTTCTAAGCATAATTTCACTCTTCTGTGCCGGGACCTTTCTGAGTTATCGACTTTTGCTAAGGTTGATAACACGGAGTATCGATTACTCAAATCGCACACGCCCGGAGCGTTTACTTTTATTCTGCCAGCCACACGAGATGTACCTCGTCTGTTAATGCATCCTAAAAAGCGGACGATTGGTATTCGCGTGCCGGACAACGCGATTGCGATGGCGTTACTGGAAGAAATCGGAGAGCCTCTGATGACCAGTTCGCTTATTATGCCAGGTGATGAATTACCTCTTTCTGACCCTTACGACATACGCGCAACGCTGGAGCATCAGCTTGATGTCGTGATTGACGGTGGCTTCTGTGGTTTCGAAGCAACAACCGTCGTCGACATGACGGGCGACGTTCCTGAGGTTGCACGTCAGGGCGTTGGCGATGCCAGTGCATTCGCCGAGTAATTGAGTTAGAGCACCTCAGTTTCCAGCCCTGTGACTCACCGGTTAAAACCGCTATCATTGCGCCCTTTACGATTGAACGGATGTAACGGGTTCTACCAATGAGCAAACAGCGTGTTTTAACCGGTATCACAACCACCGGGACTCCCCACCTGGGTAATTATGTCGGTGCGATTCGTCCGGCGATTGAAGCCAGCCGTGATACAAATAATGAGTCCTTCTACTTTCTGGCTGATTTCCATGCGTTGATTAAGTGCCAGGACCCAGCAGCCGTTCATCAGTCGACGAAAGAGATTGCCGCTACTTGGTTGGCTCTTGGTCTCGACACCGATAATGCGGTTTTCTATCGTCAGTCTGACATCCCTGAGATTCCGGAACTGACCTGGGTGCTTAACTGCGTCTGTGCGAAAGGGCTCATGAACCGTGCTCACGCATATAAAGCTGCTGTTGATGCCAATGTTGAAGAGGGTGAGGACGCTGATAAAGCCATTACCATGGGGCTGTTCAGTTACCCTGTTCTGATGGCGGCGGATATCCTGATGTTCGGTTCAAATAAGGTACCTGTCGGTAAGGATCAGATTCAGCACGTTGAAATGGCCCGTGATATGGCGCAGCGTTTTAACCATATCTACTGCAAGAAAGAACCATTGCTCACTTTGCCCGACTATCAGGTGGACGAAGACAGTGCCATTCTTCAAGGGTTGGATGGTCGTAAGATGAGTAAAAGCTACGGCAATACCATCCCTCTGTTTCTGCCCGAGAAGAAACTGCAAAAGCATATCAATAAGATTAAGACCAACCTGCTTGAGCCGGGTGAGCCAAAAGACCCGGATACATCGGCCGTGTTCCAGATCTGGAAAGCATTTGCGACTCAAGAGCAGACGGCTGAAATGCGCCGTGCTTTTGAAGAGGGAATTGGCTGGGGTGACGCTAAGAAGAAACTCTTTGCACTGATCAATGAAGAAATCGCCGAGGCTCGCGAGCGCTATGAAGACTTGCTTGCGCGCCCAGCGGACATTGAGGCTGAGCTCCAAAAGGGTGCGGAGAAAGCGCGTGCAGTCAGCAAACCCATGCTGGCACAAGTACGCGAAGCCATCGGTATTTCTGGTCTTAAGTAATCTTGATAGACAGTGATGGTTGCCAGAGCGTGACATCGTTGTCGAGTCAGCGTAAAAACACATCTATACGAAGCAAAGAGAGGAAGCAGGCTTGAGTACAGTGGATCCGCAGAGGCGGGTGGTTTCTGGAATGCGCCCGACTGGCCCTGTGCATCTGGGGCACTATCATGGTGTTCTGAAAAACTGGGTTAAGTTGCAACACGAGTACGATTGCTTTTTCTTTGTTGCCGACTGGCACGCCCTGACGACTGGGTACTCTTCGCCTGAAGACATTGCATCGAGCACCTGGGAAATGGTGGTTGATTGGCTGGCCGCCGGTGTTAACCCAGGCGCCAGTCATATGTTTATCCAAAGCCGAGTACCAGAGCAGGCGGAGTTGCACCTTCTCCTGTCGATGATCACGCCGCTCGCATGGTTAGAAAGGGCACCCGCCTATAAAGAGTTTATCGAGTCGAATCGTGAGCAGGACAAAGCCAGCTACGGTGTACTGGGTTATCCGCTGCTGCAAAGTGCGGATGTGCTCGCGTATCGCGCTGGTCTGGTACCGGTGGGGGCAGATCAGACGCCTCATGTCGAACTGGCCCGCGAAATAGCACGTCGGTTTAATCACTTGTACGGCTCAGAAGAAGATTTTGCTGCCAATGCAGAGGCGGCAATCAGGAAATTGGGCAAGAAGACCGGAAAGCTTTATACCGAGCTGCGTCTTGCACATACACGTCACGGTGACACAGACGCTTTGGCCACCGCTCAGGCATTGATTCGTGAGCAGAATAAGCTGACGCTGTCAGATAAAGAGCGACTGCTTGGGTATCTTGAAGGAGACAGTGTTGCCATCCTTCCGGAACCTCAGCATGTGCTGGCAGACCAGGCTGCGAAGATGCCAGGGTTGGATGGTCGTAAAATGTCGAATACCCACGATAATATTATTCCTCTGAGAGCAGAACCCGAGGTGGTAGAGAAGGCACTCCGTAACATGCCGACAGACCCTAACCGGGTAAGGCTTGCGGACCCTGGTACGCCAGAAGCCTGTGCTGTCTGGCAGTTTCATCAGGTGTACACCGAAGGGGCTGAACTTATTGAAGTGCACGATAAGTGCAGCAGTGCTGGCTGGGGCTGTATTGAATGTAAACAATGCGTTGCTGACAAGATCATTGCTCAGCAAGCACCAATCAGACAACGGGGCCGGGACTTCGAAGAGAATATTGACCTGGTGCATAGCATCATCGCTGAAGGTACAGAGCGTGCGCGGGATGCTGCCCGGGCAACGCTAGAAGAGGTGCGTGATGCGATGGACTTAGCCTATCGCTGAGATCACTATGGAAGAAAACGGATCAGAGAAAACGAGTAAAGCCCGTCAGAGCGAAATGCCGTTTGCACTCGTGCAGGGGCAGCCAATGACGCAACTGCCACTCGATCTGTATATTCCACCTGACGCTCTGGAAATTATCCTCGAACAGTTTGAAGGGCCGCTGGACCTGCTGCTCTATCTGATCCGTAAGCAGAATCTCGATATCCTTGAAGTGCATGTCGCGGATATCGTCGAGCAGTACATGCAATACATCAATATGATGCAGGCGTTGCAACTTGAGCTGGCTGCTGAGTACATGGTGATGGCGGCCATGCTGGCCGAGATAAAAAGTCGTATGCTGCTACCCAGGCATAAAGCAGAGGGTGAGGATGGTGAGGAAGAAGACCCGAGAGCAGAGCTGATTCGTCGCCTGCAGGAATACGAGCGCTTCCGCACAGCGGCGGAGCAGATTGATGAGCTTCCCCGACTTGAACGCGACATCTTTGTTGCCGATGTTGATGCCCCTGACAGAATTCAGGAACGTATTCACCCGGATGTTGATATGCGTGAAATCATGCTGGCTATGGCTGCGGTTATGCGGCGGGCAGAGCGCTTTGAACATCATGAGATTGAGCGCGAGCAGCTCTCAACCCGTGAGCGAATGGCTGATATTCTCGAAAAACTGAAAGGGGGGCATTTTGTTCCTTTCAGTCAGCTGTTTGCACCGGAGGAGGGTAAGCTGGGCGTTGTGGTCAGCTTTCTGGCGATACTGGAGCTGATCAAAGAGCGCTTACTTGACCTCGTTCAGCATGAGGTGCTCGGCGTGATACATGTAAAGTTGAGGGGGACGGATGAGCACGCCACCGCTTAAGAACATACTTGAAGCAGCCATGATGGCCGCCGGTGCCCCATTGTCTGTTGAGCGGATGAAAACCCTGTTTGCGGAGGGTATGGAGCCGACATCGTCTGAGCTTCTTGATGCGATAGTTGAATTGCGCAAAGACCTTCTCGGACGTGGAATCGAGGTGTCAGAGGTCGCTTCTGGCTTTCGTTTACAGGTTCGTAGCGACGCGGCTCCATTTGTTGCTCGTTTGTGGGAGGAGAAACCTCAGCGATATACGCGGGCTTTGCTTGAGACACTGGCCTTGATCGCGTACCGTCAGCCGGTTACTCGCGGCGACATTGAAGATGTCCGTGGGGTGGTGGTCAGCAGTTCGACAATTCGTACACTGCTGGAGCGTGATTGGGTTCGTGTTGTCGGGCACCGAGATGTGCCTGGCCGTCCGGCCATGTATGCTACTACGAAAGAGTTTTTAGACTATTTTGGCCTTCAGTCGCTGGAGGATCTGCCATCTTTAATGGAGATTCGCGAACTGGAAGACACCAGCCGCCGACTTGAGTTAGGCGATGATGCTGAGGCGCGACGGCCAACGCCTGATCGTTACGATTTTACCAGTGACGAAGAGCGCGAAGAGCGCGGTGCAGAAGTGCTCAGTCAGACGGAAGATGATCTGGCAGCCGCGTCGGCCCTGGTCGATAAAGTAGAAGACAACGTATTCGAACCGGTTGAAGGCAAGGCCGGTAAAGGCGAACCGCGTAAGGTCCGTGATCTGGGGCAGATATTGCAGCGACTCGAAGAACAACATTCTACTGCGGAGGAAACCGCGGTAGATCATGGTGAAACACAACGCAGTGGCGAACATGATGACGCTACTGCACAGGAAAAAGAATCTGACAATGAATGAGCGTATTCAGAAATTACTGTCACTGACGGGGGTCGCTTCTCGTCGGGAAGCCGAGCGCTGGATAGCAGATGGTCGCGTTACAGTGAATGGTGAGCGGGCCAAGCTCGGAGACAGAGCGGGGCGTAATGATGATATCCGCGTTGATGGGCGTGCGGTATCTGTTGAAGAAGCAGGGGTCAATACCCGTGTGATCGCCTACAACAAACCCGTAGGTGAAGTCTGTACTCGTGATGACCCTGAAGGTCGACCGACCGTTTTTGACCATCTGCCGAAAACAAAGAATGAGCGTTGGATCAATGTCGGCCGCCTCGACATCAATACCAGCGGTCTGTTGCTTTTTACCACCGACGGAGAGCTGGCGAATAAGCTGATGCACCCATCCAGTGGTGTCGACCGCGAGTATGCGGTGCGAGTTCGTGGTGATGTTGATCAGGACATGATTAACCGCCTGAAAGAGGGCGTACTACTCGAAGACGGCATGGCAAGCTTTACCGACGTTCGATATTTTGATGGTGAAGGTCAGAATAAGTGGTACCACGTTGTTCTCATGGAAGGCCGGAACCGCGAAGTGCGTCGCCTTTGGGAAAGCCAGGAAATTACAGTCAGTCGTCTGAAGCGTGTTCGTTATGGCTGTATCTTTATGCCTGCGAATGTTCCGGTTGGGACCTGGGTCGAGCTTGGGCAAAAAGAAGTGAACGATCTTTATGATCTGGTGGATCTGCGTCGTCGCACCGTGAAGAAGTTTGTCGGTAAAGAAAAAGAGCAGTATTTGCGTCAGATGCGCCGACAGAAAGTTCGCCAGACTGCGAGTCGCAGAAAGCGGTAATCACACCTGCGCAAATTGAAAAAGCCGTGCATTGCACGGCTTTTTTGTTGCGGCTTGATCGGGTTGGTCAGTGGCCGCTGCTCTCTTTACTAGCTTCTTTACTTGGCTCCTGGCCTGGCTCTTCGTTGGCGTTGCCCTGGCGCGTGTATTCGATATCAAGGTCGCTGATAACGCGATTACGGCCGCTGTCTTTGGCGACATACAGTGCGGTATCGGCCCGTGATACCAGTTCTTCTGTATCGTCGCTTGCTTGTAGCGTTGCACAGCCAATGCTGGCGGTAACCTGCAGCTTATCTTTCTTACCTGCGAACGACAGTTGACCAATACCCATGCGCACACGTTCGGCAATACGCAAAGCACCGGACTGGTCTGCATTGCTCAACATAATCAGAAATTCTTCGCCACCGTAGCGGAAGCACATGTCGGTCTGGCGAATGCAGCCGGTCATGGCTTTCACCGCTTCTTTCAGAACTTTATCACCCATGCTGTGACCAAATTCGTCGTTCACTTGCTTGAAGTGATCAAGATCGATCATCAGCACAGAGAGAGGCTGGTCGTGACGCTTAGAGAGTTCGACTTCACGGCTGAGTGTTTTGTCGAGTGCGACCCGGTTACCGGCACCTGTGAGAGGGTCCCTGAAGGCCGCGGCCAATGCCTCGTGATACCGAAGCGCATTGCGCAATGGGTATACCAGGGTTGTCATTAAGCCTTCAATA
Source organism: Thalassolituus sp. UBA3500 (assembly GCF_002377545.1). Lineage (NCBI taxonomy): Bacteria > Pseudomonadati > Pseudomonadota > Gammaproteobacteria > Oceanospirillales > Oceanospirillaceae > Thalassolituus > Thalassolituus sp. UBA3500. Next base: position 133,756 of record NZ_DFQB01000024.1, on the reverse strand, counting down.
TTAGCCAGTTCGTGTTCGCGGAAGCGAGTAGAGCGATGGAACGTCATATCACCCATGTAATCCTGTTGCGTCTGAAGTCGGTAGTTGGCGGTATGCAGGCTGTTTCGCCCAACCGCTAATGTTGTGTTGGTAGGCTCGTGATGAAACGTCAGGCCGTCGACCAGAACCGCCTGTTGAATTTCTTCGAGAAAAATCTCAAGTAACTGACTTAATTCGAGCGTGGTCTGCAATTTGCCAGACAGGCGTAACAGCACTTCAGGGCGGATATCCGGCCGGGGTGCCAGATCCCCGAAAGGTGTAATGACCTTGTCGTCTCGCAGTTCCGCTCTGCCATTCATTGGGCTGACCATGAGCTACCTCATACATTGGTGATATCAATGTGAGGTAATAAGCGATTTCTGTGCCAGTGTTTTAAAATCTTAAAAGTTGTTTTAAAACAAATGGTTATGAGCTTTTTCAAGCATGGAGAAAATTTTACGCCAGTTCATTGACGAAAAAAGCGGCAAAATCGAGCCAAATTGATGACTAAGTTTGCCGCCGGAAGGATCTCGTTTACTTTGGCTGCGCGTCCAGGCTTTGTCCGTGTGTTCCAATCGACGCTGGGCTCATCAGGTGCAGGTACAGATCCATGATTTCTGAGGCCGGTTTGACCGTCGCAGGGTTCTCGGCAGGGTACGCTGAGGCACGCATCCCTGTTCGCGTCGCGCCGGGATTAATGCAGTTCACTCGGATATTGCTGGTGTTCTCAAGTTCTTGTGCAGCGACCTGCATGAGGCCCTCAGTCGCGAATTTAGAGACAGAATACGCGCCCCAATAGGCCCTGCCTTCACGTCCTACGCTGCTGGTGGTGTAGATTAAGGACGCGTCTGCGGGGGCTTCACGAAGTAGCGGAATCAGGTGTTTAGTTAGCAGAAACTGGCCGTTTACGTTGATTTTCATCACTTTCTGCCAGGTATCCCAGTGGTAGTTGTCGAGCATCGTACGTTGCCCCAGAACGGATGCGTTCAGGAGCGCACCGTCGAGGTGGCCGAAGTGGGTGCCGATGAGCTGAGCAAGTTCGATAAACAGGCTCTCGTCTTCTGACTCAAGATCAAACGGCAGTACGGCTGCCTGTGGCAGGCCTTCGGCCTCGATCAGGTCGTAGGTGTCGTTCAGTGCCTCTTCTGTGCGGCCGAGCAACAGAACGGTAGCACCCGCTCTGGCGTATGTCAGAGCGGCTTCGCGACCAATACCATAACCACCGCCTGTCACTAATATGACGCGATTCTTTAAGGTGTGCTCTTTATCTGCGGTCATTTTCTGTTTTCCGTTTGATTCTCTGATAAGTCATTGGGCTTCTGTGCGACAAGGGTGGCAACTGCCGGTCAGGCTTTGCCGCTCAGGAGGACCGTAATTTCATTGGGTTCACTGACATAATGATCAGCTTGCCAGGCCTGAGGATCTTGAGATTCCTCAATATAACCAAACAGTGCGGCAATACTGGTCATTCCAGCGGCTTTGGCAGCGTCGATATCGCGAATATGATCACCGACATACCAGCAGTTGGATGGATGCACATTCATCTGGGACGCGCATAGCAGCAGGCTATCTGGTGCTGGCTTGGTTCTCTCAACATCTTCCGGGCAAACGACGAACTCACATGCCAGTGGCATTCTTGCTAGTAAAAGGTCGGTATACAGACGTGGTTTATTGGTGACGATACCCCACGGAATGGAATTGCGCTGCAGTTCATTAAGGAGCGTAGTAAACCCAGGAAAGAGCTGCGCTTCCTTGCCCACGGTATTCTCATAGCGATCTAACAAGCGTTGACGATAGTTCTGGATATCCGGGTGGCTCCGCTCTATCTCCCAGGTCAGGCAGGCCAGCGCTACTCCACCGTTGCTTACCTGTTCGCGGATGACGCAATCAGTGAGGGCGGGCAGGCCTTCTTCTTGTCGTAGAGAGTTTACGACACTGAAAAAATCTAAGGCGGTATCGACCAGGGTACCGTCAAGATCAAACAGTACTGCTTCCGGTGTCATACTTCTTCCCGGCGGGTCGCAACGAGATAGTTTACGTCTACATCCTGATCTTTGAGGCTGTACTCCTGCGTGATCGGATTGTAGATCATGCCCGTCATATCAAGTACCGAGAGGTCTGCGGCCCGGCACCAGCGTGTCAGTTCGCTGGGTTTGATGAACTTGTCGTAGTCGTGCGTTCCTGCAGGAAGCATACGCATGATGTATTCAGCCCCAATGATGGCCATGGCGTACGCTTTCGGATTCCGGTTAATGGTTGAGAAGAACACCATGCCGCCGGGTTTTACCAGTTTATAGCAGGCCCGAATAATAGAAGCAGGGTCTGGCACGTGCTCGAGCATTTCAAGGCAGGTTACGATGTCGAACGCGGCTGGCATTTCGTCGGCGAGCTGCTCCACAGGTATTTGCTGGTACTTCACAGTGACACCGCTCTCAAGCGCATGCAGTTTAGCGATATTGAGAGGGGCTTCTCCCATATCAATGCCGGTTACGTCTGCGCCGCGTTGCGCCATGGCTTCACTGAGGATGCCGCCGCCGCAGCCGACATCGAGTACTTTTTTACCAGCGAGAGATGCGTGACGGTCAATGTAATTGGTTCGCAGCGGGTTAATGTCATGGAGAGGTTTGAACTCACTCTCACGATCCCACCAACGGGAGGCGAGGGCCTCAAACTTGGCGACTTCAGCACGATCTACATTCAGTTTTTTTAGTTCAGTCATAAGGTGTCCGCTGTTCTGTTCCGCTTTTAGACTCTGGTCTGTTGTGCCTTTCGTGACAACCGGTCAGGGGTAAATCTTGCTTTGCCACAGTCGTGTATTTTCGAGTATCTGGCTGGCGTCGATGGATGTCAGTTCACCCTTACTCAGTCGAGCTTTACCTGCCACCCATACGTATTCCGTGTAACGGCTGCTGTCGGTATAGACAAGCTGTGACGCGGGATCGTACATCGGGCTTTGCGTGAGTTCGCTCATACGCACCGCCTGCAGGTCGGCGTACTTGTTAAGCTCGATTGAGCCTGTCAGCTCATCAATGCCAAGTGCTCTGGCACTGCCGATGGTTGCCATTTTCAGAGCAGCCATGGCGGGAAGGGAGGCCGCGTCGTTTGCGACCGCCTTTGCCAGCATGGCTGCTGTTTTCATTTCACCCTGAATATTCAGGTCATTGTTGCTGGCGGCACCGTCTGTACCGATACCTACGTTGACCCCTTCGTTCAGTAGGGTTCCGACGGGGCAAAATCCGCTGGCCAGTTTCAAATTTGATTCCGGGCAGTGAACAACACTGGCTCCGGTTTGTCTGAGAATGTCGATATCGATTTCGTCTATCTGAGTCATGTGCACGCAGCTGACACTTTCGTTAAGGAAGCCCAGCTCGGCCAGTCTTTGGGTCGGACGCATCCCCCGTTCTTCAATGCTCTGGCTTACTTCGAATCCGGTCTCATGAAGGTGAATCTGAACAGGCATCTGCAGTTGGCTGGCGGTGGTTGCGATCTCTTTCAGGGGCTCGTCTGAGACTGTGTAGGGGGCGTGTGGACCAATGCCTACATGGGCCAGCGGTTGGTGGCGGTACTTGCTGTGAACATCCAGAGTTTTGCGAATATATTCGTCGGCGTTCTGAGCAAAGTTTGTCGGAAAATCCAGCACTGGCGTGAGGCTGACGGTTCTTATGCCGGCATCAATCGCTGCCTCTATGCTGTCGCCCGAGTAGAAATACATGTCGGCGAAGGTTGTCGTGCCGCAGCGTAGCATTTCTGCAATGGCAAGTTGGGTGCCCTGGTAAACGAAGTCACCACTGACCCACTGCGCTTCCGCCGGCCAGATGTGATCCTGAAGCCACGTCATAAGAGGCCGGTCGTCGGCCAGACCACGAAACAGAGACATGGCTGCATGTCCGTGAGCATTGATGTAACCGGGCAGAAGTACATGCTCTTCAAGCTTTATGTGCTCTTTTACTTCCGGGCCCAGCTCGCTCTGGGGTTGAAGCCCGACAATCCGACCGTCGGTGATGTACACCGAGTAGTTTTCGAACACTTCGTTGTTGTCGCCAAGGGGCAGTACCCAGCGAGCATCAATACGCAGATCAGCCTGCATGGTGCTTCCTCTTTCGCTTTGCCCGCGATTATAGCGAATGCAGTGGGCTGGGTGCGAATTGTTCCGCAGGGCTGGCTGTTAATTGAACAGTAGGGAACGTCTGTTCAGAAGCGAAAACGCCTCAGAGGGCCATTCAGGAGCTCTCATTAGGTATCAGCTCGATTTGTGGTATGATCGCAACCCTTGTTTGTCGCTCTGTGAGCGGCAACTCCATTCAAAGGAAATCCGCCGTTGGCGGGAGAGAGTACAGGCCCGAGTTTATATGAGTGACTTAGCCAAAGAAGTTCTGCCAATTAATATTGAAGACGAGCTGCAGCAATCGTACCTGGATTATGCGATGAGCGTAATTGTGGGTCGGGCACTGCCTGATGTCAGAGATGGCCTTAAGCCTGTACACCGCCGAGTGTTGCACGCTATGAACATTCTCGGTAACGACTGGAATAAGCCTTACAAAAAATCAGCACGTGTTGTTGGTGATGTGATCGGTAAGTATCACCCGCACGGTGATTCTGCGGTTTATGACACGATTGTCCGCATGGCTCAGGACTTCTCAATGCGCTACACCCTGGTCGATGGACAGGGTAACTTCGGCTCAGTCGATGGTGACTCTGCTGCGGCGATGCGTTACACGGAAATCCGAATGGAGAAGATCAGTCATGACATGCTGGCTGATATCGATAAAGAGACCGTTGACTGGGTGCCGAACTACGATGGTACCGAGCAGATTCCTGAAGTACTTCCTACCCGTATTCCGAACCTGCTGGTAAATGGTTCGTCGGGTATTGCTGTCGGTATGGCGACGAACATTCCGCCTCATAACCTGACGGAAGTACTGAATGGCTGCCTCGCCTTAATTGATGATCCAAATCTGACCGTCGATGACCTGATGGAGTACATCCCAGGGCCGGATTTCCCAACGGCGGCATTTATCAACGGCCGTGATGGTATCGTTGACGCATACCGAACGGGACGAGGTCGTATTTATCTTCGTGCTCGTCATCAGTTTGAAGAAGACGAGAGGAACGGCAAAGTTTCCATCGTTTTCACTGAAATTCCCTACATGGTCAACAAAGCTCGACTGATCGAAAAGATCGCTGAGCTGGTTAAAGACAAGAAGATAGAAGGCATCACTGAGCTGCGTGATGAGTCTGATAAAGATGGTATGCGGATCGTTGTTGAACTACGCCGCGGTGAAATGCCAGAGGTTGTGCTGAACAACCTGTTTGCTCAGACCCAATTGCAGGGTGTTTTCGGTATCAACACCGTTGCCCTGGTCGATGGCCAGCCTAAGACTTTGAACCTTAAGCAACTGCTTGATGCGTTTGTTAAGCACCGCCGTGAAGTTGTTACAAGACGCACAATTTACGATCTGCGTAAAGCGCGTGAACGTGGCCATATTCTCGAAGGTCTTGCTCTTGCTCTGGCCAATATTGATCCGGTTATTGAGTTGATCAAGAAGTCGCCAACAGCAGCTGAAGCGAAAGAAAGCTTGATTGCGGCGGCATGGGCGCCAGGGGATGTTCTGGATATGCTGGAGCGTGCGGGGGAAGACGCTTGTCGCCCGGATGATCTGCCAGAAGAGTACGGTTTCCGTGATGGTAAATATCACCTGTCACCGGTTCAGGCTCAGGCAATCCTTGATTTGCGCCTGCAGAAGCTGACTGGCCTTGAACATGAAAAACTGATTGCTGAATATCAGCTGAAGCTCGAAGAAATTGCTGAATATCTGGAAATTCTAGGTAGTGCCGAGCGCCTGATGGAAGTGATTCGCGAAGAGCTTGAGTTGATCCGCGAAGAATATGGAGATGAGCGTCGTACAGAGATCATTGCACAGAAACGTGATCTGACGATGGCTGACCTCATTCCTGAGGAAACTCTGGTTCTGACGCTATCACACACGGGTTATGCGAAGACTCAGCCGATGGATGCCTATCAGGCACAGAAGCGCGGCGGTAAAGGTAAGTCGGCGACGTCGATGAAGGATGAAGACTTCATTGAGCATCTTTTGGTTGTTAACAGCCATGACACCGTTCTCTGTTTTACAGACGCTGGTAAAGTGTACTGGTTGACGGTCTACGATATCCCTCAGGCTAGCCGCAACTCTCGCGGTCGTCCTATTGTGAATGTGCTCAATCTGTCTTCTGAAGGCGAGCGCATCACTGCAATTCTGCCGGTGGAAGAATACCGTGATGACCTGTACGTCTTTATGGCAACGGCTCGCGGTACGGTTAAGAAAACCACGCTGGATCAATTCAGTCGACCTCGTTCATCGGGCCTGATTGCCTGTGAGCTGGACGAGAACGACTGGCTGGTTGGCGTAGCCATTACCGACGGCCAGCAGGACATCCTGATGCTGAGTGATGCTGGTAAAGCCGTGCGCTTTAAAGAGTCGGATGTCCGTGCCATGGGCCGTACAGCACGTGGTGTACGTGGTATCAAACTGGCTGAAGATCAGCGAGTGATTTCGCTGATTGTGCCAGAAGAAAACGGCACTATCCTTACCGCATCTCAGCGTGGCTTCGGTAAACGTACAAATGTAGAAGAGTTCCCGACAAAAGGGCGTGGCACTCAGGGGGTCATCGCTATGGTCACTAGCGAGCGCAATGGTGCGCTCGTAGGTGCCGTTCAGGTGTTCGACGGCGATGAAGTAATGCTAGTCAGTGACCGTGGCACGCTGGTCAGAACCCGTGTCGATGAGGTCTCCGTGCTTGGGCGTAACACCCAGGGTGTTACGCTCATTAAAGTATCTGAAAAAGAGAAGCTTGTTGGTGTCGAGCGCATCTGTGATGAAGACGAAGCTGATCTTCTTGAAGGAGAGCAAGTGGACACTGCGAATGGCGTTGATTCTGATGGAGACGAAGCTGAATGACTGAACATATGAATCATCAGCCACACGACGACGAGATCGATTTGTTCGATCTTATCGATGATATTCGTGATAAATGGTACTGGCTGCTTGGTAGTCTCGTTGTGGGTGTTGCTTTGGCTATCGCGTACGCGATGACGGCAACCCCTCAATACCAGACCGAAGCAACCATTACCGAAGCGGCGCCTTCAGAACTGCTTCCATTTAATCAGCCTGCATTGCGTAACAAGCTGACTCTCGCGGCATCCTTCAAAGGTACTCAGGGTCAAGGCGCGGGAGATGAGCCCGTTACCTTAACGGATGAAGCGGTTTTTGAGCTGGACGCTGAATCAGCGTTTGCCAGTGCCCGGTCAGTATTGCGCTCGGCCTCCACAAGAAAGGCTTTCTATAATTTTTTATTAAGCCAGGCGAATGATGAGTTACTAGCACTGATATCCTCTCCAATGCTTACTGACGAACAGAATCTGGCTAATTTTTTAAAACGTTTCTCTTTTAATGATCCAGGCAAAAACGACTCGGATACTTATCTGGTCATCAAGTTCGAACTTCACAGCAGTGCTGAACTGTCACGCGATGTTCTGAACAATTACATTGCCTATGCGTTAATTCTGCATGAGGAACGTTTGAAGAATGAATTTGAGCGCAAGGTGCATGCTGAGCTGGAGCTGTATCAGACATGGGTTGATAACTTCAGACGAGTTTATGAGTCAGAAAAAGCACGCCAGATAGCCCGACTTGAAGAGGCCGCGCAAATCGCTGCGAGCATTGGCCAGAAAAAACCGTTTTACAATACAAACGATGTCGTTGTAAGCAGCGAGCCACCCTTGTATATGATGGGTGAGCAGGCTCTCCGTCAGGAAGCTGAGTTATTGCGTAAACGTTCAGACTCTGCATCTGAGGATATTTTTGTATCGGGTCTTTCGATGCTAAAAAACTATATATCTACGCTCGAAAGTATAGAAGTTGACTGGTCAAACGTTGAATTGGTCGAGCTTGATCAACCTGCGTTGTTGCCTTTAAAACCTGCTAAACCTAGAAAGCTTCTTGTGATAGCGCTGGGAGCTGTGGGTGGCATTATGTTTGGTCTTCTGGCAGCTCTGATTGCTGCGGCATCCGCCCGACATCTGAGACGTAACGAACGCAACCCTTTGCATTTTTAAGTGTGTAGATAACTATGAGTCGTATTTTTAATTTCTGTGCCGGGCCGGCTGCTTTACCTACTGCTGTGCTGGAACGTGCTGGGGCTGAGTTGGCAGACTGGCATGGCAAAGGCATGTCTATCATGGAGATGAGCCACCGCAGTAAAGAGTTCGTTGGTGTTGCTGATAAAGCCGAGCAGGACCTCCGGGATCTAATGCATATTCCGGATAACTACAAAGTTCTTTTTATGCAGGGCGGAGCCAGTAGCCAGTTCGCTATGGTGCCTATTAACCTTTTACGCGGTAAGAGCTCTGCTGACTACATTAACACCGGGCAGTGGTCGTCTAAGGCGATCAAAGAAGCGAAAAACTTCTGTACGGTGAATGTAGTGGCTTCAACGGAAGATAATAACTTTACTTCTGCACCTCAACAGTCCGAACTGAAACTCAATCCTGATGCGGCGTACGTGCATTACACGCCGAACGAAACCATTGGTGGCGTCGAGTTTGACTATATCCCAGACACGGGTGATGTGCCTTTGGTGGCGGATTATTCCTCGTCCATTCTTTCCGAAAAAATCGATGTGTCGAAGTTCGGACTGATCTACGCGGGTGCTCAGAAAAACATCGGTCCTGCTGGTCTATGTGTCGTTATTGTTCGTGAGGACTTGCTGGGTGATGTTATTGCCGGTACGCCGACGATGTTCGACTACAAAGTGGCTGCCGATAATGCATCTATGTACAACACGCCACCGACTTACAGTTGGTATCTGGCTGGTCTGGTATTCGCCTGGCTTAAGGAACAGGGCGGTGTTGAAGGCATGGCCGAGATTAATCAGCGTAAAGCAGACAAGCTCTACGGTTTTATTGATGCTAATGACTTTTATGCAAACCCGGTTGCTGTGAATAATCGCTCACGTATGAATGTTCCGTTTACGCTTGCGGATGGTGCCCTTGATAAGGTGTTTCTTGAAGAGAGCGAGCAGGCGGGGCTGATGAATCTGGCTGGTCATCGCAGTGTTGGCGGTATGCGTGCCAGCATTTATAACGCAGTACCTGAAGAAGGTGTGGACGCATTGATTGCGTTCATGTCTGACTTCGCTAAACGTCACGGGCAACAGGTCTGATCATGAATGAAGCACAGGAACTGGATAAGCTGCGCCATAAGATCGACTCGCTGGATAAGCAGATTCAGGATCTGATTAATCAGCGTGCACAGTGTGCTCAGGATGTCGCTGAAGTAAAACAGAAGTACGCATCTCCGGGTGAGAAAGTTGTCTTTTATCGGCCTGAACGAGAAGCTCAGGTATTGCGGAAAGTGATGGAGCGCAATGGCGGCCCTCTTGGTGATGAGTCGATGGCCCGGCTGTTTCGTGAAATCATGTCGCAATGCCTGGCATTAGAAGAGCCTCTGCAGGTTGCCTATCTTGGCCCTGAGGGCACCTTCACACAGCAGGCGGCAGTCAAGCATTTTGGTCATGCTGTTAATTGCGAAGGACAGGTCTCTATTGCCGATGTATTCCGCGAAGTGGCGAGTGGCGCGGCGAACTATGGTGTCGTTCCTGTAGAGAACTCGACCGAAGGTGTTGTTACCCACACGCTGGATAGTTTCTACGATTCCAACTTGCATATCTGCGGTGAAGTTACGTTGCGTATTCATCACCACTTGTTGGTGAAAAGCGAAGACCAGCAGATTACGCGAGTATACTCTCATGCTCAGTCTCTGGGGCAGTGTCGGCGCTGGCTTGATCAGAATTTCCCCGCAAGCGTCGAGCGTATCGCTGTGAACTCAAACGCTGAAGCGGCGAGACGTGCGGCTGCAGAAGAAGGCGCAGCTGCGATTGCAGGTGAAGCGGCGGCGGAGCTTTATGAGCTTGTGACTCTCCATGCCAATATCGAAGATCGCCCGGACAATACGACGCGTTTTCTTATTATTGGTCGTCAGGAGACGGGGCCTAGCGGCGATGATAAAACATCGATTATGGTTTCGAGCAGGAATCAGCCGGGCGCTTTGTATCAGGTACTCGCTCCCTTTCATGAGGCTGATGTCAGTCTGACGCGCATTGAGACCCGTCCTGATCCTTCTGGTACCTGGAATTATCTTTTCTTTATTGATTTTGAAGGCCACTGCGACGATGAAGTGATTTCTCCATTGTTGCAACGACTGCGTGATGTGGCGACAGATTACAAGTGGCTCGGTTCTTATCCTAAAGCCGTGCTTTGAGGTGAATGATGGCAATTAATTTTTCTGAACTCGCAGTTGAAGGGGTTCGTTCTCTGAAGCCCTATCAGCCAGGCAAGCCCATTGATGAGCTTGCGCGTGAGCTTGGTCTGAATGAATCAGATATCGTTAAATTGGCGAGCAATGAAAACCCTATGGGGCCAAGCCCGGCTGCGCTGGAGGCAATTCGCCAGGAAACCGCGGAATTGCACCGATATCCAGATGGTGCAGGCTTTGTTCTGAAGAAGACTCTCAGCGATAAACTGAATATTCGTTCCGAGCAAATTACATTAGGCAACGGTTCCAGTGATATTCTGGATTTCATTGTTCGCGTGTTTGTTAACGACGGCGACAACGTTGTTGTTTCTCAGCATGCATTTGCAATTTACGGTCTCGTCGCCCGGACGGTCGGTGCAGAATGCATTGCCGTGCCTGCAAAGGATTTCGGCCACGATCTTGAAGCCATGCTGGGTGCGATTAATGATCGTACCCGTATCGTATTTGTGACAAACCCGAATAATCCGACAGGAACCTGGAACACTCAGAACGAAGTTGTTGAGTTTCTGAATAGAGTGCCAGATAACGTAGTCGTTCTGTTAGACGAAGCGTATTTCGAGTACGTCGATGAGGCAGATTATCCAAATGGTCTTGAGCTTCTGGATCAATATCCGAACCTTGTCGTTACGCGTACGTTTTCGAAAGCATACGGCCTGGCATCTCTTCGAGTAGGGTTTGGGGTTTCCAGCCCAGAGCTGGCAGATTTGATGAATCGGGTTCGTCCGCCATTTAACGTTGATTCATTTGCTTTAGCAGCTGCAAATGCGGCGATGCTTGATGAAGATTATGTTCGGGAGAGTGTTGTTCTCAATAATCGGGGTATGACCTACCTGACGTCTGCGTTCGATGAGCTCGGTCTTTCTTTTATTCCTTCTGTGGGTAATTTTATCAGCTTTCGGGTCCCTGAAAGTGTCAGTGCCATGGATGTGTATTCCGGTTTGCTGAAGCTGGGCGTTATCGTTCGTCCGTTGGCAAATTATGAGATGCCTCAGTATCTGCGTGTCTCAATCGGTACAGAAGCAGAAAATGAAACATTCGTACGTGCGTTGAAAAAGGTGCTGGCTTGAGTGGCAAGCTGCTGATTCCTCGTGTTGCGGTCATCGGACTTGGACTGATTGGCTGTTCCTGGATTAAGGGGCTTCGTGTGCGAGGCTGCCTGGAAGAGGTTCGTGGGTATGACCGTAACCTTGACTCCATGCAATTGGCGTTATCAGAGGGCCTGATTGACGCATACAGTGAAAATATCGCTGATGTTGTCAGGGATGCTGATCTGATTATCATCTCTGTGCCTATCATGGCGGTGAAGAGTGTACTTGAGTCGGTGCGGGATCACGTTTCTGAATCAGCTGTACTGACTGATGTAGGTTCAGTAAAAGGGGCGGTGGCCTCTGACGTGGCAGCGGTCTTAGGCGCAAATTTCTCGCGTTTTGTATTAGGTCATCCCATTGCAGGCTCAGAAAAGAGCGGGGTGATGGCCGCCAACGAAAATCTTTATGTTCATCATAAGGTCATTATTACTCCTCAGGATCATACCGATAAAGAGGCGCTGGCTCTGGTGAGACGTGCCTGGCAGGCTGTTGGTGCGGATCTGGAACATATGTCGGTGGATCATCATGATGAGGTGTTAGCGGCAACCAGTCATTTGCCTCATCTACTGGCGTATTCCTTGGTTGATACACTGGCCAACAGTCATGAAAATAAAGAAATTTTTAATTACGCAGCGGGTGGTTTCCGTGACTTTACCCGTATTGCTGCCAGCAGCCCGGTCATGTGGCGCGATATTTTTGCTGCCAACAAAGACCACTTACTGAAGACGCTTGACCTCTTCAGTCACGACCTTTCTTCTTTACGAGCTGCGGTTGAGCAAGGTGACGCTACCACTCTGATGGGTGTGCTGACCCGAGCGAAAGCGGCTCGAGATCACTTTTCTAAAATACTTGCCCGCCGGGCCTACGTTGAACCTATGAAAACAGCTTCTATTTCTTATATTGCCAATCCGGGTAAAGCCCTTTCGGGGAGCTTCCGAGTACCGGGAGATAAATCCATTTCTCACCGTTCTATTATGCTGGGGTCGCTGGCAAATGGGACGACCGAGGTCACAGGCTTCCTTGAAGGCGAAGACAGTCTGGCGACACTGCAGGCATTTCGCGATATGGGCGTGGTCATCGAAGGCCCACATCGTGGCCGCGTTACCATCCATGGTGTCGGGTTGCACGGTCTGCAGTCGCCCCCTAATGCGCTTTATCTGGGTAATTCAGGAACGTCAATGCGCTTGCTGGCAGGGCTCATGGCTGGGCAATCATTTGATGTTGAGATGAGCGGTGATGAATCTCTCTCCAAGCGTCCTATGGGACGAGTTGCGGATCCATTGGCTCTCATGGGAGCAATTGTGGATACGGCTGAGGGTGGTCGCCCGCCATTGAAGGTCAAGGGTGGCAGTGCCCTGAAAGGTATTCACTACGATCTTCCTATGGCGAGTGCTCAGGTTAAAAGCTGTGTCTTGCTGGCAGGCCTGTATGCGGAAGGTGAAACTTCGATCACTGAACCAGCACCAACACGCGATCATACAGAGCGCATGCTGCGTGGCTTTGGCTACGACGTTACGGTTGAAGGAAGCAAGGTTACGCTGCGCTCTGGTGGAGAGCTGACGGCTACTGAAATTGATGTCCCTTCTGATATTTCTTCAGCAGCCTTCTTTATGGTGGGCGCGAGTATTATGCCGGGCTCTGATATCACGCTTGAGCATGTCGGTATCAACCCGACGCGTATCGGCGTGATTAATATTCTGCGTGCCATGGGCGGCAATATTGTTGTGCTGAATGAGCGCGAAGTGGGCGGCGAGCCGGTCGCTGATATCCGCATACGCAGTGCTCAACTAAAAGGTATTCACATTCCGGAAGATCAGGTGCCTCTGGCCATTGACGAATTCCCCGCAATCTTTGTCGCTGCGGCCTGCGCTGAAGGTGAGACAGTTCTCACTGGTGCTGAGGAATTACGTGTAAAAGAGAGTGACCGCATTCAGGCGATGGTTGATGGTCTGGTAACTTTGGGCGTCAACGCAGTTGGCACAGAGGATGGGGCAGTCATTCAGGGCTTCGGTGCTGAAGGTAAGTTTGGTGGTGGCGAGATTGACAGTCAGCACGATCATCGTATTGCCATGAGCTTCGCAATGGCTTCGCTGCGAGGCTCTGCACCTATCGTCATTCGTGATTGTGCAAACGTTGCGACTTCTTTCCCGAGCTTTGTCGAGCTATCAACTAACGCTGGTCTGGAGTTGGTCGTTGAAGGTGGTGACGGTGAGTAAGTCAGCTGAACTGCCTGTTGTTATTACTGTTGATGGTCCTTCCGGTGCGGGTAAGGGCACAGTATGTGCGATTCTGGCTGAAGCCTTGGGCTGGCACTTGCTTGATAGCGGTGCTCTGTACCGTATTACCGGGCTGGCTTCAGACCGCAAAGGCATCGCTCTGAATAGCGAAGACGAAGTTGCTGACGTCGCTGCACATCTTGATGTTCGTTTTATTCCAACCGGAACAGGCGTGCAGGTGATTCTCGAAGGCGATGATGTCACCACCACGATCCGGACCGAAGAGGTTGGTAGCCTTGCTTCGCAGGTTGCTGCGTTGCCAAAAGTCCGTGACGCTCTGCTACAGCGTCAACGTGACTTCCGTCAGGCGCCGGGCTTGATAGCAGATGGCCGTGATATGGGAACGGTTGTGTTTACTGATGCTCAGATTAAAGTCTTCCTGACAGCCTCTGCTGAAGAGCGAGGTCAGCGTCGCTACAAACAGTTGACTGAAAAGGGGATTGATGCTAGTTTGCCCGCCCTTATCGAAGACATCCGGGTTCGCGATGAACGCGACAGCAACAGAGCCGTCGCCCCATTGCGCCCAGCGAGTGACGCGACAGTGATTGACAGTACCTCTCTTTCTATTGAAGAAGTACGTGAAAACATCCTATCGCTGGTCCGCCAGGCAGGACTGATCTGAGATTAAAACCTCTGTATCTGCCAGCTTCCCGAAGGAAGTCGGTACAGAGCGTTTTATTATTAACTAACCCCAGATGCTGGCAGTCTGGTCAGCGCGAACTGCGGATAGCAGCGCGTTTTATGAGACAGGTGTATATACATGAGCGAAAGCTTTGCTGATCTATTTGAAGAATCCCTTAAAGAACTGGACATGCAGCCGGGTTCAATTGTTGCTGGTACCGTTGTTGATATCGACAGCGACTGGGTAACCGTTAACTCAGGCCTGAAGTCGGAAGCTGTTATTCCGCGCAGCCAGTTCCTGAATGACAAAGGCGAACTGGAAGTTGCTGTTGGCGACGAAACCTTCGTCTCACTGGAAGCTGTTGAAGATGGCTTCGGTGAAACCAAACTGTCTCGTGAAAAAGCTAAGCGCGCTGAAAGCTGGAAAGAGCTGGAAAAAGCTTTCGAAGCTGATGAAATGGTTACTGGTGTTATCAACGGTAAGGTCAAAGGTGGCTTCACTGTTGAACTGAAAAACATCCGTGCGTTCCTGCCAGGCTCTCTGGTTGACGTTCGTCCAGTACGCGACACCGCGCACCTGGAAGGCAAAGAACTCGAATTCAAAGTGATCAAGCTCGATGCTAAGCGCAACAACGTTGTTGTTTCTCGTCGTGCCGTTCTCGAAGCTGCTAACAGCCAGGAACGTGAAGAGCTGCTGGCTAACCTGCAGGAAGGTCAGTCTGTTAAAGGTATCGTTAAGAACCTGACCGACTACGGTGCATTCGTAGATCTGGGCGGTGTTGACGGCCTGCTGCACATTACTGACATGGCTTGGAAGCGTATCAAGCACCCAAGCGAAATCGTTGCTGTTGGTGACGAAATCGACGTTAAAGTACTGAAGTTCGACCGTGAGCGTAACCGCGTGTCACTGGGTCTGAAGCAGCTGGGTGATGACCCATGGGTGAACATCAATGACCGTTACCCAGAAAACGCTCGTGTTAAAGCACGCGTTACTAACCTGACTGACTACGGCTGCTTCGCTGAGCTGGAAGAAGGTGTTGAAGGTCTGGTCCACGTTTCTGAAATGGACTGGACTAACAAGAACATCCACCCAAGCAAAGTTGTTCAGGTTGGCGACGAAGTAGAAGTGATGATTCTGGACATCGATGAAGAACGTCGTCGTATCTCTCTGGGTATCAAGCAGTGCACCATGAACCCATGGGAAGAGTTCGGTACCAAGTT
This sequence comes from Thalassolituus sp. UBA3500, assembly GCF_002377545.1. Lineage (NCBI taxonomy): Bacteria > Pseudomonadati > Pseudomonadota > Gammaproteobacteria > Oceanospirillales > Oceanospirillaceae > Thalassolituus > Thalassolituus sp. UBA3500. The sequence continues at coordinate 118,162 of NZ_DFQB01000024.1, read as the reverse complement.
CAATAAAGGCGACAAGATCGCAGGTAAGATCAAGTCAATCACTGACTTTGGTATCTTCATCGGTCTGGACGGCGGCATTGATGGTCTGGTTCACCTGTCTGATATCTCTTGGAACGATACTGGTGAAGATGCCGTTCGTAACTATAAGAAAGGCGATGAGCTGGAAACCGTTATCCTGTCAATCGATCCAGAGCGTGAGCGTATCTCTCTGGGCGTGAAGCAGTTGGAAAGCGATCCGTTCTCAGAGTTCGTATCTGAAAACGACAAAGGCACTATCGTTACTGGTAAGGTGATCGCAGTTGACGCGAAAGCAGCGACTGTTGAAATTGCTGAAGGTGTTGAGGCAACCCTGCGCGCTTCAGAAATCAGCCAGGACAAAGTTGAAGATGCACGTAATGCACTGAACGAAGGCGACAGCATTGAAGCTGCAATCACCTCCGTTGATCGCAAGAACCGCACCATTAGCCTGTCTGTTAAGGCGAAAGACTCAGTAGCTGATAAAGAAGCTCTGAAAGAGCAGCGTGCGAAAGCAGAAGCTGAAATGACAGGTCCTACCACTATTGGTGACCTGCTGAAAGAGCAGCTTCGCGGCAAGGAGTAATCCTTAACGCTAGCAAAGAAACCCGCTTCGGCGGGTTTTTTTGTGCCTGAAAACAATGGATTGCCCACAATTGACCGTTTCTTGGGCTTGTAGCTTGCAAAACTCATCGGCTAACTGCATGATTTAACTGGAATTATCCAAAAGCTTCGTTCTCAAGGAGGGAATGCAGTGACGAAATCCGAGTTAATAGAGAGAATCGTCAGTCGCCAGCCGCAGTTGTCGGCCAAAGATGTCGAGCTGGCGGTTAAGACGTTGCTGGATCATATGTCTCAGACTTTGTCCTCTGGAGACCGTATCGAAATACGGGGCTTCGGCAGTTTCTCGCTCCATTACAGAGCTCCACGCGTTGGCCGTAACCCAAAAACGGGTGAAACAGTTGAATTGCAGGGGAAGTTTGTACCCCATTTCAAACCGGGTAAAGAATTGCGTGATCAGGTGAATGACAGTATGCCTGCATAAGTTCCGGATCTGAGGAATTAATCGGTTTAAGCCGACTCGAATACTGACATTGAACGAAGTACCCATCGACCATGCTGTCTGCTGAACTGTTCGACACCGCACTCTTATATATCCTGCTACTTGCCGCAGTAGCGTTGGGTTGGACCCTTGGCTATCGCTACGCCCAGCAGGGCAAGAAAGTAAACTACCCCGATTGGATCCCCTCCGTAGACTACCTGCTTGCCGAGAGCAATGATGCCGCCCTTGAGAAACTCATCAAAATAGATCAGATGGATGATGAGTCTATCGATCTGCTGCTTAAGCTTGGTAAGAGTCTCAGAGACAAAGGTGAGCTAGACAGGGCAATGCACCTGCACCAGAAGCTTTTTGCTCGTGCTGATCTTGAGCGCAGTGCCTTATATGCAATTCAGTTCGAACTGGCTTGTGACTACTCGGCGGCCGGATTGCTCGATCGCGCTGAGCGCATATTACGAGAGTTACTTGCAGCGAAAGGGCGAAGCTCAGATCGAGCAGCGACTCTGTTGATAGAGCTCCTCGAAGAAGAGGGGGAGTGGAGTAATATTCTTGAGCTCTACAAAGACAAAAAGCTACCGTCGACTGCTCGCCTGAATCGCCGTGTTTCTCATGCGGCCTGTGAACTGGCAGAGAGAGCACTTAAAAAGTCTGACTTCCTTGAGGTTCAGCAGTTATGTAAGCAAGCGCTGAAGATTGACTCTGCCTGCGCACGCGCTTACGTCGTTCAGGGCGATCTTGCGTTCGGTCAGAGCGAACATCGGGAAGCTGTCCGCTGTTACCTCAAGGCGGCAGAGATTGATGAAAGCAGTGTTGTTAGTGTTGTTGAGCGAATGACCGAAGCGTTCAGCGTAAGTGGCGATAAAGAGGGGCTGAAAACGCATCTTCACGATCAGTGGGCCAGGACCGGGTACGTACCTGCGCTGATGGCGTCTATGGGGGTTGTTGTTACACAGGGCACTCCCGAAGAAGCAGTAAGCAGAATTCTTGATGAACTCAGGTTGCGCCCGTCAAATCAGGGGTTTCTGGCACTCGCCGAGCTCATCGTTACGCAGCGTCAGCAGCTCGACAAGTCGCAGTTGTTACAGCTCTATGATATTCTCCGCGGCATCGTTGCAGCCGAACCAAAATTCGTCTGCTCAAATTGCGGATTTAAGGCGAAGGAACCGCATTGGCGCTGCCCGAGTTGTAAAGACTGGGCAAGCATAAGACCATTCGTACCATCGCCTGCTCAGAAAAAGCCAGACTTATGACCACAACTTCACCTATTGTCGTCGCCCTCGACTTCCCCGATATGAAACAGGCACTGGCGATGGCAGATCAACTCGATCCGTCCTTATGTCGTGTCAAAGTAGGGAAGGAGCTGTATACCGCTACTGGCCCTGCCATCCTCGAAGAACTTTACAAGCGAAGCTACGAAGTATTTCTTGATCTGAAGTTCCACGATATTCCCAATACCTGCGCCAAAGCCGTAGGCGTTGCTGCAGACCTGGGAGTATGGATGGTGAATGTTCATGCCTCTGGTGGCCAGCGAATGATGGAAGCTGCCCGTAACGAACTCGAAAAGAAATCGCACAAGCCGCTGCTTATTGGAGTAACGGTTCTTACCTCAATGGAGCAAAGCGATCTTGCCGGTATTGGTTTGGATATCCAGCCTATGGTGCAAGTAGAACGACTCGCTAAGTTAGCTCAAGCATCTGGACTTGATGGTGTGGTGTGCTCCGCACGGGAAGTCGGGTTGATTCGAGATGTCTGCGGTAAAGACTTTCTGACGGTGACGCCTGGGATTCGGCCTGAGGGTTCGGATATTGGCGATCAGAAGCGTGTGATGACGCCGAAGCAGGCGGTTGAGGCGGGTGTGGATTATATGGTGATTGGGAGGCCGGTTACTCAGGGCCAATACCCTCAAGAGAGCCTGGTTTCGATCTTTGAAACGCTGTAATCGGCGTTATATATCTTATAGGGTGTCATCGCTAGCAAGCTGATAATTTGCCAAGCATCAGATAATCAGAAGTAATTAGTTTTAAGCGGTTTTGACCAAATTCTTGGGTTTTGATCATGAAAATATTAGTGACAGGTGGTGCAGGCTTTATTGGCTCTGCCGTTATAAGGTACATAATAAATAGCACTGATGACTCTGTTGTTAACGTCGACAAATTAACATATGCAGGTAATCTCGATAACTTGAAAGGAGTCAGTAGTTCCGAGAGGTATGCCTTTGAAAAGGTAGATATTTGCGATCTCCCTGAACTTGAGAGAGTGTTTGATCAGCACAAACCCGATGCCGTTATGCACTTGGCAGCGGAAAGCCATGTTGACCGCTCTATTGAGGGACCTGCTGCCTTTATTGAAACGAACATCGTAGGTACCTGCAACCTGCTTGAGGTGGCTAGGGCGTACTGGTCGAAGCTCCCTGAAACGCAGAAGAACTCATTCCGGTTTCATCACGTTAGTACTGACGAAGTTTATGGTGACCTGCCACACCCGTTAGAGGAAGCGAATGCTTGTCAACGTCTTTTTACAGAGACTACTTCATACGCTCCTAGCTCGCCCTATTCGGCGAGCAAGGCGAGCTCGGACCACTTGGTTCGTGCATGGATGCGGACATACGGTTTACCCGTAATCGTTACAAATTGCTCCAATAACTACGGCCCGTACCACTTTCCTGAGAAGCTAATCCCTCATGTAATTCTTAATGCTCTTCATGGCAAAAGTCTTCCAGTATACGGGGCAGGGGATCAGATCAGGGATTGGTTGTATGTGGAGGACCACGCAAAAGCTTTACATCTGGTGGTGACAACGGGGGTAGCCGGCGAAACCTATAATATCGGCGGCCATAATGAAAAGATGAATATAGATGTTGTTAAAACCATTTGTCGGATCCTCGATCAGGAGATTGGAAAGTCAGGTCTGTCCGAGGGTTATGGAGGCTTAATTAAGAATGTGAAAGACAGACCGGGGCACGATCGCAGGTATGCTATTGATGCTAGCAAAATCGAAAAGGAGTTGGGTTGGAAGCCTGTTGAAACTTTCGAGTCTGGTCTTGAGAAAACAATTCACTGGTATCTTGAAAATGAACATTGGTGGTCACGCGTTCTAAATGGTGACTACAAATTGACTCGAATTGGTGAGGCATTATGAAAGGTATCGTATTAGCGGGTGGCTCGGGTACGAGGCTCTATCCAATTACCATGGGCGTGTCTAAGCAGCTGTTACCGATCTATGATAAACCAATGATTTATTACCCGTTATCAGTGTTAATGTTGGCTGGGATTCGAGAGATATTAATAATAACTACACCCGAAGACCAATCTGGTTTCAAACGATTGTTAGGTGATGGTAGTCATTTAGGCGTAGACTTGTCATATGCTGTTCAGGAAAGGCCTGAAGGGCTTGCACAAGCATTTACTATTGGAGAGAACTTCATTGGTAAAGAGGATGTGTGTCTTGTATTAGGTGACAACATATACTATGGCCAAGGCTTCACACCGAAGCTCAAAGATGCAGTAAAAAGAGCGAAAGACGGGAAAGGCGCAACCGTTTTCGGATATCAGGTTAAAGATCCGGAGCGCTTTGGTGTTGTCGATTTCGATGATCAGATGAAGGCGCTTTCAATAGAAGAAAAACCTGATAAGCCAAAGTCAAACTTTGCCGTAACAGGTCTGTACTTTTACGATAATCGCGTTATCGAGATAGCTAAGAATGTTAAGCCGTCCGAACGTGGAGAATTGGAAATTACTTGCGTAAATAATGCCTATTTGGAATCGGGTGATCTGAATGTAGAGCTTTTGGGTCGAGGTTTTGCGTGGTTGGATACGGGCACTCATGAAAGTCTGCTGGAAGCCGCACAGTTTGTAGAAACACTGGAAAAACGCCAGGGCTACAAAGTAGCGTGTCTTGAAGAAATTGCTTTCAATAATGGATGGCTAGCTGCTGACGAATTAAGAAAACTTGCCAAGCGTATGAGTAAAAATAGTTATGGGGAATATTTGTTAGCCCTGCTAGGTGCGGAGCCATGATTCCAGTAACTAAACCTTACTTGCCCTCTAGAGATAAACTAAACACCTATATCGATGGCATATACGAACGTGGTTGGCTTACAAACGGTGGGCCATTACAGCAAGAGCTGACGAGGCGCCTTGAACAATATCTAGGCGTTAAAAATTTGTTACTGGTATCTAACGGTACGCTTGCGTTGCAGGTTGCGTACAAAGCATTAGAAATTGGAAACCGTAGTAGCTCAATTACTGAGGCGATTACGTCTCCTTTTACATTTGTTGCTACTGTGAGCTCACTTAAGTGGGAAGGGATAAAACCAGTTTTTGGAGATATTGATCCAGCTGGGTGGTGCCTGACACCGGATAGTATAAAAGAAAATATCACACCCGATACTGAAGTGATCGTCCCCGTGCATGTATTCGGTAACGCTTGCGATGTTGAGGAAATAGATAAGATAGCATCTCAAAATAAGTTAAAAGTAGTTTATGACGCTTCTCATGCGTTCGATGTGAGAATTAAAGGTAAAAGTATCCTCTCTTGGGGAGATGCGTCAACCTTAAGTTTTCATGCAACTAAACTTTTTCATACGGTTGAAGGTGGGGCAATAGTATTCAAATATGAGTCAGACCTCAAAAGAGCTCAGGAAATAATAAATTTCGGGCTCTCGGATCCCCATACGATATCCGAGATCGGAATTAATGCGAAAATGAACGAGTTTCAGGCGGCAATGGGATTGTGTGTGCTCGACGAAATAGATGAGAATCTGGCCGCACGAAAAAGGATTGCGGAGTACTATAAAACTAATTTAACAAAATCTATAAAGGTCCAGGAGCTGAATGAGTCAACTCCTAACAATGCATATATGCCTATTTTATTCGACGATGAGACGCAGGTTTACCAGTTGCTGGACCGGCTGAAAAATGAAGGTATATTGGCTCGGCGATATTTCTATCCTTCTTTAAATAAAACTATTTATGGAAGCGGATCAAGTTGCCCCGAATCTGAATATGTATCAAGAAGGATCGTATGTTTACCGATTTATTCGGAGTTGGATGAGCTATCTCTTGCAAAGATCATTAGCATAGTTAATACGGTGGCTGAGTTATGAAAAGAATTCTTTTTTTAGGTGGTGCGCCTACCCAGGTTCCACCGATAGAGTACGCCTTGAAACAGGGATATTATGTAATTACGTGCGACTACTTACCGGACAATCCTGGGCATAAACTAGCTCATGAGTACCATAATGTATCGACTACAGATAAAGAGGACGTTCTTAGACTCGCAAATAGTCTGGGTATTGATGGAATTGTTGCATATGCCTCGGATCCAGCAGCCCCTACGGCTGCTTATGTCGCCGAGCAGCTGGAACTACCGGGTAACCCATATAAGTCAGTTGAAATACTTGCACGGAAAGATCTGTTTCGCGAGTTCTTGAGAGAGAATGGCTTTAACGTGCCACGATCCAAATCGTTTCGCGAAGTGGAACAAGCAAGAGCGTGGCTTGATGAGATTGGCTTACCGGTTTTCGTAAAACCTGTTGACTCCTCCGGCAGCAAAGGGGTAACCCACTTGGAGGACGATGATATGTTTCAGGCTGCATTTGAGCATGCATTATCATTTTCCCGTGAGAAGATGGTTGTGGTCGAAGAAAAGATTCACAGAGCTGGGTATCAAGTCGCTGGAGACGGTTTCGTTGTTGATGGGCAGTTGGTGTTTCGTTGCTGGGCTGACGAGCATTTTGATAAGTTATGCAATGGACTGGTTCCGATTGGCCAGACATTCCCAACCTCCCATTCTGCTGAGCTACTTAAAAGAGCACATGCTGATAGTCAGAGGTTATTGACACTGCTGGATATGAAAACAGGTGCGCTGAACTTCGATTTTGTATTCTCTGACGAAGGTGAGTTCTATTTCCTTGAGCTCGGTCCAAGGAATGGTGGGTGCTTGATCCCTGAAGTCATACGTTATGCCACAAATGTGGACTTAATTGCTTACACAGTGGAAGCAGCACTCGGTAACGATTGTAGCGCGTTAGTGCAGCAACAAACAGACGGATACTGGTCTAGTTACATGCTTCATTCGTTAGAGAATGGTCGGTATAAAGATGTATGGCTATCCGATCGCGTAAAAAAATATATTGTAGAGAAAAATATCCAAGTTAGCCCCGGAGATCCCGTTAATCGATACAGTGGATCACATGATACGCTTGGAACTATGATACTTAGGTATCCGAATATGGCTGTAATGCTCGATATGATTGACAATATGGAAAACGATATTCGTGTCATTACAGAATAGAGCAATCGGCGGGTACTTCGAACTTGAACTGCCTAAAGGTCCAGGGCTTTATTACCCGGATACACTGAAATACCAATCTGCACGGGCTGCCTTCGTAGCACTGTTGCAGTATAAAAAGCCCAGATGTGTTTGGATGCCATACTACGTTTGCAATTCTATGCTTACACCCATGGCTTATCTTGGTATCGATGTTAAGTTCTATTCTATAAATCTAAAGTTTGAAATATCAAGCCAGGTTGATTTACGTAGTAATGACTTGTTGCTTTACGTTAACTACTTCGGTGTTTGCTCATCCTATGAAGATGAATTGTTATCTAAGTACGGTAATGAAAGGGTTGTATTTGATCACTCCCAGGCGTTCTTTTCCCAGCCAAAGGACTGTTTAGCCACACTCTACTCTCCAAGAAAATTTTTTGGTGTGCCGGACGGTGGTTTGCTAGTAACAAATTTACCTTTGAAAGAACCAGAAGAAATTGATATGAGCTCGATTCATCGCACCGAGCATTTATTGAAGAGGTTAGCGGGAGAGCCTGAAGATGGATACTCTAGCTATCAAAAAGCGGAAAAGTCATTAGATGATCTTTCGCCGAAAAGAATGTCTCTGTTAACTCAGCGGGTATTAGAGTCGATAGACTATTCATCTGTTCTCCAAAGACGTAACAAGAATTTTAATAAACTGCGAGATAGCTTGTGTGGCTCTAATAAGTTAGAAGTTAGCGCCGTAGATAATGAAGGTCCTATGCTTTACCCTTATGTTCCTGATGGCACTTCCTGCAAGGTGAAGTCGGAATTAATAAATCTAAGGTGTTATGTTGCCAGCTATTGGCCCGAGTGTACCGAAAGAGGTAGCGAGGTAGAAAGATTTTTAGCCAAAAACCTTTTGGCCTTACCTTGTGATCAGAGACTAGGCGATAGTGATATATTGATGGAGTTAAGGTATGTCTCAAGAATACTTTCTTAGGGAGCTGTGTAAAGAGGATGCTGTTGTTATTAACTCATGGCGCGCTGATCGTGAACTAATATCTAAGTTGGGAGCCGGCTTCCGTTATATCGATGTTTCAGTAGATGCTCGGTGGCTTGATAGCTATATGGAGCGTAGAAATAATAACGTAAGGTTAGCGGTATGCTGTAAGGTTTCAAAGGCGGTCGTAGGGGTCGTGTACCTTATCGCGATCGACTGGTTAAACAGAAACTGTGAGCTGGCAATTATGGTAGGCGAGAAACAGCATCGCGGGAAAGGGGCTGGAACTTATGCGATTCGTGAAGCTCTTGAGCATGCTTTCTCAGATCTTAATCTTCATAGAGTGTATCTAACTGTTTTGCAGAATAATTCCCCAGCGATATCACTCTATAAGAAGTTCGGTTTTATAGAAGAAGGACTGTTCAGAGAGTCTGTCTATAAGGAAGGGGAATATAAGAATGTGATATCAATGGCTTGCCTTCGAACAGATTTCCACCGAGAGCAGTGCAAATAGCATATTTGACTACTACTAGTGGGGTTATGATGTCTTTTAAGGCTAACGTCGTTGCAAGCTATGCGAGCCAGATGTACATGGCAGGATTAGGTATATTCATCTTGCCATTGTATGTCGAGTATATGGGGGCAGAGGCATATGGTCTGATTGGTTTTTTTACAATGCTCCAGGCGTGGTTTGCACTCCTTGATCTGGGCTTGACCCCTACCATTAGTCGAGAAACTGCGCGTTTTTGTGCTGGCTCATTATCCGCGTTGCAATATAGGCAGTTATATCGTGCGCTTTCTTTAATCTTTTTCGCAATAGCATCCGTAGGTGGGGGCGCGTTATGGTTTTTCTCTGATGAAGTGGCCACTCAGTGGCTGAAAACCAGTACTTTGGGCGTAAGTGAAATAATACTCGCTGTCCAGATTATGGCCATTAGTGTAGCAATCAGATGGCTCTCAGGCCTTTACAGAGGAGTTATAACCGGTTACGAAAAGATTATTCAGTTGAGTGTTATAAATATCGTTGTGACAAGTCTACGTTTCATCGGTGTATTCGGGTCCATGGCGGTATTGGGTTTTAATATAGAAGTCTTTTTCTACCACCAGTTATGCATTGCTGTAATAGAATTAATTGCGCTCTTTTTGATTTCAAGGTCAGCCTTACCAGATCCGATGAGTTGTGGCGGGACAATTGGTTGGTCTCTCAAGCCGGTTAGACCGTTACTCAAATTCTCTTTAAGTGTTGCTCTTACTTCCTCTATTTGGGTTATGGTGACGCAGGTAGATAAACTGGTACTTTCTGGAATATTGCCTTTAGCCGAATATGGTTACTTTTCTTTGGCTGTATTGTTTGCAGCTGGAATTCTTACTCTTAGTACACCTGTGAGTACTGCCATTATGCCTAGGATGGCTCATTTATACTCTTCGGGGGATGCTGATGGCATGATTAATATTTACCGAGCGACTACACAACTCGTCGCTGCCGTCGCAGGGTCGGCGGCAATATTCATTGCTATATTTTCTGAGAGTATTTTATATGTATGGACCGGGGATGCTCATATTGCGAAAAACTCTTCCATAACTTTGACACTTTATGCTTCTGGCTATGGTGTACTCGCCATTGCCGCATTTCCTTATTACCTGCAGTATGCTATGGGGGATCTAAGGTACCATTTAGCGGGCAATATTTTTACGCTGGCAATTTTGATTCCAGTAATGGTTTATGCTGCGAGCAACTTCGGTGCTGAAGGTGCCGGCTGGGCATGGTTGACCGTTCACACTAGCTATTTGATACTTTGGTTGGGCTATGTACATAAGAAGCTTGTACCAGGGTTGCACCTGAAGTGGTTGTTTAACGATGTATTGCGGGTGTACTTTCCGCCGATGATTCTCGGAACTATTATCTCTTTGCTTCTGCCTGTTGATATGGACAGAGTAGAATTGTTTATACTTCTTTCTGTAGTCGCTTTGCTAGTTTTTGCAAGTAGTATCCTATCTTCCAGGGCTCTACATTTACATTTTCTTCGGAGATTCAGATAGTATGAACAGGACTTCTGATATCCGAATATCCGTTTGCGTTAATACTTATAATCAGGTTGGCTACATCGAGCAGACTTTACAAAGTATCCTGAGCCAGAAAACTGATTTCTTTTTCGATATAGTCGTGCATGATGATTGCTCCACCGATGGCACTGCATTGCTATTAAAAAATTACGAGAAACAGTATCCGAATAAATTAAAATGCATATTGCAGACCCGTAATCAGTTCTCGATAAATCCGCATTTGCCTTTTATTAATTGTTGGAGTCAAGCGAGAGGTGAATTTATTGCATTATGTGAGGGTGATGATTACTGGATTGATGAATATAAGCTGCAGAAGCAATTTGATCAAATAAAATCTACAGATACAGATATCTCTTTTACAAATGCTATTAAAGTAGATGCGAAAGGAAATGTAACGCCTTTTTATGATAAAGAATATAAGTCAACTGGTGTTGTGGGCGTGTTAGATTTACTAAAAAGAGGGGGAGGCGCAATGCCGACTGCCTCTATATTAGTGAAGAGAGATATACTTCAGGACTTGCCTGATTGGTTTCTATCGGCACCTGTTGGCGACTATTTTGTTCAATTGCTTGGGGCTGCGAAAAAAGGGGCATCGTACCTTTGTGACGTAACTACGGCTTATCGAGTAGAGGCTGAAGCATCATGGAGTCAATCAAGAGCCAGGTTTACGGAGAGTGACATACTAGACTTGGCTGAAAAGTACGTCTCTACGTTTAAAGCCATGGAATTGAAGAATATAGATCTTAAATATATTAATTACGCCTTATCGAAGGAGTTGTTTCAGCTTGCCGTGGTTAGTTATAAGAATGACTACAGAAATCTTGCCAAAGCTCTTATTGATAGGTCATGGATGTACTATAGGTTTATTAGTGCTAAGCAATTTGCACTTTATGTGATTCTAAAATTTTAATGTGCAAATCTCTGATGAAAGCGAGGTATAAATGAAATTGGGTAGGATTTACAGCCTTATTCTCGGCTTCGTGTATGCTTTGCACTCGATCGGATTTCCGGTGCTGGGAGTTGCTATTAAGCCATACCAAGTTGTTGCTATTATTTTCTCCTATAAAGGTAGAGCAAAAAAGGTGATTGTTGGGGTGGCTGCGTTCATGTTAGTTCATGCCCTGGTAGTTTATTTGTACAATGGAACTCTTACTTTTGATGCTTCTGCTTATATTTTTATTGGCATGATACTGATTTACTCCTATTTGTTGCTAAGGGATTTGAAGGCTTCGTTTGAGACCGTAGTATTTGCTAACACGCTTGTTTATATTTCAGGAATCGTAGTCTACGCATATTGTATATACACGGGAACGTACGTGAATATACACTCTGACATCAGTGAGCGAGCCGACCTTGTCAATACACTTTCCTCATTAGTTTTTTTTGACGGTACCCGGATCAGGTATAACGGCTTCGCTTTAGATCCGAACTTTTATGCATTTTACGTTAACATTTTTCTGGGTGTAGCGTTGTGTCTGGCTGCGATTCATGATTTCAAGGTGCCTAGAATTTTTATTATTGTATCTATAATTTCGGTTGTCTTGACGCTTTCAAGGGCAGGCGTTTTATGTCTTTTCCTTTTACTTCTTGCTTCGGGGTGGAGCGGTAGTGGTTACTCTAAGAAAACATTGGTTGTAGCAATGGCGGCGTTAGGTGCTGCTGTTCTGGCGCTACTGAGTGTCTATCTGGGGCGCTCAGTTTTTGATTATGGAGATATTGCAGACTCCAGGCTTTGGGTTTGGTATTCACACTTGGATAATGCGCTTCAATCTGGTGTTGGATATATAGGAAATGGGATCACTTTTGACGTTGTTCGCTACTTAAATGAGGGTGTGTTTCATAAATCGACACACAATACTGTTCTCTACTTAGTATACTGCTTTGGTTTAGGCTTAACGGTTTTGTTAGTGAGTTTATGGTTACTCAGATTGGTTAGGCTGCTATTGTGTGGCTTGACTGAGACATCTGTATTGTTGATCGCGCTCCACTTAGTATATGCTGTAAGTCTTTTGACGCTTGATTTGATATTTACCGTTCCCTTCTATCTGTATATCGTTTTTTGTTACATGTATCCGCCCAGGTTTGGAAAGTCGTTATGAAACATGTTGTTATCGCAACCCATGAGTACCCGCCAAGAATTGGGGGCGCTGGTATTGTCGCCAGAGATTTAGCAACTTCATTAAGTCAGCTTGACGGATACTATGTTTCAGTTATTACCCAATATGACGCTAGCTTGTTAAGTGTTTTGCGAAAAAGGGTAATTATTGACTCTGACTCTGGATTCAAAATAGTTCGTATTCCCGTTTTCCGGAATACCTGGTTTGTAAGTTATCCTTATATTTTCCGCCGTGTAGTTCCAACTGATTGTGATCTTCTCGTCTACAACGACTTTGCTATTAGCTATTTAACTAAATCATCGGATTTCCCCTATGTACACTACATCCATGGTAAAGAGAAGTATCTAGAGTTTTCTGGCTTTTTGAAATCAACCATACTTTCTTTTGATAAAATATTCCGCCGTAGCATCCGGGATTCGTATAGAGTTGTTTGTGTTAGTAGTTTCATCAAGGGATGGTTACTCAATTTAGGTTTACCGCAAGACTTGAGCAAGGTTAAGGTACTAGAAAACCACATTGATAAGTCTCTCTTTTATAGAACTACTGATATTCCTCCTGAATATCAGCTGTCTGGCATGGAAGGAAAGACAGTATTGATAACCGCTTCTAGGTTGGTCGAGGGGAAGGGGTACGCACGGATGCTGAAAATTTTTAATGAAATAGTTCAGGATGGCGATAAAGAGATCCATTGGGTAATTGCAGGGGACGGTGACTATCGCAAGGAGTTTGAGAACGATATATCTAAGTATGGCTTGCAGAATAGATTAACCTTGCTTGGAAGGGTTGATCGAAAATCCCTATTATATTACTACGCCCAGGCTGACCTGTTTTGGTTGTTGTCAGATTTTGAGGAGGCCTATCCACTTGTTTATAAAGAAGCGATTGCTTGTGGCTTACCCGCTATAGGTAACGATCTTGGTGGTGTTAGTGAAGTTGTATCGCACGGTGTTGACGGTTACGTATGTTCTACGGATGAAGATGTTAAGCATATCATAGGCTCGAGGAGTTATGAGGTACTAAGAAATAGTCCTCTCTCCGATGAATTCGACAAGTTGTCATTTGCGAGAGAATTTATCAGAGTAGTGTCCTAGAATGAGAAAGAGAATATTATTTGTTGAATCCGAGAACAAATGCAGGTCGCTGGGTTTACTAGACGGTTTTGGTGAGTGGGAATGTCAGTTTGACGGTAGAAAGTATTTTAGGAAGCATTCTGATTTTTTCCGCGAGTTCGATCTTGTTGTTGCAACAAACTACTCGTCTAGTATTTCAAACTTGGTATGCTGCAAGTGTCAGAGTGCTGATGTTCCGACGCTATTCTTTTCAGATGGTTTATATGACCTTGCTAATTCATTAAGAAACCCACTCTTATCTGGTAACAACAGGGTATTGTATGGTTTTTTGCCATTTACATATTTTGCGACAGTTAGTAGAGTCTATGTATACGCTGGTAGTACAAGTTTTATAAATTACATGCCCGGTCGAATGTTAACCATGAAAGAACCGATGAACATCCATGCTAAGTTTGAAAGAATTCTTATAACTACAGCCAATAACGCTTATTTTAGTAAGAAAGAATTTGATCGTCTCGTTGGTCTTATTAATGATTTATCAGATTACTTGTTTGAGAAACGTATTGATTTCTCATTTAGAATATTTGATAGAGCTATTCTTGACTCTTTGTTGCATGGTGGCTCTGTTTCTAATGATGTAGATGGCTCTTTTGAGGATTGCCTTTCTAAATATAGCCATGTTATATCTACGCCTAGCTCCGTTGTAGTTACTTCAATGTATCATGGTAAGGCAACTGCCCAGTTAATATATCGATCTGAACCAACGGCTGTTGCAACAGCATGGAATATTCCTTCCATTGATATATTTGATGATACCTTTCAAAGCTTTATAAACTGTCAAGAGCAATTAATGGAATACCAGATGGATTCTGTTTCAGACAACTTTGATAATGCGACTCCTAAAGACGTGGTTGATAAAGTTTTTATGGATTTGTCTGCATATCGATCTAGTACGAATGTTTCGGAGTTTCGTGACTCTGAAGTTGATAGAATCCTTAACTCTAGTTTTAATTTTAACTTCGAGTTTTTCCTAAGAAGAATATTTGAGATGAGTTTCGTCTCTCGGTATTTTTCAGTAATAAAGAGATTTATCAGGCAGTAGTTTTATAGGTTTTTATGAGAAAGATAGTTCATGTAAATGTATTTTCCGGGTTGGCCGGTGCTCAGCGTGTTTCGTTAGATATACTCTCCAATATTGGTAGTGAATTCGATAAAACGATAATTTTTGGTGGTGAACCTAATTCGAACACTAAACGTATCTGTCAAGATTTGGGGATTAAGGTAGTGTTCATTCCGTCTTTGAAAAGGGAGATTGGACTTCATGATTTTAGAGCGTTCTTTCGTTTGTATCGGATCTTTCGAAATGAAGAGTTTGATATTGTGCATACTAACTCTACAAAGCCGGGTATTATTGCGCGTATAGCAGCGAGGCTCGCTGGCATTCCTATTATAGTTCATACTATCCATGGAGTAGCATTCCATCGATATGTTCGGCTTCCTAAAAGAGTGCTATTCTATTTATTGGAGTTGTTTTCAGTTCGTTTTGGAAATTTTAATATTTCGGTTAACAACTATTATTTGAGATACTACCCGACATTTTTGGGGTATAAGAAATGTATATATAATGGAGTCAATTTTGACAATCTCGTCCGCGCTGAAAGGTCGTATCGCAAAGATGTATATAGAGTGGGTTTCTTTGCAAGATTTGATGAGCAGAAAGACCCGTTCACTTTCATAAAAGTGGCTGAATATATTATCAATCATGGAGGAGGCCACCTTGATATTAAGTTTGTTATGGCTGGGGATGGCCCTTTATTGTCCGATGTTAAGGCATATGTTAAAAATCAGGGAATTGAAGAGTATTTCGAATTTCATGGTTGGGTCGATAATAAATCCGAGTATCTTTCGAGTATTGATGTCCTACTTCAACCCTCATTATGGGAGGCTTTTGGCTTAAATATAGTAGAGGCTGCATACCTAGGTGTGCCTAGTATTGCCTCTGATGTTGAAGGAGTGCCCGAAGTAATTATTGATGGACACACAGGGTATCTTTCGAGTCCCGGCGACGTCAAAGGCTTTAGCGAACATTTGCTTGAGCTTTTAAGCGATCCGGACTTATTGGAAAGTACCTCTAAGAGTGCTATGAGGTATGTTGAGAGTAATTTCTCTCTCGACAGTATGGTAAAGAGTTATTTAAAAATATATACGGAGTAGATTTTCAGAGTATTTTGACGCTTAACGCTTAACGCTTAACGCTTAACGCTTAACGCTTAACGCTTTTAGCTGATTAGTTATATTCGTCTATCTTGCACCAAACCCCGTCAACATCGTCTTTATCGTTTTAAAGACGATGTCTAAATCCAGCCAAACGCTGAGATTCTTCACGTAATAAAAATCATGTGCCAGTTTCTCTCGGGTTTCGTCTTCATCAGCCGCGTACCCGTGAGTGACTTGAGCCCAACCGGTAATTCCAGGGCGGACAATATGTCTGAAACTATACAAGGGAATAACTTTCTCGAATTCTCTTACAAACGCTGCTTGCTCCGGGCGTGGGCCTATAAGAGCCATATCCCCCTTGAGAATATTCAGAAATTGTGGAAGCTCATCAATCCGCATTTTGCGTATGAATTTACCGATTCGCGTGATCCTAGGGTCATCTTCGCCAGCGAACTGAGCACCATTAACTTCCGAGTCAGTGCGCATGCTGCGTATTTTATACATGCTGAATTCACGACCGCCTTTGCCTATTCGACGTTGCACAAAGAATGCAGGGCCCTTTGATTCGAGTTTCACTGCGATTGCTACGATTACGATAAATGGTAGCGTTATTGGAGCGCTTGCTAGTATAAGTGAAGACTCGAGTAGTCTCTTAGCAGTGAGGTATGCCTGAGAGGGGAGTAACTCGTGGCCTGCGAGCTCGCCGTAATGATGTAATGGGCTTTTTCCAGAAATTGATTCATAAGCAGCCACTGAGTCCATTACCGGGGTGTCTTTAGACAACTCTGCAGCAATGAACTGTTGCCATTCGGCAGGCAGCTGCTCATTGCTATCGACAATTATGCCGACAGTGTCTGGGGCGGTTAATGCTGGCTTTTCAAGTGCATAAAACTTCGATGGGTTCAGGCGTATTAATTCCTGATAAAAGCCAAACGGAATAACGGCATAACGACCGGTTTGCAAGTGCTGTCGAAGCTTGAACTCGGTGTAGGTAACAACGGGCACGACAAAAAGGGACAGTAGTAGAACCGAGCGAGAGTAATCGATGCGAGTGAATATGATAACTGCAGTAATAGACAACAGAGAAACTGTCAGAACCGGGATCATGTAAGAAAGAGGCCTGTTACCCGGAAATCTTCCTAAGTTATGGAGAGTGACACTAGATATCAGATAACCAATCAGTGCTCCACAAAGGACGTTCAGAAACTGAGGTGCCTGTAACGTTAATCCGGTGAATATAAGAGAGCCAATTGTTATCAACGAGGCGCAAATAAACAGGCCTAATAGTACGGTAGTGCTATGGATAAGAAAAGATTTTCGAGAGAGTGACGCTGGCTGCAGGGAGCTGTCAATCGCGTGTCCTTGTACCATGCCGCCGACCTTGCAAAAGAAGTGGCTCCCCGAGCTGGACTTGAACCAGCGACCAATAGATTAACAGTCTACTGCTCTACCGACTGAGCTATCGGGGAACATCAATCAAGTGGTGCGCATTATGTCAGGATCTTTTTTTCTGTCAATACAGTAATGCGCAAAATTTTGATTTTTATAGAGTTTTTAAGATTCTGCATAGCCTTTGGGGTTAGAGCTCTGCCAATGCCAGGTGTCTTTGACCATGGCAGCGATATCAAGCTCAGTTTCCCATTGAAGTATTTGCTTCGCTTTAGTTGCGTCTGCATAGCAGGCGGCTACGTCACCGGGACGGCGCGGCGCTATTTCATAGGGAACAGGTGTGTTATTAACCTCAGCGAAGGTGTTAACGAGCTGTAATACGCTGGTGCCGTTGCCGGTGCCGAGGTTGATTGCCTCTACGCCACTTATTGGTTTGCTACTGAGTAAGTTATCAACGGCTTTGACATGGCCTTTTGCCAGGTCGACGACGTGAATGTAGTCACGTACGCCAGTACCGTCGATAGTGTCGTAGTCGTCACCAAATACTGAAAGTTTCTCCCGTCTACCCACAGCGACTTGCGAAATGTAAGGCATCAGATTATTCGGGATATCTTTCGGATCTTCGCCAATCAAACCTGATTGGTGCGAACCAACGGGGTTGAAGTAGCGAAGCAGGATAACTGACCATGACTGCTCAGAATCAGTGAGTCGGTCTGCCTCGGGAAGGTCGCGAAGCATCTCTTCAATAATGAGCTTCGACCGTCCATACGGGTTCGTCGCTGAAAGAGGCATGTCTTCCGTTAAAGGAAGTTTTTCTGGGTCGCCATACACTGTTGCAGAGGAGCTGAAGACCAGTTTTTTTACACCGGCTTTCTCCATTTCCGCGCAAAGGGTGATAGTACTGCCAAGGTTGTTGTCATAGTAAGCCAATGGCATCTGACAGCTTTCCCCCACAGCTTTTAACCCAGCGAAATGGATAACGGCAGAGATTTGATGTTGGCTGAAAATACTTGCCACCAAGGCGGCGTCGCGAACATCACCTTCTATAAAAACAGGGGCTGTTCCGGTAATTTTTTCAACGCGATTGAGGGCTTCGGGCGAACTGTTGCTCAGGTTGTCGATAACGACAACATTGTAGCCAGCTTCAATCAGTTCAACGCAGGTATGGCTGCCGATATATCCGGCGCCACCGGTTACCAGAATTGTTTTGCTCATATTGATCCTTCGCTCAATCCTTCGCTATTCGTGAGAATACAGCCCCTTTCTGACCACGATACTTTGCGTTTTCACGCTTGTTGTATGGGCGTGCAGCGGGGCTGCTGAGTGTTTCAAATGACATGGCGCAGATTATCATTTCTGGTCTTAGTGCCAGAGGCAGTTTGCCGTTATTGTAAAACTCGAGGACGATTTGCCCTTCCCAGCCGGGATCAATCCGGCCAGCGGTGACGTGCACCATCAGGCCCAGTCGTGCGAGTGACGAGCGGCCGTCAAGCCAGCCAACAAGGTTGTCCGGAATGCTGACTGACTCCATCGTCGCGCCGAGGATCAGTTCGCCAGGGTGGATGTAGAGTGCCTCGTCTCTTGGGATCTCGATTTCTTTGCTCATGATGCGGTCGATATCGCGGTTGAGCTGATCGCGGTCTCCCGACAGGTCGAGGTGAGTAACCGAGTTGTTATTAAACACGCGAAAACGGTGATCCAGGCGTAGGTCAACGCTGATTCCTGCAATAGCATCATCCCCAGGTGGTGGGTCGATGATGATATCGCCAGAGGCAATTTTCTGTTCGATGTCTACATCGCTGAGTCTCATGGCTTGGCCTCGTTATTGTGCGCTGTTGTCTGAAAGTTCAGCGTCGTGCTGCGGGTAATTTACTTCCGTCGCTTGAATTTGATAGCGGAGTTTGCCGTCTTTTTTATCACGCAAGCGGATCAGTGGGTAGCCGGGGGCATCTGCCAGCCAGGCGTAAACTTCTCGTTTCTTGCTGTCGCGCACCTGTTCAATTTTGATCGCGTCGAAGGTTCCGGCTTTGATTTTGATTTCTTCTTTCCCAACTACTCGGAAGCGGAAGGGTTTCGTTTTCGATTTTTCAAAAACGGGCAGGGTGAACTCAGTATTGCCTTTCGCTACTTCGATGCTTGCTTGCAGCATGTAGGTAAGGTTGTCCTGGATACCTTCCTGCCAGTGGTCATCCCGCTTGCGGTCTTTTTCTAAGTCTTCAATGCTCTTTGTGTCGGCAACAAAGTGCAGAGTACGGTCGGGCTCGTCGATCATTCCTGATGCGCGATAGCTGTAGTTGACTGGAGTAATTTGATTGCCTTTATAGATGAAGTCACTGGTTTCCCGCAGCGATGCAATGCTTGCTTCTGCATCAAAATCAACTCGCCAGAGGTTATCCGAGCGTTGCTCTAGGGTACGTGTTGCATCGATATCAAAGCTGAACCACCCGATACGGTACTCACTCGTGTATTCAACAGAGTAGGGCGTTAGCGTCTGGGGAGCCTGAGCTTTAGATTCATCTGATATTGCAGATATAGGTGTGATGGTGGCACATACGGCGGCCAGTACATTGGTCAGCTGCTTGCGGAGTAGGCCTTGAATCATGGTGCCGTCCTGTCGTTGAAAGGTCTCTTGTGAGACCTCGGATTATCCTTCCAGTTTCACACCTGTGTCTGGCATTGGCTTTCCATCAAAGGTGGCGAGTCCAGAGACCATCTCCAGGCGACCTTCGACAAACCACTTTACGGCAATCGGATAGATGATGTGCTCTTGCAGCTGCACGCGCTTCCGCAGTGTTTCTTCGGTGTCGCCATCCATTACAGGTACCACCGCCTGAATAACGTTGGGGCCATCATCGAGAACTTCGGTGACGAAGTGGACTGTGACGCCATGTAGATCGTCGCCCGCCTCGAGTGCCCGGCGGTGAGTGTGCAACCCTTGATACTTTGGCAGCAAAGAAGGGTGAATGTTGAGCATTCTTCCTTCGTAGCGACGTACCAGATCCGGAGTGAGGATTCTCATAAAGCCCGCAAGAACGACCAGATCCGGTTGATAGTCATCAATCGTGCGCATCAAGGCAACATCAAACTCTTCCCTGGAGGTGAAACCGCGGTGATCAATGACACTGACATCCAGATCTCGGTCGCGGGCTTTCTGCACGCCCGCTGCCTCAGGTTCGTTACAAATCACGCCAGCGATTTCCGCATTGATTGCGCCACTCAGCACCTGATCGGCAATGGTCAGCATATTACTGCCACTGCCAGAAATCAGGATTACGATACGTGGCTTTTCTACGTCTTCAGTGGGGTAGCGTGACGTTACGTCGTTCATGCACGGCTTCCTGTGAACTGAACGGCATCTTCGTCACCATTGAGTTCCTGGATTTCACCGATGATCCACGATTGCTCACCTTCGGCATTGAGTAGTGCAATCGCCGCGTCAGCTTTTTCTTCTGGCAGCGCGATGATCATGCCCACGCCACAGTTGAAGGTGCGGAACATCTCGCGGGTTTCCACGTTGCCGTTACTCTGCAGCCAGGTGAATACTTCAGGCCACTGCCAGCTATTGGTATCAATAACCGCTTTAGTGCCTTCTGGCAGAACGCGCGGAATGTTTTCCTGGAAGCCACCGCCAGTGATATGAGACAGAGCGTGAACGTCTGAAGCATTGATCAGCTTGAGGAGAGATTTTACGTAAATCTTTGTCGGCGCCATCAGGGCGTCAGCAACAGGTTGACCGTCAAGGTCTGCTGACAGATCTGCGCCAGATACTTCAATGATCTTACGGATCAGAGAATAACCGTTTGAGTGTGGGCCACTGGATGCAAGGGCGATCAGCTTATCGCCGGCGGATACCTTGGTGCCATCAATCAGGTCGTCTTTCTCAGCGATGCCGACACAGAAGCCAGCGAGATCGTAATCTTCGCCTTCGTACATTCCTGGCATTTCAGCGGTTTCACCGCCGACCAGAGAGGCACCCGCCTGGGAGCAGCCTTCGCCGATGCCTTCAACGACGGCCGCGGCCACATCGACATTCAGCTTGCCGGTCGCGTAGTAGTCCAGGAAGAAAAGCGGCTCTGCACCCGCGACCACCAGATCGTTAACGCACATGGCAACCAGATCGATACCGATGGTGTCATGCTTGTTAAGGTCCATCGCGAGGCGCAGTTTAGTGCCTACGCCATCGGTTCCAGAGACCAGCACAGGCTGGCGATAGCCCTGTGGTAGCTCGAAGAGGGCACCGAAGCCGCCAAGGCCAGCCATGACCTCCGGTCTGCGAGTGCGTTTGGCGACGCCTTTGATGCGGTCAACCAGTGCGTTACCAGCGTCGATATCGACGCCTGCGTCTTTGTAGCTCAGGGATTTTTGATCACTCATGCCGTCTGTCACAGGTAGTGGCTTATGAAAGGCGCGTATTCTAACGATTTGTCGGTCATCCTGCATCCCGCAAATAAAAACAAACTGCAGACTGTTTATCGGCGGGCTTCGTGGCACAATAGCTGCGGACACGAAAGACTGAGGAATAGTAGTGCGTCTCCTGACATTCCTAACAATATTTTGCATAAGTATTTCAGCTTCTGCCGCGACGGTTAAAGACCTTTATGATGTTGCAGTCCCGGTTGAAGATCAGACAGAAGAAAGTCGCAGTGATGCGATTGGAGGGGCTTTCCAGCGTATGCTGGTCCGTCTCTCGGGGACTGAGCAGGTGCTCGAAAACCCGGTCTTGATGGGCGAGCAGAGCAATGCTCAGAGTTATATGAGCAGTCTGCGTTATGAGCGTGGAACGGAAGAGCAACTGCTGCTCAGCGTCACATTCATGGCTGGGCCCATGCAGAAACTACTTGAGCGGGCGGCTGCGCCTGTTTGGGGAAGCTCGCGTCCTCGCACCCAGTTATGGTTAGCGGTGAACTCAGACGAAGGCCGTACCGCCGTTGGTCCGGAAGAAGGCGAGTGGAAAGCAGCATTTGATGGTGCGATGCGTCGCCGTGGCTTACCCTGGATGTTCCCCGCCTGGGATCTCGAAGATCAGATGGCTCTGCCTGTTGCCAGCCTGTGGGGGCTCTTTGAAGAGGATATTGCCTCTGCCGCCGCGCGCTATTCCAGTGATGGTTACCTCGCAGGGCGCATTATGGCCGTTGGCGGAGCCTACAGTTTTACTGGCTATATCCATCACTCAGATATCCGACACTCTCTGTCAGTGCAGGCTGATACCCCTGAATTGCTGGCTTTGGAGATTGCTGCTGAGGTCGCCGAAAAATTATCAGAGCGCTACGCGGTTATCCCTCTCGCTGGGATAGATAACAATGAACTGATACGTGTCACTGGCATTAACACCTTTGCTGATTACCGCGCGCTGCTTGAATACCTCAGCGCTAATGTGGCTGTTCGTGATGTCGTCGTGGTTGCCTCTGATCGGGATGAAGTGACTCTGGCACTCGACTTAACAACCGGCTGGTCACAGGTGCTCGATAGTATGGCGCTTGATAAAAAGATCATTGCCGACGAGGAGGGCGTAGCCTATGTCTGGCAGCGCTGAAGTTCGCAATAGCGAACCGTCTCAGCTGACATTGCAGGTGACACTCAGAGACGACGCCAGATTCGCTAATTATTATCCAGGCGTGAATCAGCAGGTTCGGGATGCACTGCAAGGACAGTGGACGACCGCGGGTGAACCTTTCATCTACTTGTGGGGTGCTACCGGCTCGGGTGTCAGTCACCTTCTTCAGGCCGCGTGTCATTACGCGGAAGGGATCGGCCATCAGAGTATGTACCTGCCGCTCGCTGAGCTGAAAGAGATCGGTCCTGGCATGCTGGAGGGCGTCGACCAGTTGCCTCTCGTCGCTATCGACGACCTGCAGGAAGTCATGGGTGATGCAGATTGGGAAGAGGCACTGTTTCACCTTTATAACCGAATACGTGACCGGCAGAGCCATCTGTTGATTGGAGCGAATACACCACCGTCACAATGCGGCGGCAAATTGCCGGATCTGGTGTCCCGTTTGAGTTGGGGGATCACCTATCAGGTCGAGACCTTGTCTGATGAAGAGAAGGTTCAGGCGCTGATACTGCGTGCGCGTCAGCGTGGGTTTGATCTTCTTGATGATGTCGCGGTCTTTATCATGAATCGCGGCCCGCGGGACATGGCAGGGCTTTGTCAGATATTGGACCAACTGGATCAGGCATCGTTAAAAGAGAAGCGAAAACTGACGATTCCTTTTGTTAAGTCTGAGCTCGGCTGGTAGCTGCTGGCAGCAGGTTGAGGTTATTACGACAGATACAAAAACGGCGACCTGAGGTCGCCGTTTTTATTGAGTGCTTGAGCGAGTTAACGCAGAGCAGTCATTCCGGGGGATGACATGCGCATGTAATCAAGCAGGATATTACCCGTTTCAATCAGCATGGCGTCAGGCTCTTCATCATCTTTTTCCTCAGCTGACTTGTCTTTTTCTTCGTCGCCTTCAACTTTTTCGTCTTCTTCTGGATCATCGAGAGAGGCCAGCTCGGGCATGCCTTTCGCTTTGCGGCGCTTGTTTTCAAGTGCCAGACGTCGGCGATCGTTTTCTTCACGCTCTGCCTTGCGCTCTTCTTCGTTGAGGGATACTTGAGTCTTATCTCGCATCTCAGAGACCAGGGCCTTCTGCTCGCGGACGAAGATAAAGTCCGGATTATCGTTGATGCGCTCCTCATGCAACTCTTTAAGCCGGGATAGTTTGCTGCGCACCGGATTACTCTTGGTTTCGCGGGCGGGCTTGATCGTATCCCAAGGGAGCGCCTTCTCAAGCGCGCTCTCACCGATTTTGTCTTTATCAAAGAGGGAAGGGAACATAATGTCCGGGATCACGCCCTGATTCTGTGTGCTGTCTCCCGATACACGATAGAATTTTGCCTGGGTGATCTTTAATTGACCCTCAGTCAGTGGGCGCAATGACTGGACTGTGCCTTTGCCAAAGGTCTGACCACCAATGACAAGACCTCGTCCGTAGTCCTGAACGGCACCGGCAAAAATCTCAGAGGCTGATGCGCTTAAACGGTTAACCAGAACCGTCATTGGGCCTGCATAAAGAACTTCAGGGTCGCGGTCGCGTAAAACATCAACATCGCCGCGTGCGCCACGTACCTGAACCACAGGGCCAGTTGGAATAAACAGACCTGTCAGGTTGATAGCTTCTTCTAATGAACCGCCACCATTACTACGCAGATCAATGATCAGCCCGTCAATTTTCTCATCAAGAAGCTCATTGACCAGACGACGCACATCACGAGTGGTGCTGCGATAGTCTGGCAGGTTATTCATCCGGCCTTCAAAATCGATGTAAAACGTCGGGATATCAATCACACCGATGCGGCGGGTGTCTTTGCCATCCTGAATTTCAATCACTTCTTTCTGCGCAGACTGTTCTTCCAGTTTCACTTCGTCGCGTACGATCGCTATCGTTTTCGGCTCCGCGGTGGCGACGGCTCCACTGAGAATCTCCAGGCGAACTGTCGAGCTTTTCGGGCCGCGAATCAGATCCACAACCTCGTCAAGACGCCAGCCGATGACATCGACCATCTCTTCATCGCCCTGAGCAACACCGATGATCTTATCTTCAGGTTCCAGGTTACCTGCCTTGGAGGCCGGGCCGCCAGGCACCAGACGCACTACCTTGGTATGTTCGTCTTCTGTCTGCAGAACCGCGCCAATTCCCTGCAGTGACAGGCTCATGTTGATGTTGAAATTCTCAGAGTTACGCGGTGAGAAGTACTGTGTGTGTGGATCGAAGGTACGGGTAACCGCATTCATGAACGTCTGATAAGCGTCTACCGGACGGCTCTGGTGCACGCGGTTTAACTGATTCTGGTAGCGTTTGGTGAGCAGCTCGAGGATGTCTTCATCCTCTTTACCCGCCAAGCGCAGGTTCAGCATCGAATTCTTCAGGCGTTTGCGCCACAGCTGATCTAACTCTGCTCGGGTAGATGCCCACGGTGTATCTTCGCGATCAAGCTCAAGGACTTCCTTGCTCTTGAAGTCGTAGTCTTTCGCCTTCTTCTCCAGCTCGTTCAGCATAAAAGACAGGCGTTCACTGACGCGCTGCTGAAAACGATTGTAGATGTAAAAAGCAGGCTTCATATCACCACGACTGAGAGCTTCATCGAGGTGATTGCGGAACTGCTCAAACTCTTCGATATCAGACGCCAGGAAATAGCTATGCGTACCGTCGAGGTCATCAAGGAGAGTGTTCAGGACTTCAGATGACAGATCATTATTGAGACGCTTACGCTCATAATGCCCGCGCAGCAGGTTGCTCATGATTTGCTGAGTCGTGATTGCTTCTTCCCGTGTTGGTTCCAGAGGAGTGAACGGGGTGCCGGGTTTGATCTCAGGAATCGTAGCGTTCGCACTGATCCCGATTAGGGTGAGTACGACGGCGGTGGCTGAGAGAAGAAGGCGTTTGCCGGTATGCATCATAGCTTTACCTGATCCTTTGTTTCCTGCGATTGTCTTTATGAGTCAGCGCCGCTACCATGCGCGCCGTTCGTCCAGTCAGGCCCGGACATGCGTTAATACTTAATAGTAGACCCTAACCGAGGGCCTGATACCAACGTAAATCCCCGTTGTTTTGTGAAGAAGCGTCGGGTTCACGCCGAATTTGTAACCCAAATGAGACAACAGGAGCCATCAGTGGCACGCGTTAATCTTGAATTGCCCGACGTTTTTACCTTTTCAACACACCTGACGGTTCGCGTTTCTGACATCAATTACGGTAACCATCTTGGCAATGACCGTATGATCTCGCTGCTCCACGAAGCGCGCCTGCGCTATCTGCATAACTACGACTTCAGTGAGTTCAACATCGGCGGTGTTGGCCTTATGGTGACTGACATCGTTGTAAGCTTTGTCTCTGAATCATTTGTGGCTGATCGTCTGACTTTCAAGGTCGGCATCACGGATTTCAACAAGTATGGCTGTGATTTTGTCTATATGGTGATCAACGAAAGCCAAAATAAGGTCGTCGCAAAAGCAAAAACCGGTATTGTCTTCTTCGATTTTGACGAGCGCCGCATCAGTCGGGTTCCCCCAGTCTTCTATGAGCGCTGTGCCCCTGGCGTAACTCCCGTCACAGAGTAGCGTTAACCGTTATTGAAATAGGCCGTGAGGAAATCCAGGAAAGCGCGGCTTTTGTTGGCCAGATAGCGATTTTGTGGGAACACCACCTTGATGGTACGCACCGGGATTTCCATGTCGCTGAACAGTCTAACGAGTTCGCCGTTACGAATATGGCGTTCGGCCACGTAGGTCGGTAGGGCAGTAATCCCCATGCCAGCCAGGCAAGCCTCGTAAATCAGGTCGATGTCGTTCACGGTGAGCTTGCGTTCGATATTCGCCAAGGTGAAGTTATTCTCCTTCTCGAACTGTCGTAGCCAGTTGATTCGTGCGTATTCGGCGTTAGCCACCACCAGAATGCGATGATTCATCACTTCTTCAAGCGTTGTGGGCGTTCCCCATCGTTCAAGGTAAGCAGGAGAGGCACATATAACGATTCTTTGCTCTGCGACAGGCTTGGCGATCAGTCGCGAATCTTCCAGCGAACCGATGCGCAGTGCAAAGTCATAGCCCTCTTTTACGATATCCAGTGGCCGGTCTGAAATGTGAAGGTCAAAACTGACATCGGGATACTTATCAGAAAAGTCGCTGAAAATGCGCGCCAGCTCTTTACGCCCGAAGTTGGACATTGCTGTAATTCGTAGCCGGCCTTTGGGAGTATCGTCAAAATCAGTCACCAGCTTTTCAGCCTCCGTGATGGAGTCGAGGATATTCTCGCAATGCTGATAGAACATCTGTCCAGCTTCTGTAGGGCTGACTGACCGGGTTGTGCGATTTAGAAGGCGAACGCCTAAACGTTCTTCGAGAGCACTGATCTGTTTACTGACCGCTGATGGGGTTACTCCAAGCGATTCCGCTGCACTGGAGAAGTTTCTGGCTCTGACTACCGAGACAAAGGTTTGTAACGGATCGACGCGCGACATGGGGAGTCCTTTTGATTGGCTACCTGTGCTCTGCTTTAACTTAAAGAGCTTTCAGGTTTTTCCTCAAAGTTTGAAATAGAGGCCTTAACAGCCCCATAGTTAAACAAAGGGAAATAATAAAAGCCAGATAGAAACCTTCGCTATGCGGCTTTTTTTGCGGGCTTATACAGATTGATCAACCCAGCAGCAATGATGAGCGAGGCCCCCAGCCAGGTGGTCCACATCGGAATTTCATCCCAGATCAACCAGCCCATCAGTGCTCCATAGAGCACAGCGCTATAAGCATAGACGCCAACCTTCCCTGTCGGTGCCGTACGGTAGGCTCGGGTCAGAGCCAGTTGACCCAGGGTTGCTACAAGACCGAGTAGCAGAATCCAGCCCCAGAGATCCACAGACACAGGTTGCCAGGTCACGGCCGCACCGGGGGCACTGACCAGCGCGGCAATGACCCCAAAGTAGAAAACAATGGTCTGGCTGGATTCCGTTTCAGACATACGTCGAATCGTGACTTTGGCCAGTGCAGCGAGAAAAGCACCGAGCAGAGCGACCAACGCAATAAAAGTAAATGTGCTGTCGTCGGGCCGAAGAATGCAGGCAACACCAGTAAAGCCGACAAAGACAGCGGCTATGCTGTACTTACCTGCGCGCTCGCCAAGCCACAGCAAACCAATGAGTGGCATAAAGAAGGGGCTGGAGAGTTTCACCAGAAACGCCTCAGTCAGGGGCATGTGACCGAGCGCCCAGAAATAACAGTACATCGCGCTGACGCCGACCAGCCCTCGCATCAGGTGCCAGTGCCACACTGAGGTCTTCAGTAAGGTGGTGCCTTGCCGCAGAATCAAAGGCATCAGGATCAGCAGACCAGCGGCATTACGGAAGAACACGATCTGCTCGGTCGACAGGCTTTCAGAAAGAAACTTGATCAGGGCACCCATAATGGCCAACAGCGCTTCGCCGCCGATCAGAAATAAAGCCGCTTGTCGTAAATTTGAAGTCATAACATCCAGAAAAGTATCTGTGCCCTTGAGCTGAGCGGGGCAGGCACTATATAGAGAATGGTCAATGCTGAAGAGCGCTGAAAGCGTCGGATTATACGCATTTATTTCCGCAGCTCATGAATTGAGTGGTATTCGAAGTAAGCTTGCGCTGTATCAAAGATCGCAACATGAATTTAATTAAAGTTTTAATGGCGGATGTTGAATTTTACTAAATGGCCACCATATAGATTGCAACTTCATTGTTTAATCGTTTGTAGCTCCCCTGGTCAGGGGTAGGAGACCAGAAAGATGCGTATGGATCGTTTGACTACGAGTCTTCAGAACGCGCTGGCAGAGAGTCAGAGCATTGCCTTGGGGCAGGATCATAACCAGATTGATACGGTGCACGTGCTGCTGGCGTTGTTCGAGCAGACCGACAGTTCAGTAAAAGACGTTCTGCGCCGTTGCGGTGCCAACGTTAGCAACCTGGAAGGACGTTTACGTGCCATTCTCAGTGACCAGCCTAAAGTCAGCTCGCCGGATGGCAATGTGCAGCTGGCTCCAGAACTTGGCCGCTTACTGAATCTCGCTGATAAAGAAGCCCAGAAGGGTGGTGATCAGTTTGTCTCCAGCGAGATTTTTCTACTGGTGGCGCTGGATGAGCGTGGCCCTTCAGGCCAGGCCTTAAAAGAAGCAGGCGTTACCCGCGAAAACGCTGAAAAAGCAATCAAAGATATGCGTGGTGGAGAAAAAGTGACCGACGCGAACGCAGAAGACAGCCGTCAGGCATTAAGTAAATATTGTGTGGATCTGACAGAGCGTGCGGAAGCCGGCAAGCTTGATCCAGTGATTGGCCGTGACGAAGAAATTCGCCGCACCATTCAGGTGTTGCAACGTCGTACCAAAAACAACCCTGTTCTGATTGGCCCACCGGGGGTCGGTAAAACTGCGGTAGTGGAAGGGCTGGCGCAGCGCATCATCAATGGCGAAGTCCCCGAGAACCTGAAAGGAAAGCGCATTCTGTCTCTTGATATGGGGGCGCTCCTGGCCGGTGCTAAATATCGTGGTGAGTTCGAAGAGCGCCTTAAGGCCGTTCTGAAAGATGTCTCCAAAGAAGAGGGGCAGCTCATTCTCTTTATCGACGAGCTTCATACCATGGTCGGCGCCGGTAAAAGTGACGGAGCAATGGACGCAGGCAACATGCTCAAGCCTGCACTTGCGCGTGGCGAGCTGCATTGTGTCGGTGCAACTACATTGGATGAGTACCGGGAGTTTATCGAGAAAGATGCCGCACTGGAGCGTCGGTTCCAGAAAGTGCTGGTCGATGAGCCTAGTGTCGAGGATTCGATTGCCATTTTGCGCGGTCTGAAAGAACGCTACGAAGTTCACCATGGTGTCGAAATTACCGACAGCGCCATCGTTTCGGCGGCTAAGCTGTCGCAGCGCTACATTGCTGACCGTCGTTTACCGGATAAGGCGATTGATCTGGTCGATGAAGCTGCATCGGTTATCCGTATGGAGATTGACTCCAAGCCTCAGGAAATGGATCGCCTTGAGCGTCGTCTGATTCAACTGAAGATAGAGCGCGAAGCCCTGCGCAAAGAAAAAGACGATGCCGCTCGTAAGCGACTCAGCGACCTGAACGAAGAAATCAACAAAGCCGGTCAGGCCTACGTTGAACTCGAAGAAGTCTGGAAGAAAGAGAAAGCTCTGCTCGAAGGCGCCAGTAAGGCAAAAGAAGAACTCGAGCAGGCCAAGCTGGAGTTGGATGCCGCGCGCCGCTCTGGTGATCTGCAGAAAATGTCAGAGCTTCAGTACGGACGTATTCCAGAGCTGGAAAAACAGGTGGCCTCGGCTAATGAAGCCGAAACCACAGGTACGCAGGAGTTTACGCTGCTGCGTAACAAAGTGACCGAAGATGAAATCGCCGAAGTGGTCTCTAAGTGGACCGGCGTGCCCGTGACCAAAATGCTGGAAGGCGAGCGCGAGAAGCTGTTGCGCATGGAAGACGTGCTGCACGATTCTGTGGTTGGTCAGGATCAGGCGATCTCGGCGGTATCGAATGCAGTGCGCCGCTCACGTGCGGGGCTCTCTGATCCGAATCGTCCGAACGGCTCTTTCCTGTTCCTTGGGCCAACCGGGGTAGGTAAAACAGAGCTGTGTAAAGCGCTGGCCGGTTTCCTGTTCGACAGCCGTGACGCCATGATCCGTATTGATATGTCGGAATACATGGAGAAGCACTCGGTGGCCCGCTTAATCGGTGCGCCTCCGGGCTATGTTGGCTACGAAGAAGGCGGTTACCTGACCGAAGCTGTGCGTCGCAAACCCTACTCGGTCATCCTGCTGGATGAAGTTGAGAAGGCGCACCCGGACGTCTTCAATATTCTGCTTCAGGTGCTGGACGATGGTCAGCTGACTGACGGTCAGGGCAGACGTGTCGACTTCAAAAACACCGTACTGGTGATGACGTCGAACCTGGGCTCGGATCTGATTCAGACCATGGCCTCGGATAGCGGCAGCGATTATGAAACGATGCGCGACGCTGTGATGGAAGTCGTGGGTAGCCATTTCCGTCCGGAATTCATCAACCGTATTGATGAAGCTGTGGTTTTCCATCCGTTGGAAAAAGATCAGATCCGCGGCATTGCGGACATTCAGCTGCACATGTTGCATGAGCGCTTACGCGAGCGCGACCTGTCCCTGGAGCTGACGGATGCTGCTACCAGTAAGCTGGTGGATGTAGGGTACGATCCGGTGTTTGGTGCGCGCCCTCTGAAGCGTGCGATCCAGCGCTGGATAGAAAACCCATTGGCACAGGATATTCTGTCGGGGCGCTTTATGCCGGGCAGCACGATTGTCGCTGATGTAGAGAATGATGAATTTATATTCTCCGCACGAGAGGGCTGATCACTATGGTGGTAAAGCCTGACAAGTCCTGACGCTAACCAGCACCTCGGTGCTTTGTGTCCCCTGACAGGCCAGGGAGCGGCCTGTATACTTGCCGATATCTATTCTGGGTATCGGCTTTTTTATAGGGATTCATGATGTTGAGCGTACGTTTCTTCTCCTTTTTATTGGTCGCTGCGTCTGCAGCCGTGCTGTCAGCCTGTGCCGGTACGATTTCGCAGCTCGACCTGGTCGCAAGTACAGACCTGCATTGTGGATCAATTCCAAGTGTCACCGTGGTGGATGACGTACTCACCATTGGCGCTGGTGAAAAACCGACTCCGGGCTATGCCGTTCAATTGAATGAGCAAAGCCGCAAAGGCGACAGCATTCGTATTGCTTATCAGGTCTCCGGCCCAAAAGAGGGCGCAATACTGGCGCAGATGATCACAAGCCCATGCACCCGTGTGACCCTAACCGAAGACTGGCAGCGTCTGACCGTCGAGAATAAAGATTCTGGTCAGCAATGGGTGTTTGAGAACGCAGCGAACTGATCCTTACTAGTGATTATTCTCGGTATTGACCCTGGTTCGCGTATTACAGGCTTTGGTCTGATTAATTCGGTTGGCGGTCGTAAAATCGAATACATTGCCAGCGGCTGCATTCGCGCAGGCACCGGCGAGCTGCCTGAGCGGCTTGAAACCATATACAAGAGCGTCTCCGAGCTGATCCAGCAATATTGCCCTCAGGAATTTGCCATTGAGCAGGTATTCATGGGGAAAAATGCTGACTCAGCGCTCAAGCTCGGCCAGGCTCGCGGCGTTGCGATTCTGGCTGCTCAGCTGGCGTCCTTGCCTGTGCACGAATATGCTCCTCGCACTATTAAACAGGCGGTGGTCGGAACCGGTGGCGCAGGAAAAGAGCAGGTTCAGCACATGGTCCAGCGTCTGCTTAAGCTGCCGGGGCTACCACAGGCGGATGCCGCCGACGCACTTGCCATTGCGCTTTGTCATGCGCACACCAACGCCAGCCTGATCAGCCGTGCTGGCTTAAAAACCTATCGTCGTGGCCGCGCTTCCTGATTGAGCAGCACTGTATTTTGCTGGTAGTCTATGCCGGTTAATTTATACAGCACACAAGCGAAATTCATACATGATTGGTCGACTGCAAGGCTTCATCCTCGAAAAGCAGGCCCCGGAATTACTTATTGATGTTCAGGGCGTCGGATACGAGGTGCAGGCACCTTTGTCCACATTCGCGGTCCTTGGCTCCATTGGTGAGCCCATTACTCTCTATACCCACCTCGCCATTCGCGAAGATGCGCATCAGCTCTACGGTTTCAGTGATAAAGGGCAGCGTACTTTATTCCGTACGCTGATTAAGGTCAGTGGTGTTGGACCCAAGCTGGCGCTGGCCATTCTGTCTGGTATGGATGTGAATGCCTTCGCTAACTGTGTTCACAATGAAGATGTTAAATCCCTGACGCGTTTACCCGGCGTGGGTAAAAAGACTGCCGAACGCCTGATTGTAGAAATGCGTGACCGTCTGAAAGAATGGCAGGCCCCAGCACCTCTCTGGGCTGCTGCCGATCAGGCGGAGAAAAATACTCAGGAGCAAGCGTTCGCTGAAGCGGAAGGTGCGTTGGTTGCCCTCGGCTACAAGCCGCAGGAAGCGTCAAAAATGTTGATGAAAGTGGCAGATCAGTGCAGCACCCCTGAAGAAATGATCCGTATTGCTCTGCGTAACACCATGGGTGGCAAATGATAGAAACTGATCGCTTTATCGCACCGACGCCGCAGCTAGGTGAAGAAAAGCAGGATCGCGCTATCCGCCCCCGTATGCTGGATGACTACATTGGTCAGCCGCATGTGCGGGAGCAGATGGAGATTTTCATCGGCGCGGCCAAAGGACGTGGTGAAGCGCTGGATCATACCCTGGTATTTGGCCCGCCGGGTCTGGGTAAAACGACCCTCGCCAATATCATCGCCGAAGAGATGGGTGTTCAGATCAAGTCGACATCCGGTCCGGTACTTGAGCGAGCAGGCGATCTGGCTGCGATTCTGACCAGCCTCGAAGAGGGCGATGTGCTCTTTATCGATGAAATTCATCGCATGAGCCCGGCGGTCGAAGAAGTGCTCTATCCCGCTATGGAAGATTATCAGCTTGATATCATGGTGGGTGAGGGGCCGGCCGCACGATCAATGAAGATTGAATTGCCGCCGTTCACCTTAGTAGGGGCGACTACAAGAGCAGGTTTGCTGACCTCTCCGTTGAGAGATCGTTTCGGTATTGTGCAGCGCCTCGAGTTTTATAACATTCATGACCTGTCAAGCATCGTCAGCCGCTCCGGGCGTCTGATGGAGCTGGAGGTCGAAGAAGAAGGCGCGCAGGAAGTCGCCCGTCGGGCGCGTGGCACCCCCCGTATTGCGAACCGTTTGCTGCGTCGTGTGCGTGACTACGCTCAGGTCAAAGCGGACGGACGTGTGACCAAAGAAGTCGCAGACCTCGCTCTGAACATGCTGAACGTCGATGCGCAGGGCTTTGATCACATGGATCGCCGTCTGCTGCTGACGTTAATGGAAAAATACGACGGTGGTCCGGCCGGGGTCGAAAGCCTTGCAGCCTCCATTGGTGAAGAGCGGGATACCATCGAAGATGTGCTTGAGCCGTATCTGATGCAGCAGGGCTACATCACTCGTACACCTCGTGGGCGAACGGCGACAAAGCTCGCTTATCTCCATTTCGGGATTGATCTGCCAGCACGTTTCGGGTCGGATAACGATGGCGTTTGAATGGCCCCTGAGAGTCTATATCGAAGATACGGACGCCGGTGGTATCGTGTTTTACGCCAACTACCTGCGCTATATGGAGCGTGCCCGAAGCGAATGGCTGCGCTCACTCGGTTTTGAGCAGCAAGCTCTGATGCAGGCGGGAGTCCGTTTTGTTGTTCGGGATCTCAACATCCGATATCGCAAAGCAGCCGTATTAGATGACCAGATAGTCGCGACAACAGAGTTAGCTGAAATAACGAAAGCCGGGATGACGTTGAACCAGACGGTGATCCGGCGGTCTGAATCAGCGGAAAAAACGGAAGAACGAATCGAAGAACTTTTAGTCGATGCGCAGGTGCGTGTCGCGTGTATTAACAACGAAGGGCGGCCTGCAGCAATACCTGCTGATATCGTTGCCCTGATGAAAACCTAACGGAGCCAAAGTGAACGAGTCGGTTTCAATTACGCATCTTATTTTAAATGCGAGTTTTGTAGTACAGCTGGTGATGCTGATGCTGGTGGCAGCGTCAGTATTAAGTTGGGTCATTATTATTCAACGCGGTCGCCTGATTTCTGCCACTGAGCAATCTATGCGTCAGTTTGAAGAGCGTTTCTGGTCAGGTATTGACCTCAACGACCTCTATCGTGAGTGCCAGCAGCAGCCAGAAAATTCGTCTGCCGAAAAAGTCTTTATGGCCGGCCTGAAAGAGTTCGGAAAAATGCGTCAACAAAGCCCGGGGGATCCTGAAGCCATGATGGCGGGTGTTCAGCGTGCCATGCGCATCGCGATTACCCGGGAAACCGAAGAGCTGGAAAATCATCTGCCAATGCTGGCAACCATTGGCTCGACCAGCCCGTACGTCGGTCTGTTCGGTACTGTATGGGGCATTATGCACTCCTTCCAGGGCTTAGCCAGTGTGAAGCAAGCAACGATTGCAACGGTAGCACCGGGTATTTCTGAAGCTCTGGTCGCGACGGCTATGGGTCTGCTGGCGGCGATTCCTGCGGTAATTTTCTATAACCGTTACGTCGTTAAAACCGAGAAGTTCCAGACGGCTCTCGTCACTTTTGCCGATGAATTCAGTGCTCTGCTGTATCGCCAGGCGCACAAGGTAAGTCAGACTCAGCGTGCCGGAGCGGAGGCTCTCTGATGGAACCGCTTCAGCAGCAAATGACGAAACGCCGCCCAATGGCGGAGATCAACGTTGTTCCTTACATCGACGTGATGCTGGTTCTTCTCATTATTTTCATGGTGACTGCGCCCATGTTGGTGCAATCTGTGCCCGTGAACCTGCCTGATGTTGACTCCACGCCGACCGAAATTGATCCGGACGACACAACAGTGATGATTTCGGTCAGTTCAGATGGTCTTTATTACGTTGAGCGTGGGGAAGAAGACCCAGAGCCAATGTCTCTGACTGACGTGACAGATTACGCAGGAAAGTTACTGAAAGCTCAGCCGGACACTCGCTACATGATTCGCGGTGATGAGTCTGTGCCGTACGGTAAGGTGGTGCTGCTGATGGGGAACCTTCAGGGGGCAGGAATTACCAACGTCGGCCTCGTCACCGAAGCGCCAGATCCGGAGGCTCGCCCCTGATATGAATTGGCGCGAGCCCGGCAGTTATACCCTGCCAGTTGTAGGTGCCGTAGTCATTCACCTGGTCGCCGTTATCCTGCTGGTGAGCGAGTGGCAGCGTGATAAGCCGGTGATGTCTGAGCCTGTTCCACCGCACATGATTGCGAAAGTTGTTCAGGAAGAGAACAAGGCGGCAAAAGAGCGAGATCTGCAGCGCCAGCGTGAAGCTGAACGTCTGCGGCAGCAAAAGCTCGCGCGCGAAAAAGCAGCGCGAGAGAAGGCTGCCCGCGAAAAAGCAGCGAAAGAAAAAGCAGCGAAAGAAAAAGCAGCAAAAGAAAAAGCAGCAAAAGAAAAAGCCGCTCGAGATAAAGCTGCGGCTGACAAGGCTGCAAAAGAGAAAGCCGAAGCCGAACAAAGAGCGCGCCAGAAAGCTGCTGAAGAGAAGGCAGCTAAAGAAAAAGCCGCAGCGGAAAAATTAGCAAGAGAAAAAGCGGCCAAAGAGAAGGCCGCGAAAGAAAAAGCAGCACGCGAAAAGGCGGCGGCAGAAAAAGCCGCTGCCGAAAAAGCGGCGCGGGAGCAGGCTGCAGCTGAACAAGCATTGATGGAACAAATGGCACTTGAGCAGGCAGAGGCGGAAATACGCCGACAGGAAGAGGCTGCGCGCGCTGCCGAAGCGGCAGAAAAAGCGGCCCAGATGACGGCGGAGTATCAGGATCTTATTCGCGCACAAGTAGCGTCCGTCTGGAACTATCCACCGAATGTCAGTGCCGAACTGGAAGTTGAAGTACGTCTTGTTATGGTGCCCACCGGTGAAGTTATTTCCGCCACCGTAACGCGTAGCAGTGGCAATGATGCACTGGACCGTTCGGTAGAGCAGGCGATTCTGAAAGCATCGCCGCTTCCTGTGCCTGACGATATTCGGGTGTTTGAGAAAAACTTCCGACGCTTAACCATGAAATTCAGACCGGAGAATGCCTCTTGGTAACACGAGTATTATTTGTACTGGCGCTGGTATTAGGCCAGGTCGCACACGCAGAATTAGTGATTGAAGTAACGCAGGGCAGACAGAGCGCTTTGCCGATTTCTGTTGTGCCTTTCGAATGGAACGGAGCACTGGAACTGCCAGAAGACATCAGCGGCATAGTTAATAATGACCTCGGAAGCTCGGGGTATTTCCGCACGCTGGATCGCTCTCTTATGCTGGCGACGCCGCACACTCCACAAGACGTAAATTACGTCGACTGGCAGCGGCTGAAACAGGATTATCTGGTAGTTGGCCAGATAAGTTCCGCAGAAGGTGGATACGCTGTCGAATTTCAGGTGCTGGACGTTCA
Organism: Thalassolituus sp. UBA3500; assembly: GCF_002377545.1. Taxonomy (NCBI): domain Bacteria; kingdom Pseudomonadati; phylum Pseudomonadota; class Gammaproteobacteria; order Oceanospirillales; family Oceanospirillaceae; genus Thalassolituus; species Thalassolituus sp. UBA3500. The sequence continues at coordinate 81,423 of NZ_DFQB01000024.1, read as the reverse complement.
TCAGCAGCGAACTATGATTCATCACCGTGTTAAAGGGAAGGCGACGCAGCTGCGGGATCTTGCGCATTACATCAGCGATCATATTTTCGGGCAGCTGACTGGTATCCCGGGGGTATTTTCGACCAAGATGGTTTACGTCACTACTAACCGGGAACGTTCACGTTTTAACCTGAACTTTGCCGACGCAGACGGTGCCCGGGAGCAGCTTATCTTCCGTTCAGACGAACCTATCCTGTCGCCGACCTGGTCTCCTGACGGCAAAAAAGTAGCGTACGTTTCTTTTGAAAATGGACAGAGCGAAATCTTTTTCCAGGAGCTGGCAACCGGGAAACGTGAAAAAGTCGTAGCATGGGATGGATCAAATAGTGCGCCATCTTTCTCATCCGATGGAACCAAATTGGCCTTTGTACACTCAAGGTTGGGTAACCCGGATATTTACGTGATGGATCTGAACACCCGTAAGGCGGAAAGAATTACCAAACACTATGGCATTGATACTGAACCGCAGTGGATGACCGATAATCGCCATATTCTGTTCACCTCCAGCCGGGCTGGTGGGCCGCAGATTTACAAACTGGACACTATCGATGGCTCGGTAGAGCGGGTCACCTTTGAAGGCCGGTACAATGCCAGAGCGAGAATGACCGCAGATGGCCGCAAAATGGTCTACGTACACGGTAACGGAGACCAGTTTCATATCGCTTCTCAGGACATGGAAAGTGGCCGGGTAAGAATACTGACCCGGGACACGAATTTGGACGAATCGCCTAGTGTTGCCCCCAACGGAAGTATGGTAATTTATGCGGCAACTGAGAAAGAACGAAGTATTCTGGCGGCAGTATCGGTGGATGGGGAAGTAAAATTCCGGCTGCCATCCAGATTCGGAGACGTACGCGAACCGGCCTGGTCTCCGATACTGAATTAATCTGAACTACTAACCACAATTGGGAAGAAGCAACTATGCAAAAAACAGCACTGTACAAAGCACTGGGTATCGCCTTCGGCGCACTTCTGGTAACTGCATGTGCCAACAATGGTGACCTGGAAGAGGGTGCAGGCGCTGCAACGACTGCTACCGAACAGCAGGCAAACGAAGCAGCTGATAGCGCTACTACTGGTGTTGAGTCTGCGTCACTGCAGGGTGAACAAATGATGTCAGACGCTGAAAAAGCGGCTCAGCAGGCTCTGCTGGACATCACTGTTTTCTACTTTGACTTTGACCAGTCAAGCATCAAAGAGTCTGGCAAAGCCGCTCTGAGTGCACACGCTGCGTACCTGGCATCAAACTCAAGCGCACGTATTGTTCTGGAAGGTCACGCTGATGAGCGCGGTACTCCTGAATACAACCTGGCTCTGGGTGAGCGTCGTGCAATCGCTGTTCGTCAGTTCCTGATGGCGAAAGGTGCTTCTTCAAGCCAGGTCAAAGTTGTTAGCTTTGGTGAAGAGAAGCCAGCAGTTACTGGTAGCACCAGCTCTGCATACGCTAAGAACCGTCGCGTAGAAGTTAAATACCAGAGCCGTTAATGAAGCGGCTTGTCGTTACTCTGGCGCTGGCAGCCTCGTCTGTCAGCGCGCTTTCAGATGACGGCTGGGTATCGGTCGGGTCAACCCAAGTGGTTGCCCCGGCCAGTTCTGAACCCGTCGTTACTCCCGATCAATCCCCGATCCTTGCCCCATCCGCCAACTCCGGTGGAGATCTCCTGACTGAACTGATGCTCCAGGTTGAGCAGATGAAGATGGAAATCGCCTCTTTACGCGGTCAGCTTGAAGAACAGCAAGCCAAAGTGAAGCGAATGGAAGCGTCACAGCAAGATCGCTACCTGGACCTCGATAGCCGGATTTCTGCGCTGACACTGGCACAACCAGTCGCTGAGCAGCAAGAGGTTACAAACAGTGCGACTGATACTACAGGTCAGGATCTCCCGCCTGCAGGAGAGGCCTATAAGTCAGCGATGCAGCTGGTGCGGGATAAGAAGTTTTCCGAAGCGCGTGAGGCCTTCGATAGCTTTGCTGAAAACTACGCCGGCAATGCCTTGGCCGTAAATGCAATTTACTGGGCAGGTGAAGTCAGCATGGTTGAGGGTAAGCTCGACGTTGCGGAAGCACGCTTCCGAACCGTGAAAGAGGATCACAATGATCACTCGAAAGCCGCGGATGCTTCATACAAGCTTGCTGTAGTGCTCGACAAGTCGGGTAAAAAGGCAGAGAGCAAGGCGTTGTTGCATGAAGTCATCAGCCAGTACGCCGGCAAGAGCGACAGTACCGTTTCTCTGGCACAGGCATACCTGAAGAAAATGTCACAGTAATACGGGCTGTCAGGGTCTAAGTTACTGAATCTGAAACTTTTTTCAGAAAAAGGGTTGTCAGCCGCGAAAATATCAGTAATATACGCGGCTCCTTCGGGTCGTTAGCTCAGTTGGTAGAGCAGTTGGCTTTTAACCAATTGGTCGCTGGTTCGAATCCAGCACGACCCACCACCTCCACACGTCAGGTGGGTTGAAGGAGTTAAGTTGCTGAAATTGTTGACATTTTCAAAGCATTCTGTAGAATGCAGCAGCAACTGGGGGTCGTTAGCTCAGTTGGTAGAGCAGTTGGCTTTTAACCAATTGGTCGCTGGTTCGAATCCAGCACGACCCACCACCTTTCCTTTCTCGTCTGAGAAACCTGATTTTCAGAATCTATTAAATCGCTAAGATCCATGTTGATACAGGATCCTTTTCTAAGCGTCGAAGACTTGAAACTGCACACTCAGTGCACAGTTTCTGTCAGTCTGGCCGCGCGAATGGCGTAATCGTTATCTTCGTGAGCCAAGGCGTTTAATACTTCTTCTGCCTGTTCCGTGAAACCTTCTCTTCGCAACAAAAGGCCATGGTAATAACGGCATCGTGGACTTTGTCTCGATGTCTCCGTCAGTTTGTTGAGTAATTCGCGGGCTTCTGAATCAAGGTATTCTGAAATATACAGAACGGCCAATTCGAGTATCGCATTCTGGTCATTGGGCGTTTGCCTCAAAATGGTTTGAAAGTGGTCGATGGCCGCTTCCTTATCGCCTTGAGTCAGTGCAGCCAGCGCCAGATGACGTCGCGCATTGGTATCCGAGGGGTTCAGGGCAAGAGCTCGCTGAAGTGCTTCTTTTGCATCGCCAATATTGTTCATCATAAAGCTGGTGATGCCGGCCTGGGCCCAAGCCTCTGAATTCGACGGATTCAGCTCCAGCGCTTTCTGGTACTGGGAGAGAGCGTCTTTGAAACGTCTCTGAGCGGCTTGCGTTATGCCAAGGCGAACATAGAAGCTACTCTCTCCGGGTGCAATACCAATAGCTCGCTGCGCGGCGTATTCAGCGGTAGTGAAATCTGCAGCCAGAACCCGGAAGCGGGCGAGGGTATCCCAGGCAATAGCATTCTCAGGATTCTTCTGAACAGCAGTCTCAATGTGTGTCATCCCGGTATTGGTGTCGCCTGTCGCAATCAGAACCTGGCCGATATTACAGTGCGCCATGGACGAATCCGGGTCGAGTGAAAGTGCCGAACGAAGATGAATGAGTGCGGGTTGCCACTCTTGTTGCTGCGCAAGCGCAAAACCCAAATTGTTATGAGCGTTGGCATTGTCCGGGTCTATATCGACTGCGGTACGAAAGTGCTCTTCTGCTGCAGAGATATTGCCTTGTGAAAGCGCCGCAACGCCTTGTTGAAGGTGGTCAGCAAGGGTCATCAGGTAATCCTCGAAATCAGACCTTTAAGCAGGTCGTTGGTACTAATATCAGGTATCTCAAATTCGATATCATCGGTGGAAATATCGAACGGCTCGCCTTCTTTGTAATGTACTGGCAGTTTTATCCCAAAGCGATAATCAGAGCCGAATGTATAAGAGGCAAATTCAAAGCGATCATCGTAGACGCTCCACCCAAAGACCTTAACACTGACGTAACCGCCGATATCAAAGGTAAAGCTAGGTTGAGCATAAACTTCGAGATCGGCTGTCAGGTCCAGACCGGTAGCGGGCGTCCAGTCAATGTGCACACCTGCCGTAGCCGCGCCTGATATGCCTAACGTTCCACCGATATCTAAGCCACCAGTCGCACTTGCACCTGTAATACCCAGGCCAATGCCAGCTCTGACCGATAAGCGTAACCCTGCATCGGCTGGTACTCTGAGATGAGCATCGCCGGTGACCTTAGTATCCTGCTCCCGGGCCGGGTTGTATTCGATACCAATCTTGAGCTCGTCGATAACACCCGGTCCGATACCGGCAATGGCGGAAAGGCCACCGCCAACTTCTGCGACAATGCCTGGAATAATAGGTACCTGAACGGCAACCTGGAAAATCGTTTTATTGATCTCTTTTCGGGCGAAAATTTCCAGTTCATCCGGAATACCAATTTCACCTGAGACGGTTACCTCACCGTTAGGGTCAAATTTTACTCCGGCGGTTCCTTGTAGCCATGGTGCAATCTGTATCGTGGCTGACCCAGAGCCGTACACCAATAGTTCGCCGCCGGGCAGTGGGTCACCGCTGGGCTTGCCGTCTTCACCGACAGCCCGGTTACTCACACCTACAGTAACGTCTCCTGAGAGCATGCCTCGCTCGAAGCCACCGCTGAACTCCGCAACAAATCCACCGTCTTCGTAGCCGACATTCAGTTCTGAATCAATGCCCGGAATATCAGGTTGCGCCGTACCTTCGCCACTGACTTTCCATTCTTCTCCATTTTTATTAACTTTTACGTTGATTGAGCCTGAGCGGATAGCGGGATTCGCAGTGAGTTCAAGGCTTCCACCGATAGTCAGGCCTTCTTCTTCGGAATAGTCGACCGTCAGTCCTGCTTGTTGAACACCAGGGATGTCCGGGTCGACGGTTCCTTCGGCAGAAAAAGCTTCCTCCGAAAAACTAACCTGGAGTTCGGCCGCTTTTATGCCTTTAATTTTATCGGGGCTGTTTATTTTTAGTGTGCCATCACCGCTGAAAGTTTTATCTCGATACCTGAGAGTAGCGCTTGCCTCATCAAATAGTTTTGAGTCGAAGTCGAACGTGCCTTCGGCAAAGAAACCAGATCGCTGCGAGTAGCCAGCCGTTAGTGATCCCTCTCCTAATTTACTGACCTCTACGAATATTGTTCCATCGACACCAAACCCCTCCTGACCGCTGTAGAAAAGACCAATAGACCCGCCATTGATGGTCAGTCCCGGCATGGGAATTTTTAGATCTTGTGGCGAGTACTCGGCTCGCAGCATGACATCGCTACCAATCCAAGAGGCACCGATGGATAGATTCTCCAACAGAGGGATCGTTGGCTTAGGTATTTCGCCTTCAGCCATGAATCCTTCTGAGCCTATTTCAATGTCAGAAAAGATGGCCGGGCTTGTAGGCTCAAAGTCCGCTGGTAGGTTGGCAGGTGGTACAACGTATCCAGCATATGGACCGAGCCCGAAGAGCATCAGCTCGACATCTGTATTTTCAGGCGCCCACTTTTCAGGGAGATCCCATCTACCATTTAACTTACCGATATGGACGCCTTCCGATTGAAGGTTATCTTGTTCAGCTTTGTCATTAAGTGTTATCGAGGAAATGACCATTCCAGCCAGGCTGCGGGAGCTACGTCCTCGAGGAGAAAATTCGGTTGCTTCCCTGGCGTGTCCAAAGCGACCAACCTCGATTCCTCCCTTTCCCGAAAATAGAGCAAAGCTTCGGTCATCGCCCTCGTAGGTTATCGGTGGAGCACCTTTTAAGGCATCGAGCGGCGAAAGGGCTTTTATCTCATCGAGAGTCCACCAAGAGCTATTGCCTTCAGATTTACCCATAGAACTATCGACAGTTACCTGGTCGAAGTAAATAGAGTGATCCTTGAGCCAGTCTTTCTTAGTCGGTCGGGTAGATTCATCCAGTGTTTTTATATAGTTATCCACGCGCTCATGAATACCAGACATGATGGTACTACCAGAGGAACTGTTGGAGGGTTGGTCCAATAGCTCCATATTTTGCAGGCTATTGCCTACGGCATAGCGCGTACCATGTGCGCCGGAAGTCTGCAGTTCAACAATATGATCAACCTGATACTGAGGCACCGGATTTCCTTCGCGGTCCCACTTCGGGACCTTCAATATTTTCTTAAGGAAGGATTTACGGGTATACGCGTAGGTTTTCGAATCGTTCTTTATCTGGAATCTGACTTGGTGCCTGTTATTTGTTGGCCAGCTGACAGCCGGGGTAAGCGCCCCGAGCTTACGTCCGACCTCTGCTTCATCAAAAACAATATCCTTTTCCCAGAAGCGTTTTTGCTTTGTCGTATCCCCGCCTTTGTGAGGACGATCATATCCCGCAACACGGCCTAGCTTCCCCTCACTCGCTAGCTGGGAATATAGAGACAGGTGGCGCTGTTTGATGGCGGGCACACGCAGGTTAAGCATTTCTGTCAGAGCAGAACTGGCCGCAGTATTTCCCGCAGGCGTGTCTTCAGGCGCAATCTTTCTGAATATTGTTCGCGCTATGGAGCTTCCTGTTTGAACGACATGCGTTAACTCATGAGCGAGTAACTCCTGGCCCCGCTCACTATCCGGATTAAACTCTCCTGTGGCGAAGTAGATGTCATTACCAATGGCGAACGCGCGAGCGTTCAATTCTTTGCAAAGCTCGTCGGACTGCATATCGGTATGAATGACAACCCGCGAGAAATCTTTGCCAAACTGCTGCTCCATTTTCTGACGGACTTCGTCCGGTAGGGGAGAGCCGTTGCCACGTGACTGGGCGATGCGGGCTTCTACCTCATCCATTTTTTCATCGTGAGCTTTCTGTTCGTCCCGCTCTTTTCTCATTAATTTGGTTTGAACTGGATCTTCTTCAGTCCGGTGCAACCTGGTTTGAGCGACTTCCTCTTCTTCCTGCCGGTACAGCTTCGCCTGAGCGAGTTCATCTATGTTACGGAAAAGTTTTGTCTGAGCGGCTTCTTCCTCTTCTTCCCGGAATACTTTGGTTTGAACTTCCTCTTCTTCACGATGTACTTTTGTCTGCGCTTCTTCTTCCTCTGCTCTGAATAGTTTAGCCTGTACATCGTCTTCTTCTGTTCGGCTAATGGAAGGCGTAGAGGAGCTTACGCTTCTGGCCGCAACAGCAGGCTCGTCGTTGCCTCGCTGAAGGTTCTGCTTCACATCGGCTGCGACTTTGTCGGCTTCTTTCTCCTGGCTGTCTGCCGGGTCGCTGACAGCCATTTTTTTCTGGATCTTCTTTTTAAGGTACTCGGGTTGACTGGCTTTCTTTCTCGCAGGTTTCTTATTTGCGAGTTCAGTAGCTTTGTTTCCCTTCTTGCTGAGCGACTTTGATTCCATTACATCACTCCATGACTTTGTAATGCCGCGGGCAAGGATTTACCCAGCTTCTGGTATTCGCGGGATATTGCTTTAATAATTGCCGCTTTGCCGAGTACTTCAGAATCCGGGCTGTTCGCGGCGGCACTCAGAACGGCGTTACGAATCTGCCCGCCAGACAAGTCACAATGACTTGCCAGAGCTTTCAGGAAATCGTCATCTGGGCTGCGTTGCCCCATGTGACTGCCCCACAAAGCCAGTCGCTCATTAAAGCCCGGCTGAGGAAAATCGATAATTATTTCCAGACGGCGGTTGAACGCGGGGTCGATACGGTCCCTGTGGTTCGATGTCAGTATGACAATCCCTGGGTGAGTCTCAATGCGGGAAAGCAGGTAGTTAGTGAGATTGTTGGCAAAGCGTTCATTGCTGCTACGGGCATCAGTACGGTTACCAAATACAGATTCAGCTTCATCGAACAATAGTATGGTGTCGGTAGCCGCGGCGTAGTCGAGCAGCCGACCAAGGTTTTTCTCACTTTCCCCAATGTACTTATTGATGACAGAACCAAGATCTACACGAAACAGTGGGGCACCTATCTGGCTCGCAATATAACTGGCTGCCAGTGTTTTTCCTGTTCCACTGGCTCCCACAAAGAGAGCGCGCAATCCAGGGTTTTGGTTGGCGGCAAGAGTATCGCCGAGTTTCCGGTACAGGGATTCTCGCTGAAGCGCCCGGGCAATAAGATCATCCAGATGTTCATTGATCAACGTTGGAAATATTACTGCTTCTTTCGGAATATCTTTGGTCACCGCTTGCGCAAGCTGGGTGAGCCCAGGGGCGATATTCAAAGAGCGCCACGTACGAACTTGTTGTTCCTGATTTAGCCCTGATAAGCCCTCGGGTAGGGTAATCTGCTCTCCGATGTTTTTAATCATTGGGCCACTGAGTAAAGCGGAGCCTGCCAATTTTTCGGCTAAGCTCTTGTCTTCAACATGTTCAGACCAAAGCTTTTGGCGCAGTGTCGAATCTGGCATAGGTAACGCGTAGTTGTAGCAGCGGCTTGCAATCACACAGGTGTGCAACCCCGTTATTATTATGGCGGGCGTTTGATATCCAGAACTGATGAGCTTGTAGTCTTCACCTGGCACATCAGGTGGTGTGATGACAGGAAGCCAGCCGGCGATTGCTGCTGCGAGCCGCAGTTGCGGCTCATCTTGCCAGCTCTGGTAGGGAATACGCATGGCGCGGTAACCCGAGAGCAGCCCCAGCTCCGCGGCCAGTATTGATCGGCCACTGTGCTCCTGTCCGCGCAGAATCAGAAACTCGCTTGAAGTAAGCTTTTTGCACAAATCAGGCAATAATTTTCGTGTTGCAGCAGGGAGTAATTCCCGCTCATGAGAGTCGAGTTCTTGCACGCCCTGCCAGCGGTTGTGTTTGCTTTTAATGACTGACCAGAGGGGAACAGAGATTGCCAATTCCCGGAGGCTGAGCGGGCCATTGCCGGATACGGTGATCACGGACTCATTAAACAGGGGTGTGTTGATGAGATCGAGAACATCCCAGTCTGTCGTATCCGGAAACAGAAACTGAACCATATCAAGCGCGAGGTGAATACTCAGTCGGGCCTGATCGGAAGGCTGTTGCAATTCATTGATGGCAAAGGCAATTCTGGGCTGCGTCTCCATCATACCGGCAATAAACAGAACGAAGACTTCGGCAGGAGATAAATTGAGAACTTGGATGAGATGCGAGGTTCGCCCGTTAAGATTTTTCCACTGCGCTTCAATATCATGAGTCAGTGTCTGAAAGTGAACGCCTGACGGCAGCTGAGCAGTAGCATCCTGGGTGAGCGATTCTGTATAGAACACCAGACCAGCCTCAGTCCATTGTTGAAGCGGATTGAAACAGTCTGCCTGAGGCTTTATTACAGCGAGATCATTCATGCTGCCCTCTCTTAACAGGCGTAGGTCGAAAGCCATGTTCGAATTGGAACTGGACGGTATATCCAAACCATGGAAGCCAGCCAGGATTAATGTCCAGGCCGTGTAGCCGGGCGTTAATATTGGCTTCAGATAGATCAGCACGTACGACGATGCGATTCTGAGAAATACCAATGTCAGAAGAAAGCGACAGCAATTCGGTATTCCATAAATGGCGTGGATACAGAGTTTCTGAAGTCTTCCGTAGCTCACAGATGAGGTCTGGCCGTAAACAGCTAGTGTTTATCGGGCTTGAACCCGTTTCGGTACCTGTATCTGTGTAACGGGTTCTGTCACTGCTTCTGTTACTGCTTCGTTCAATGTGTTTCGAATCGTGTAAATCACGCGCTAGGTGTGTGCGTTGGATTATGTAGTCATATAAAGGGTCATTCTTTAGTACTGCGTTGTCGCCGAAAGTCTCTACCGCGCCTGATAGCCAGGTCCATACGCAAGGAACACTTCGCCAATGTGTACGGATGATTGCCTGTACTGGTTGGCGATTTAAGAAGTTAAGCAGGTAGAGTATTCCGCCGAATTGGCTGCCAAAGCTCCTATCGGCATCCTGATCTATACCGAAGCTATTACACGGAGCTGAAACAGGTGTATCTCCCGTGTCATCTTTTAACGAACGAGTTGCTTGTTTTATTAATGATTCTCTACTTGATGATGTACTGCCAGAAGAGCTATGTAGAGATATAGGCGCGTCGGGAAGCGTTGTGTCTTTTTCGGCGCATTTATCGTAGCCATGGTCTGTAGTCTCAGATGAGTTTCCTGAATCTACTACTGGTTGTCGATGTTTACTTTCTGGCTCTCCCGAAAAGCATGGATGCGGTTGATGGCTTTTGCTCGTATGCTCCTCAGTATCAGGTCGTTCAGACAATATACTCGTATCAGAAACAGATCTATTGAGTTTTTCTGCGACCCCAGATAACACCTCTTCTGTCTGGTTATGTAGCGGAAGAGGCAGGTGCTTCAGAGAGATCAAAAAGGCAACAAGCACCAGGTGTGCTCGTGATACGGTATTGGCTAATGCAGCTTGCCAGATATGAAAGTAATGTTCGGGGATTTGATTTAATGAGTATCCCTTATCGAAGGTAAAATCATCCAATTCTGTATCAGATATTCGATTCGTTGATACGGGCGCTGGATCATTTGATTCTTCGTGCATCCGAGGATTGTCTTCTCCTGGCGTGTTCCTGATAACGTGACTGCCACGCCCCATTGCTGTATGGCTATTTAAGTAACCCGCATTCAAAGAGTATCCTGAGTGAGAGCTCAACAGTATGAGTAGTTCGCCGGCTTCTCTCTCTGAAATAGCCTCCATAACTACCGCAGCTTTGTTTTGTTTTGCCAGCAGTGTTAGCGCAGAGCTCATTGCCGGAAGATGCTCTGATAATATGCTCATCACAGGGCTATGCGCAGAGCGAAGCACGCTTTCATTCCATTTTCGCCAATACCAGTGATGACCCAGCTCGCCTTTTGCGGCATCCATCAGTAACTGAGCAAGCATTTGATGAGTATTGGGGAAAATACGCACGTTATCGCCAGGTTGCTCCCGGATCTGGCGCAGTGTTTCTTCACGCAGAGAATGAGCGATATCGTTGGCTGATCCCGTAGCGGTGATCTTCCTGATGAATATGATCCTCTCATCATCCGTAGATGGCCAGTCAGCTGTGGCTACGTCCCTTTCGATCTTCGAATGCAAAGATTCCGGGGCTTTAATAGTCAAAGCCCGTATGCGAGTCGTCTCTGCTCCCTGATGATCAAACATCATGCTCAGCGAACCCGGCCAATGACGGTGATGTTGTCTTTAAAGTCGATGTCTTCCCGCAGTACCTTGGTAATTTTTACCCGGGTACTGGATTCATCGTGCTCTTCAATGGTCAGTTCAGCTGCAACTTCCTGTTCTTTATTGAGTAATTGCAGCGTCTTACCTATGCGCACAATCTGGTTAAGGCTGACGCTGAAGCGCTCGCCGAAAGCCATGCGGCGTGGTGGGCTGAAGATACTGCCTTTTACTATTTCCTGTGGATTACCCAGCGAAGCATAGATAACTGCTGCACGAACCATATCCCGCATGGCCTGTCGGCTGTCACTGTCTGCATTTTCGCCAAGTTGCTTAAACCACCACTCAATCAGTTCTGCTAATGTGCGAGTAGTGTTGAAGTCAAGTTCTTCGGCTTTCTTAAGCCCCGGCCAGCGACTGATCGCTTCAACGGGTAAGCGGTTGTCCTCTGCGAGTTGTCCCCAGCGCAGCCGGATTGACCCCGGCAACGATCCAAGGACGTTCTGAAGGCAAAGCTGGCACTGTTCCAGCTTTTCCTGGAGTGTGCGGCTTGCTCTTCTGAGAATCCGGTGGCTGTGGTTGTTGAGATCTTCCAGCGAAAGTACTTCAGCTACTTTATGGGCTGGAACAAAATCAGTCATTTGAAGTGGAAGTGACGCCCAACGTTGAACTCTTTTCTTGCTATTCGCTGCCAGCTCTACGAAGGCGGGGCTGTCTTCAATAGATCGCATGGCGGCATTGGCATAAGAGGTTGCAACTTTTGCTTTCAGAACCGGCAACTCAGGATACGCCTTAGTCATCCGTACTTGTCTGAGCTGTGCGAGATAGTCGATATTCGGTTGGGTATTAAGACGTGCGGCGAAAGGCGATATTGCACGCCAGTGTCCGGCTGGAATTTCCAGTGTTGCCTGCCAGAAGGGAAGAAGGGCCTCTGGAAGATCAGCATCATCATCTAAAGAGCAGCCAGGAACCAGGTCGCCTGGGTTATCACGGCGTAATGGTAATGGGTCTGCTAATGGTCTGCTGATCTCAGCCTGCCGTACCCGAACGTAGTAAAGCCCTTCGACCTGTGTGGTGAGCACGCGAGTGCGCTCCTTATACTCTTTGTATACGCGTTGCCAATCTTCATCAACCAGCTGTTGAGCGACGGTGTAATCACCGAGTGCCTCATCGGCAATACTGTCGAGGTGGCGAAGAGTCTGGCGGGTACGTACAATTTCAGCCTTACGTTTTTCTTGCGTCGCAATCAGTTCTTTTTGAGTTCTTAACAGGGTCTGAAGTGTCTGTTCGCTTTCGTTATATCGATTTTCGACCACGCTGATCCAGCGAGTAAGAATCTTGCCCGCGGTAAAGATTGCTTCGTATCTTCGTTGGTTGGCGATCAGATTACCGAAATGCGCTTTTGTGGGCTTACCCTCGGCAGGCAGGCCCGTATATTTATTATTGGTTTCATTGATAATGTCTGTCTCAAGATTTGACGGTGATTTCAGTTCGGTGCTCAGGCCAGTTAGCTTGGTATGAAGATCGGTTGCATCAGGTTCTTCGAAAATATCCAGAACGGTCGTCAGAATGTCATGCATTCCTGAGTAGATTTTTTTGTATTCGTTAATGTCCGGGCTGATGTGATCCATGACGCCAAAGCTGAATTCTTTGGCATTAAACGCGGGCTTACTCACGGATGCGGTGGGAATCTGCAGCCGGTCTATCCGGTCTTTATTCAGCGTAAGTTCGAACGCAGAGTATTTATCGGGCTCTATTTTTGTATAAATAGTCCCTTTAATAGCTTCTGTATATTGATAGTCGCGGGTACCGAGCAGCTCACGTTTCTTCTGCTCTTCGAGTGATAACATCTCTCTTTCAGCAATCCGGTATTGAGTATCCGCTGTCGTCTTCGAGTCAGTCGCTACCTTAACAGATGACGTCGAACTGGTAGCCACTGACGTCGCAATGCTACTTTTTTCGGTTGGCAGGTTATCCGTATTCAGGCTTGCGTAAGGCAGCCAGCGAGCCACCTGCATACCTTTACCATCGCCTGCTACGCCGCCGGCCAGCGCCGCCAGCGCGACGGTTTGAGAATCCAGTTGCTGACGTTTTAACAGAAGAATATCTCGTGTTGCCTCAAGCTTTTTACGTTCATCACGGATTTTCTCTTCGGTGGTATCGAGATCTTTTTCAGTGATGGCGTACTGGCCAATAAGACCGTGCTTCTCCGGGCGGTCAGGTATCGGCGGCATACGTTCTTCATCAATTTCAGGCGCCCAGTTTTCAAAAAATTTGGGTATTTCGAACTCGGTTCTGTCGTAGGGATAAGGAGCATTTTCTGAATCTTCCAGCGCAAAGCGCTTCATAGCTGCGACGATCACGCGATTGAACAATGCATCAGGGAGCAGAGGTGATTTCGCCGGCTCAGGAAGATTAAGACTATTGACATCTTCGGCGGTCAGTTTGTTGTCGTACTTCGAATCTGATGTCGGAGCAATGTAGTAAAGGCTGTAGAATACTTCTTTCCAGTCGTACCAGCGCATGTAGGCCTTCTGACAGTAGCGGTAAAGATCCAGCTCAAGATCGTTGTCCAGCTCTGGAATATCCAGCAGGTCAGGCTTGTATACTGATCGCTTCATCGCTAGTAATAGACGAATGCGATCCCCCGCAGGTTGTGTCAGATCAATGACGCGTCGTGGCAGGTGTCTATGTACTAATTCGTTAATGCCATCTGCCGCGACCGGTATTACATCGACGCCGAGATAAGCAGGAAGGCCGTGCATTTTAGGTTTTTTGCTGGCTATGTCCTCCAGCCAGGAAAGTGGCAACTGGCCCGACGCTGGTAAATAGTCCAGCTGCAGGTGCTTATCGAGAAACTTCTTCAGGGTTAACTGATGGTTCGAGCCTTCATTACGCAGAGTAACGAGCTGACGGAACGCTGCCTGAGTCTGATTTAATAATGTCAGGTAACCCGAAGCGTTATTTGATTCGTAACGTCCGGCCTCTTCTGATACCCAAAGTAGGGTGGTTTTATTCTGATCGTTAATAGCAACGAGTGCGAGCGGTACAGAATTCGGAAACTGACGCGCAAAATCAAGATCGACGCGATCGGCACAGATAGTATTCTGTAGCCGATGAGGGGGTTCTGTTTTTATCTTTTGAGTATCGATATCTAAGCGCCGCAGCCTGAGCGATGCGAGTGTGACCAAGCGTGTATCCCGTGTCGGGTCGAATGCAGTGCGCTGGCATGGATCGACGTTGGGAGGGTCAATATGCGATTGGCTCTGATGTAAGGTCAGATAGAAAACACCGCTGGCATTACTCACTTGTTTTCGATCGCGATACTCTTCGACTAAATCCTGCCAGGTACAGTAGAGGGGGGATTCCAGTGTGAGCGCTGCGCCTGTGGAAGTGACAGCACTGCCCGGACTGACTGCCAGCTGGATATCATCCACTGGGCCACGCTCGCCTCGGGATCGTACATGCAACCCTGAAACCACACCTGGCAACTGCTGTTTTAATATGGGCGAAAGACGGGCTTCAGCGTAGTTCTGCTGTTGGTCGAATTCATCCTCTCCCAGGTGTCGTCCTGCGAACAGGTGCAGCCGTTCAAGGTCTGGGTGGCTTGCAACAGGGCGATGCAGCAGGATAGTCGTCATGATCGTCTCCTTACGCTTTTTCCAGTTTCATGGCCAACTCTTCCCATTGCTTGAGTAGAGTTTTACTGACGCCCTGATTAGCCATGAGCTTAACCAGTAATTTCGCGGTCATGACTGGGTGACCTGTTTCATTTTCGGATAAAATTTCCTGCGCTTTTTCTATCAGATTTTTCTGAAATAGTGCTCTGATCGTGCGCCACAGTACTGGGTCATACCAAGGGCTGATTCTTAGCAATAGAAACAGTATTTGCTGTAACGCCTCTGCTTCTTGCCCAGGTTTTTCTTCTACCCAGGTAAAGGCCTTTTTCTCGACTTCCGTTCTGGGCATGCGGAATTCACCAATGACACGCAGGCTCAGGAAGCGTTTTATAACGTCGTCTTCATCAACAATAACGCCGCCTCGGTCGGTTGGTGAGTTGGCAATGTTGAGAATATTATTGTCTGACGAGCTGACCGTGGTATTACTGTTCGTTGGTTTCTTAACAGGAGGGAAATCAAACCCGTTCGCTAAAACAATACCGCTTACCTGGGTTTCGGCAGCGCGTAGCGGACGTCGCACATAAAGCAGGGTGTCTTCTTCTGTTGCATTAAAAATAGCGCGCCATCCGGCTTCATCGGTATCCAGCTGGTGCGGTGCTGGTCGTGGGTAAATAGTAAGGCGTAAGGGATCAAAAGCTTTCAGCTTGCGCTCAATGATATTGGGATCACGCTCAAGTTGAGATGCATAGCGCCCGTAGTTCTGATTGCTGAGTGGCACCAGGATCATAATATCGACCGCTTCACTGGAGGTCAGGTCAACCGCAGGAAGTGGTAATGATTCCTGGAGAAGCAGATCGACTTCGGCCATTCTCACCGGAGCAATATGAATCTGGTAATTATCGGGAAAGTAACTCTGAACAGCGCGCTCAGGGTCAACGCAGGCTTTGGGCATAGAACCGGCTGCGGGCATCAGACTGAAATAATCACTGGCTGAAAAATCCAGTGCCAGGCCTCCTGACTCTCTGTGTTCAAGCACGTCATAAAACAGACTTTCATGCTGACGGTACAGGTCTTGTTTCATGGAAAGGTCTGCACCATCGCGACGGTTAGGGTGGCGCAATAATTCAGAGTCCAACCAGAGCGGAGTGTCGTCACGCACCGCTAAAATACCTAAAGGCAAACTATCGCCGGGAATCATATCCGCGACTAGCTTATTATCCTGAAGCGCGCGGATGAGGCTGGCCCGGGTATGAAGTTCACTCTGTTGTGCCAGTGGTATCGGAAGCGGCACAAGCCCAAGCTGAACCGCTTCAGTTACCGACGCATATTCGGCGCCGCGTTTGCTCGCCAGATCGGTTGGAAATACTTCCGCAAGATCCGTCGCGACTTCGACATAATTGAGAACCACGGCGTACAGTCCGCGGTTAAAACGGCGGTACTTACCTTTGTTCAGCTGAGATATCAGAGCGGAGTCTGTGACGTTGACCGTTAATTGTTCATCAAGCTGAAGAATCCGCCCGTGTCGGGTCACACCATAGCCAGCCTCCAGGCTAAGCAGACCGGAGTATCGGTCGAAGCTGAGTTCGAGACCCGAGGCAACACCTTCACCAAGCACCTTACCGGCCTCGCGGAGACGTTCATCCAGGTATATCTGATCGCGCTCAAGATCTTCGGCCGTCAGCAGGCGTCCATCGAAGTAATGCGTTCGTGTCAGACGGGAATCTATGTCTGCAATTTTTTCCATCGGGCGGCTGGCGGCCAACGGATTACCCAGTGGTTGGAAGAGTATCTCAGTCATGGTGTCTCCTTGCGCTCTGTGAGTCCGTTAGTTGTTATTCTGCGATTGGCGATTCAGCCAGGCGAGTTGGCTGGGCGTTGTTAAGAACGGACGCACAAGATTATTAATCTGGATTCGCATCGGGTTGATAATCGGGTCTCCGGGTTGGCTGGTTTCAATCCGGATCCGGGCAAGCAACAGTCTTGCGCCTGCATCTAATTCATCAGCGAGGTTCGTTGTGCTGAGTCCACTTCCATCGAGCGCATGAAGCAGTCGGGCGTGCATCTTCAACTGTGCTTCGGCTTCGGGGCTGGTGGCGGTCGCAGCCTGCAGTGTCTGCGTTTCAATACTGCTTAGTGGCGGCATGGCATCACTGACGGGTTCGTGACTGGACCACGGGTGATAACGGTCATCCTCGGGTGGCAGTCTTTCGGGGATGAGTTCCAGCTGAACACTGTCGGCAGTACGCGCCGGCTGAACGGCGTCTGTATTCAGATTGAGTTTGCGGGCTAATACCGGCTGGCGGGCAATCGCGCAGTCTTTGTGACGGATGCAGACTTTAAGCCACAATACTTCTGGCCCGCCGTCATAGCCTTCGAGCAGGTGCGCTTCCGATTGAGCTTCAACCCATTGTTTCAGATCTATGCAGTAGGCTTCGTGCAGCATGACTTCGCGGCCAAGCCCATCGATGGCGACGCCGGGGCTTACATGCAGACGCACACTGACGTCGTCGTTGGCGTCCGGATGAGTCTCTGGTGTCATAGTGACGTTCAGACCTGCAAGGGTACCGAAGCCCTGTAGCCAGTACTGGTGGCGTGTCAGTCTACGACGATGATAGGCCTGCTCGTCACGGGTTGCTTCAAGCCCAAGCATCATGCCTGCTTCGTAAGACACCCGACGCAGGGGTTCAGCCAGTTGGTCGTCCTGTTCTAGCGTCGGTAGATCATCCATCTCAGACATAAGGCCTCCTTTTAACTCTGCCTTTAATTTTGTGTTATCAACTCAGGCGTTGATTGATGTCGCTGGGTGAAAATGCCAATGGGTTCATCAGCAGATCGGTACGACCAATATGGGTTTTATTAATCTTCACTTGCTCATAACCCGGGCGTTGCTCAAGCCAGGTATCGATACTGAGAAGAGGTGATGTCCCTAGAATAAAGGGTTGTTCTGTTTCGATAATTCGCCATTGAAGGTGCGCGGGTAGCTGCGCTTCCAACATGGATTCAATTTCCTGACGTTGCTTACGGGCATCGCCGTGCAACAGGATGCTTACTCTGTGCGCATATTTCTCGAAGAACTCAGTCACGGCCTGACGCTCATCTTCTGTTGCTATTTCTGGTGCGAACAGCGCAAGGAATTCTTTGGCGCCCATTTCAGAAAGAATCAGGCTGTCACCCACAATGCTGTTCCCACTGATTCCGGTACCAAGCGTAAGCGGGTGATCTGAATCATCCATGTGTACCCCGAGAATGGTGGCCATGGCTCTGCGCAGGCGGAAATTCTCAGTCA
Organism: Thalassolituus sp. UBA3500; assembly: GCF_002377545.1. Lineage (NCBI taxonomy): Bacteria > Pseudomonadati > Pseudomonadota > Gammaproteobacteria > Oceanospirillales > Oceanospirillaceae > Thalassolituus > Thalassolituus sp. UBA3500. Next base: position 63,454 of record NZ_DFQB01000024.1, on the reverse strand, counting down.
CGACGACGCTACCATTCTGAACGCCGCCATCTGTGACGATATCCAAAGCAAGATTTAATGCCGGAAGTGTGCCTTTGCGCTGTTGTATCAGGGTCGCGTTTTCCAACCAGCGGCGACGGCGTCGCTCTGGCCAGTGAGACGGAATTGCCTCTCCTACACTCTGTGCCAGCCAGTTCAGATTTCCGGAAGGCGCTGCCATCGGGTGAAGGAGTTGGTCTGCTGCTGCGACCCGGCCCTCCAGGGGGGTGAGAATACTCTCGAAGCTCGCCAGCAGACGCTCCCTGACATCGGCACCGTTGGCAGGGCCGATTGAATTTTCCGGTGTCGGGCTTTCTTCCTGACGGAACAGCTCGGGGAGATACGCTTCCTGATAGGAAAACCGCGGAGAATAAACGCGGATAGCATGAATCTCTGGGGTCCTCCGTCCGCTACCAGTCAGGTGCAATTGCAGTTGCAGATACCGCCCTTCGAGGTTTCTGACCCGCCCCTCTGGGCGTTGTAGGAGAACCTCGAACAGTCCGCGTCGATCTTTTTCATAACCTGATAATGCATTCTGAAAAGGATGCTCTGAAGGCAGAGGATTCCATACTGGAGCAGGCTGCATATGAATATCAGCCTGGCTGCGGGCGTCGTAATCATCGAATACCCGTGCACCAATTTCTACGCTGCAGCCAGCGGGTATACAGGCGTCAATATATACCCTGTGCCAGACAGTACCGGGCGTGCCCGAGTCCAGAACTTCCCGGAGCAATGCTGAGGCGCTGTCTTCATAGCGTGGCTGGCGCAGTACATGCAATTCACGCGGTCTTGGTGAGAACCCCGGATAATCGTCATCTTCTGGCGCTTGATAGCGAAGCTGACCATCTGCGCTACTGGCAAAACGTGGAACCGCGAGGTTGACCATGGGGTAGCGTTCGTAAATCAGCCGGGCAGAACCTGACCCATCATCACCGGACGCCTCAAGGCGAACGACCGGACAGTCCCGCTGAACGAAGCCAGGATCATCACTCTGTCTCGGAGCCAGTAAAGCGAGGCGGCCATTACCGGCAAAACCGATATCAATCGCAAACGGACACGCTTCGTCGACTGAGTACGCAAGTAAGGGAGTCTCTGGATTATCGCTCAGTGTGCGCGAGAGTATTCGTTGCTTACCTGTGCCGTCGTGAATCAGGACGTACAGGTAATGATCGTCAGAACACAGACCTAGCGGTGACCAGCCTACAGGCAGCTGCTGTTGCCAGTGGCACGTCAGTGGCGCAGGGTTGATAAATTCTGGTTCGAAGCGTGACGAATCAGGCGCATACGGTGCGGGCAAAGGTTGCCCATCGCAGAACATCAGACTGGTCGCCGACACCACCCAGATACGTTCTTCATTATCTACCTGGCTTCGCACGGGTTCTTCAGGCAGGGTGCAGCTCGTTAACCAACGCTTGCCGAGATGAAATACGGTCAGTCCATGCAGTTCATTTTTATCAGTGTAAGGCAACGCCATACGGCCGCTCGAATTCAGCGTCATATCGGTAAACTGGCAGCCCTCGGGACATGAGAAACTTGTTCCCGTGTCGTGATCCAGTGTCTCCCAACCGCGTCCACCGTTGCAGATTACAGTATCGCCGTCGTCGTTGAGTAGGGCGACCTGATAGTGCTGATCAACTGCCATGGGGGCGGCGCTCTGCCATTGCGTCAGAGCATCTGCCTGAGTTTCCGGAAGCCGCAACGATTGCTTCTGCCGTAGCATTAACGCCTGTTGATCCGGGTGCCACTCCATTCTGCTGGAGCCTTGCCGCAGTTCATCTTCGGTACGGAGTAAAAAGTAGGGAGTATTGTTCGCGTCCATCAGCACACATCCGGAACAACAGGTATCGCAATTTCGTAGTCGCCCTGATCATCGCCAGTAAGACCATCGCGAATTCCTTGAGGGAATGGCGGTAACAGATGGTTGGCAATACTGCCGTGTCCATTCGGCGAGCCCGGTGATCCGTCACCAGCAGAGCCACTGGCGCCCACATAAATACCAGCAAGTTCAGGCAGCTGAAAATCATCGAGCATCAGGCTCTCATTTGCCGTTAGTCTGCGCCATGCTGGTTTTCCTTCGTCATTAGTTCCCTGAGCAAATATTGAAATTGCATTAACCGACAAAACGCCGGGAATGCGTGCTGCCTGAGTCATTAATTCATTCGCACGGACTGTCGCGCCGACAGGCCAGCCGGTACCTTTACTTCCACCCGGAGCGAGAGGCGACAGATATTGAGTAACGGTTTCGGCCACTTCATTTAATGTTTCGCGTTCGGTGGATGGATCTCTGACCGACACCAGAATACTGACCGCCATAGGGACAAATTGCGGGCTGAGCACGTACAGCTCGGTGCCCACCATGCAGCGGTTAATCAAATAATTAAAAACGTCTTTCAACAGTCCACGGGTAGGGCGAGGCCAGTTATTAATGCTGACTTCTGTCGGCGGCAGTACAAATATACTGATGGCTCCGGGAACGTCGCGTTGCGCTGCGGCGAGCGTTGCGCCGGGTAAAAAGCCTTCTTTTACTTCGGCACGGGCAACCGGACTGACTGGGTTGTTCAGGCAGAGCGCCTGAAAGTCGGTCGCGGTAACAGCGCGGTTACGGTGAGTGAGAAATTGGGGGATACGGCTCTCGGCCTGAGCGAGTGACTCGGCATCGCGACCGCCGCTCAATGGCCACTCGTGACGCACTCGTAAACGGGAGCTGCCATCAACGATCTCTTTAATTTTTCCCGCTGGAAGATTACCTGAGTTTCCTCCCCCGGAACGATATGATGCGACGCGTACGCGAGCGCCTTTTGGGGGGCGGAAACCAGAATCCAGACCATCGCCAAAATAGACAAGACCCGATGCTGCATCGAGGCGATAAACCCTGGCATCCTCACTTTGACCTGACGTGAAATCCATACCGCGCCAGGTCGACCAGGCACCATTTTCTTCGACCTGAAGTTCCAGAGATGCGGCATCAATATCTGTATCGGGAAGTTGAAGCACCTGCTCAGGTAGTCCTGTGCCTGTGCCGATCAGGAGATCATTACGTTGCCCCTGAGCGACGACATCGACCGCATTAATGGTGAGGTAAGCAAGCTTCAGGTCGGGTTCATCAGGAGAGCGAAGGCGGACCCAGAAGGCCACTCGCTCTGCGGCCTCATCGTCCTCAGGAGCCGGGGGCAAACTGCTCGTACCGTTAAACATCGGGTCTGCATTAGCAAAACCACTGAATAAGTCCGGATTCGCCGGTAACCTGAGCGTAACAACACCGGTTTTACGTCCGCCCATGGAGGAATCACGGATAACTTCCAGAGGGAGAAAACGGGTTTTTCCGTCTGGCGTTTCAGACATCAGCTCCCAGACCAGATGACGCGGATACAGGGTGCTTTCGCTGTCGACGATAAAGTCTTCTTCCTGAAGCGAATCTGCAGGGGCTATTCCAACATTAAGCCGCAGGCCTGAAAAAGACGAGCGCAGTGCGGTCATCTGATCTGATAAGGGTTTCGGTGCAATACAAGCCAGATAGAAACTCTGATCCAGTGTATGACCAATGCTCAGGGTTTCCTGCCCCAGCGAAAACTGTCGGGCGCGAAACGGTTTAGGCATCTCGCCTGCACGTAATCCGTACTGTTCGTGCAGATCCTGGAGTGTCATCCCCATGGCTTCGAGATCGCCGGGGCTGAGCAATTCTTTAATCAATACACTTAGACTCAGGCAGGTAGGCTGTACCTCGTTGGACGTCGATAATGTGACTTTCCCGGCACGTAGCTGACTCCCTGCCGGAAGATAATCAGGTAACGTCAGACTGTTAGGGCTGGCATCTATTGCTACAAAGCCAGTCGCAGGTACCGCCGGGCGAACTGGAATCTGGAGGAGGTTTAAAAAGACTTTGCGCTGGCGTTCAGGAATAAGGTTGGCGCGATAGATAATGGTCTCGGTAAGCCAGGCAAACAGATCAACAAATGCATGCACCGGATCTCCCGGTGCAATTTGGGTAAGCTCCGGCAAGTGACCGGCAAGGCGTGTTCTGGCCTCTGCAACCAGATCATCAAAGCGGCGATCGTCCAGATTTGGAACAGGTAATGGCATAGCCGTAAATCCTCCTTACACGCCCAGATTCAGGCGCAACCCCAGCGACGCTGGTGTCTGGTTATGTCGCAGACGGTAACGAATATTGATGTGCACTTCGGCCAGGTTGTCCTTTGCTGTCGTGACATCAACGCCGTCTACCTGTACGCGTGTCTCCCACACGGCCAGTGATTTTTTTACGACGCCCGCAATCAGGTTGCGCGTCGTTTCATTGTTGGGCTGATGAATGAACTTGAGCAGCCCAGCGCCAAACTCCGGACGTTGAATACGTTCGCCGGGGCGGGTTAGTAAAATATTGAGCATATTCTCTCGAATACTGTTGTCGTCTTCCGACCAGCTCAGGCTGCCGTCACTGTTAATTGAACCCAGAGGCCAGCTGATTACTTTAGGTACCGGTGTACGAAGCGTCATCCATCAGATCCTTTTGGCATTTTCGGAAAGGGCAGGCAGATTTTTACCCACGGCATCCAGAAGAAAATAATATTCAGCAGCGATACCATGATCATTAACAGAATCATGGCGACGATGGTGATAACAGGCAGGCTGAAAGAGCATATCCATTGAATGCCTGCTCCGAGATCAAAATTGCCGCTGACCGTGTCTTCGCTGATGCCTTTTTTGAATTTAAGCGAGTTGACCAGAGAGAAGGTGTCTCCCGGAGTCAGTATGCTTGCGCCTTTAGCCAAGCCGCGCTTTAGGTCACGCATAGAGGGCATTGGAATCAGAGAAGGGCGACTCGCCTCCGGATCAAACGTGGCAGCGACACGGAAGGTCGTTGACTGACAGTTCTGATCCGCCCAGGTAATCTGCTCGTGCCGCTCATCATTGACGGATCTGACGAAGGGAATAATCCGGAATAAATCGTCAGGTCCCTGAGCAAATTTCGGTAGTGGAATTTCGAGTGAGGTTGCCAGAGTCAGATCACGCAGGCGCTGACCGAGTGACGAACGCATGGATTCCGCCTGACTCTCGGTAAATGCCAATGAATCGCTAAGGCTTCCCTGGCCGTTATGTAATGGTAATGCAGGAATATTACCAAGACGATTCATGCCGCCCGCTGCATCAGCCAGATCGCTGACCTGTGCGGCCCAGCGTACCAAGGGGTTATTTTCTTTATCGGCAAAGCACAGCCGTAGGTAGTCAATCAGGCTGGTGGTGCGGTAAACGGGAATAAACTCTGCATGAGAGAAGTCGAACGGGTTATGAATACCAGTGCGCATTTTCTGCATTTTTAGTAGGTAAATCGGAATACGTCTCCAGGCATCAGGATCATAGAAATAGATTTGATCACACAGGGTTTCGAGTTGTTGGTTATCCGCTCTGTCTTCCTCTCCGAGGTGATACCGATGTATCAACTGCATTAAGAGTTCTGCAAATGCAGCGGTTGGCCGACCACGGTCAAGGTGAATGCGGTCCTGATCGGGGTTCCATGTCTGGTTGGCCCCATTTGAATATCCAAATGGCCAGGGTAGGTTTGCAACAGCAAGATTATTAATATCCTGAACATCACTGGTATCAAACTGAACGTTTCTTTCGTAATAGAAGCCACCCAGGGGTACATATCCAAAGAGCAGGGTGCGGCACTTTCCCTTGCTGTCTTGGACCTTAACAGGATGAAGTGGGTGTACTTCTTCACCACTGAATACAGGGGATGAAGTCCGTTTTTGCAGTAGACCGTTAGGGCACAGCCTGCGGTTGATATCCGGGTCGGCAACGGGGCGTTGACGGCTTTGCCATCCCACTGCTTCCCCTTCTTCAATGATCCAGGCTTGCTGTCCCGTTGGTTTTTCTTTACGGATCACAAAGCCCGCCGAGCTGATTTTTTGTGGGTCTAACGCCGGCATTCCTGGTCGGTGACAGGCAACCTCGCAGCAGACAATATGAAAGGCACGGTGGGTGGGTAATCTGAGCACAGGGTGTCTATCGTGCTGACTGTGTCGCTCTTCCTCTAACCAGCGGCCAAACTGAACGGCATTAAACCGCTGTTGCTGAATGTCCTGCTGAAAACGATTAATAAAATCAGGATCGAGGTAGCGTAATAATGTCGCTTGCTGGCCATTCTCAAAGAAGGCAGGCTGAAGTTTTACATCGTGCAGAGAGTGTCGTTTAGTCATCATTATCTATGCCCCTTTACCAGATATTTCCGGCACCCGGCGTGTAGGTCGTCCCTACTACGGAGGTGGCAATGATGGTGTCGCACTGTACGACGCCACTGAATTTAGACATGCCAGCGTCGACCTGAACCATGGATGCACTGACATTTACGGTAGCTGCGTTGATATTCACCGGCCCTGAGCTGTCGATATCGATACTCGATGTGCTCAGCGTTACGGTTTGTGCGCCTCTTTCGATACGAATTTCGCCACCACTGCTTTCATCAATAGTGATGTTGTATCCAGAGCGTGTTGTCAGGGATGCTTTTGGCTCCTCATCACTGAACTCAAATACTGTTCCTGATGGTGTTTTAACTGCGTATTTTTCTTCGACGGGTGTGGCTTCTTCGGGCTGACTTTCCGCGCCTTGCCAGACACTCCCGAGCACCATGGGCATGTCGTGACTGATAAAACTGACGACCACGATTTCATCGAGGCGCGGTAAGAAGCTGGTACCGTAATCCTGACCTGCTGAAGGCACGACAACACTGGCCCAGAGTTCGAGAGAGCTGGCCTGCATTCTGACTTTGACGCGCCCGCGTCTGTCCGGGTCCTGGTTATCAATGACCTGGGCTATCTGTAATGCCTGCAATTGTCCGGCGGAGTGCGTATTCATTGCGTACTCCAGTCGGCTTTATTTACTTTCAGGTGTGTTTCAAATCCAGAACGTCTATCAAACCTGTGCGTGCAGTGAATAACCTGATATTTACCAAGCAGCCTTGAGGACACACCGCTCAGCTCGATCTCGCGTCCAGAGGTCAGTTGTGGAATGCCCTGACATGCAATATCACCCGATATAAACCGCTTAGCCTGACGTTGAAAATGTGCCTTAGCGTAGGCTTCTGCTTCGGCCTGAGACCGGGCAAACGGGTGGGGCAGAATCTCTTCGCCGTCCCAGGATAATTGGTCCAGGCTTTCAGCTGCCGAGGTCTCGCCCGGGACCGGCGTCATGCTATCGGCGTCGAAATTTACTTCTTCAGCCGTGGCGAGGTTATAACCCTGAGTACGTGATTGGGTGATCTGATGATTGAGGTCGGCTAGCAGGCGCAGTTGTAAAATATTGTCCTGAACATCCAACGCAACAGGCGAGTTATCTTCAGCCTCAGGCCGGGCCCGCAAACTTGATCCCTCGAGACGCGGAGAGATATCGAAGCGCTGACACAGTCGCAGTATAAAGGCGAGATCACTTTCATTAATCTGGTGCCAGGTATCGGTAATAGCAGATACCTGAATATCACTCTGCAGGCCGGCGTCACTGGCGATGGTTTGCAGTATGTCGTCAGGAGACTGGTCTTCCCAGGCCTGGCTTTGGCGATGGCGGGCCAGGTGATGCAGTTTATCCTGAAGTAAAAGTGTCAGTTGGGGAGCACCCTGGCCATACTCTTCTTCGACTGCGGTGATTTCGCCACTGAAAATGAGCTCGGGCTCGGGCTGGCCGATATGAATTTCAATCGCTGCCCCGGGCAGGATATCGCTGAACAGGAAATCCGGCTCCTGAGCGTCTTTGCTGAGTCCCCAGTTATTCACCTGTAATTCCGCATGTGCGCAGCCGCTAAGACCCAGATTGACTACCATACTGCCAATTGCATCGCTCAGGTCTTCACGATTTTCCCCGTCGACGTTGATCGCCGGAGCACTGCTGTAAAATGCCTCAGGAATCGCCATTGCTATTAATCCACCTGCAAGCGTTCTTGGCGCTGTTGTTGTTTTTCAAGCAGACGCAGCATGTCCTGCGCGACCGGTGGCACAGTCTGCTGAGATGATGGTCGTTCTGCAGCCGTCTGAACGGGGGTTGCAGGAACATCCGCGATAACTTCATCAATGATGACGGGCATGTTTCTCCCTTCCCTTGAATATCGACGTGAATTTATTCAAAGCCAACTCCGTTATCCGTTTTAATCCGCGATTTAACCGAGGTGGAAACCTTTGCTTCTACGTTAAGTGTGACGGCAGCTTTCAGTGCCGCTGACAGCCCGGCTCGTGGCTTACAATCTGGCGTAGGCGTCGCTAATACCGGTACGCCGGGCATGCGCGGATTTTCAATCCCGTTGTACTCTGCGGTATCGCGCCAATTGCTTTTTCCTTCGCTCGGGCCCGGAACAGGCTCTGTTTCCTGTTCTTTTGCTTTCGGTTTTGCCGGAGGCTGATTGCTGTCTGGATCATTCTGAGTATCAGGTTTAGCACCCGATTCAGCGTCCGTATCTTTCCCTCGCGGGGACAACTGCGGCATGGCTGGTTTTGTAGGATCTGAAAAATCGCTGGTCTGGCGGAACTGAAAGCGATCTTCTTTCAGTTTTAAGGCCAGCTTGGCTCGTAGAGGCGTACCGCCCGGCGAAAAGTAATCCAGCGTTTCATCGTAACTTTCGATCATGCCAATGAATTCGAACGCGCCCCACTGAAATAAGCATCGTTTCGGGGCCTTCATGTCGCTGCCCGACTTTTCTGGCTGAATGAATTGGGTTGCAATTTCTCCTGTCAGATTACGAACGTCGGAGCCTTGTTCGTAATTCGCGTCTTCTTCTTTCCGTGTGGTATCAAAGATCAGCTCCAGGCTCAGACTTGATGAGCTCTTTTCAACGAACTGAGCAGCACTGCTGCTGCCACTTTGTTCACTCGCTTTCAGTGTGTTCGACAGGTTGATTTTCAAGGTCACCGGATTGAACTGCACATCAATGGCGTTCTCCATATCCGGCTCATCGTTTTCTCCCGTCACCGGGATTAGCTTGCCGCGCTCAGGTACCGTCATGGTAGGGCCCCTTGAGTGTTGGAGTTTGCTGTAGAAGACTGGTCATCAGCCTGCTTGGTCCGCTCGAGCTCCAGCCCCTCGTGAACCAGCTGGACCTCTTCAATCGCGACCTGACTGGCAGTGGAATTCAGGTCAGGTCCTTTAAACTTGGTTGCCATCACGCCGGTGAGCTTCCAGGTCATCACTGGATTGTCTTCACCGTTCTGGGTCTGATGTCCGAGAACAATAATTTCGCCGCTGAGACGATAACCGTAATTAGCACCGCGTGTGGTTGCATCGAACCAGCTCCATAAATCATTGATGCTGGTGACTCCGCGTTTGAGTGTCATGGGCGCAAACTTGGTTTGACCCGTGCGGTGAATTTCGCCCCAGTTACGGCCACCTTCCTGAAATGTTTTTGGTTCCATGGTCAGTTCGAAACCGCTGACTTCGCTGAACTTTCCAGAGCACAGGAGTGTATTTTCTTCTGAGTCATACAGGTTGACCTTAAACCGGAAAGGAACAAATACGTCGGCAACAGGATTAGACACTGCGCACCTCCGTTTGCCAGTCAGTACCTGAGTTGGTAAACGTCAGTCGAATCCGGTCAATCGGAAGTGCCGGCGCAATTTCTATTTCCAGAAGCAGAGTGCTTTCACCTGCAGGAATCTGACGCAAGCTAAAGGCGTGTTCTGAACGTTCTCCACGCAAAGCTCCCCTTTGCCAGAGCTGCCGTAAAAAATGCTCGATCAGGAGTTTCGGCCGCGGGTCGTTAACATCGGAATTAAAAACGAGTTGCTCACCAAACTGGCGCAACTGTCGGCGTAGATATCCCATCAGGCGCATGAGTTCGGCAGAGCGATATCCGTCGAATCGATCGAGGCTGGCTGCGTGGCGATAATCATCGGCAGGCAGGGCAGGGACGCATAGCCGTTCATCGTCCAGTTCGATCCGGTTGTTACGTAATTCAAGAATCGAAATTCCTGGCCTTTCCCTGAGGCTGACGACACCGGCTCGTTTTATGCGGGGGTAGGGCAGGTTTTTAGACACCATGGGCTGCCCGGCTATAGATCGCCATGGACCTGCCGACCTGGCAGTCGCCGCTTGTTTGCCAGATACGATACCAACGGGTGAGAGTAGTGCTCTCCCCTGACCACGAAGGTAGGGGTAAAAAAACTGTACCTGCCGTAGATGATGCGCAGCATCGGACAGTTGCATGTTGGTCAGTAATTCAAGAGCCTCCGGATCGGCATCCGGGCTGTCGATTTCACTGGCGTAGGCGAGAGGAAGTGTCAGCAGGCACTGAATATCCGGGCGGTAGCGGGTAAGCCAGTGTAAGACTTCGCGCAAAACCCGCTGAAATTCTATCGGTTCGGGAAGATCATCCAGTGCCATTTCTGAGGTGTTCCGCCGTTCGCGATGATCGTCGTCGAGTGACTGAGAGCAGGGTAAAAAGGCTGGCTCTGGATTATCCAGACGGACACGGGGAATGTCGGGCAGTCTTGCCGGAATCTGTAGTCGCTCAAGATCGGGAAGACAAATAGAGCCCACAGAGGGCACTGCAAGCAGAGTCGCAATGCCCCGTAGGGTGCTGGTGTCGGTCAGATCGGTATTCTCAGTCGCGAAAAAGCCTTGTTGCGATTCTTCTTCCGGTATTACTACGACCCAGAGCCGATGGCCTCCATTAGCAAAGAAATCTTCGACGCAGGGAGCCAGCCAGGCGAGGTTTCCTGCCAGTGAACTTCGATACTGTGCGGGCGCACTGGCTGCATCCGGAAAGATATCGTGAAACTCCGACGCTGAATGCAAAGGGAGCGGCAGGTGATACAAAGTGGCAATGGCCGGATTGGTGAGGATCTGATCAATGACCTCACCGAACCCTGCCTGACGAATGGCTGCAAGAGCATCTTTCAGCGCCAGTAACCGCTCAGGGCGTACACGCCCCGGGCAGTGTCCGAGCATAGCGACTTCCAGTGGCAGCGCAGAGTCGTTCTGCGGCCTGGGGGTCAGCTGAATCCGTCGTGCCAGTAAATCCTGCATCATTGGCGACTTATTCCTGCTCGATATGCTCAACAGACAGAACCAATTCTTCCATCGCAACATCACTTCCACCCTTGGCGGTTAATGTTGGGCCTGTCCATTTAATCGGCATAGCGCCGCGGAGTTTCCAGGTGACGACTGCCGCAGAGCTGGTTGGATCTTCGTTTTTTAATTTGATCGTGACGTCGCGCTTGGACATCACGTTACCGCCACGAACTTCTTCCAGCCATTCGTAGATATTGCCAGCGCCGATGACTCCACGTTTAAGAGTGACGTCTCCGGTTTTGTGTAAAGCCGGTACTTTGTTGACGTAATTAACCGCTGAATTACCGTTGCGGTATTCGGCGACGGTCACTTCAGCGTTGAGTCCGGAGACTTCTGAAAAACCTCCGGCTACTTCACCTTCAGTACCATCGTCGAGGTTGACCAGGTAGTTAAAAACGCCATAAGGGGTTTCGCGAAACTGTGCCATGATTTTATTCCTTCTTTAGTCCCAGCGGCTTCAGCAGAAGCCGCTGTCGGGATGGATATTGTTTAACTATCGGCGGTTTTCTGACCGATGCGGAAAATCACAAACTCTGCTGGTTTCAGAGCGGCGACGCCGACCTCACAAACCAGACGACCGTTGTCGAGATCGTTTTGAGTCATGGTGCTCCGGTCACAACGCACGAAGTAGGCTGTTTTCGCAGTCCCCAGCAGGCGACCGTTTGCCCATTCGTTGTAAAGGAAGTTTTCGATGGTAATCCGGACGTTGTCCCACAGGCGTTCACCGTTAGGTTCAAAGACCACCCACTGAGTGGATTTCTCGATAGAACGCTCGAGGTACAGGAAGTAGCGACGCACGTTGATGTACTTCCACTCAGGATCGCTCGACAGCGTTCGGCCACCCCAAACACGGTGACCGCGACCCGCGAAAGAACGCAGGCAGTTCACACCGGCAGGGTTAAGCAGCTCTTGTTGGAACTGGTTGATTTCCTGCGTGAAGCCCAGTGCACCAATTACAGGTTCATTGGCTGGTGCTTTGTGTACACCGCGCTGAACGTCTGTGTTGGCATAAACACCTGCGATAAAGCCAGCAGGTGGGAGGTTCACCGTTGGTTGAGTGCCGCGAGGGTCAGCAGCGACGACCCATGGGTAGTAGAGTGCCAGGCGGCTATCATCGAAGTTAGAACGGAATTCACGCACTTCAGAAAGTGACATGCCCTCGCGGCTGTCAACGATACCGACGCGGTAACGCATCTTACGGCAGTGCTTCTGCATTTCAGCGACAATCGCCTGATGATTTGTTTCATCGGCAGCAGCGGCTGGGCACATCACGATTGAAATGTCTTCGATGTCTTCAAACGCAGCAAAGCCGGTACTACCGTTTACTTCGTCCGATTCACCACCATAATTCACAGCAACCGGCGTGCTGCCATCATCGCCACCGGACAGGGTGATCAGATAGCGTGGGCCTTCAACCGACATCGGGCCTGGATTCATTGCCCCTGAGTCGAACATGTTATAAAGCGCAGCAATGATCTGATCACCAGTGACACTGTTCGCCAGTGTGCAGCTGACGGGGCTGGTGAGCTCGTCGTAGTGCTTCGCTGGCGATGCACTCATGACGTTACTCAGGCTGTTCTCAGCATCTGGTGCAGAGGAGATGTCGGCGTAGGTATAAATAACCGCGCCATCGGCACCACCATTGCGAACGTTAATGTTGAACGAACGCTGAACCATCATGGCGCGTACACTGCCGGGTGCTGCCGCCAGCGCGCTCAGGTAAAGTTTGATGGGGGCATTTACGACAGCCGGATTGCGCGAAGAATCTTCGATTGTAAATTCGGTTCCAGCGGCGTTCAACGTGCCGTAAAGCGTCGTCAGCGTCCCCCAATCACCTTCATGGAATCCATTCAGTCCTGCGATTTCGCTCAGAGAGAGCACCGCCTCGGTACCGTCAGCAAGTGCACCGCTGGAAGGTCTGCGAGCGGTGACTTTGGTGAAGGTAACGCTGGTTGTGCCATCGTTCACCAGGCCTGCCACCTCCAGACCATAGATGCCTGTTTTAACATCCGCTACTGCTACGTTGTCGTCATTAGCATCGGTGATCACAGCGAGGTCGTCGACGATTTCATACTGGCTGCCAGCCTTGCGTACGAGTCCACGGAATTCAAACGGGTGGGCTCTTGCGGAGGTGTCTGCGGTGGTTGCAACGTCGGTCAGGCCTGTCGCTTCAAGGAACACTACCTCACCGTCAGCGGGGGCGCTGGTGATCACAGAGAGCAGAAGGTTCTCACTGTCGCGCCAGTCCAGTTCGAGAGTCAGGTTACCCATGGCGCCGGGGAAGCGGCTGGCAAAGGTGACATGGTTGTTGGTGTCAGTCGCTGAGGCGAAGCCCGACGCAGGTGTGCTGAAATTAGCAACCCGAGAAACAAACAGTTGTTTACCGCCGCCATCGAAGAAAGCTTTGGCTGACAATGCCGTGTGGTTCAGTACCGTTGAGCCAGAAAAACTCAGGTCTTGAACATCGCCGTAAATGCGGGTGAATTCAGCGAAGCTGGTAACAACCTCAGGCTTACCCCGCAGCGGACCGGTACGGGTCGGGCCTGCTATGGCGGCGACACTTGTGCCCACGCCTTCGATTGATTTGGAGCGAAAGCTCACTTCCTCTACAAACACACCCGGGGCTAAGTATTCAGGCATGGTCTTCTCCTTTCAGACGGGGCATACAGGTTTCAGGGCAAGAAAACTCCTGCCGTCAGACCGCAGGGTTAAAATGTCACCGGGTACTACTGAGAATCCGATGGTTGGGGAAAAACTGGTGCTGTTCAGCTCGCCAATATCAAGCGGGCTAAAGGTGTCGGGGTCAGCGGGAACTTCACTGTCAGTGTCGAGTCTGCCGAGTACATCGAGGGTAGCGCTGTAATCACTCACGCCTTCCGGCAATGGTGGAAGACGAAGGAAGGGCAGTAACAAGTCGCCATGCTGATCTGTCTGCCCCCGGTAGGCTTGTGATCCCAATCCCGGGATGGTGACGGTTACCGTCACAATTGCCCAGGGAAGCGCTGAATCGTCCGCGTCGCGTGCCAGTGTCAGGCGAAGTCCGCCGGCAGAGTTAAAACGTACGGAAACCGGCGAGGGGTAGAGCACAACCGCATGCCCGTTGGGAGGGGCATCACCCACAGTGATAGAGAGTGTACGCGGCAGAAACAGGCCCTTGGGGTCGCGAGCCACACCGGCAAATGTGTAGGTGCCTGCTGTAGCAAAATCCTTCTCGCCTTCGGTTGGTTTGCCTGACACAAATGAATCAACAGAGCGTCGCCATAAGACAGTCTTTCCGGCGCCTTCGCGAATATGAAGGTCAGAAGGCTTTTCGGTAACTTCGCTGCGGATCTGACCGTTGACTCTGCGCATGTCAGAGACGCTTTCAGCAGAGCTGCCATCGAGCCAGAATATCTGGTCACTTCCGTGCAGAATGGTGGACTCGAGTACATTCACCGAACGCATCAGACGGTTCCTCCCGATATCACCCGTGTAATCAACGGGCTGCCTTCCGTGCGCTGCGGCTGCAATCTCAAGCGAACGGTTTTTGCAACGTACGCCATTGTGGAGGTGTAAGGGGATTCAAAAACATCCCAGATTCTCATCAGGTCTTCGGTCGATGTATCTTCGGGAATGATGGTCAGAATTTCTGACTCTCCCCACTCTGAGTCCGACGTTTGCAGGTGAGAAATATCCAGCTGAGTCTGGTTGGCAAGCTCCACCATCGCCCAGCTCATCAGGTCTGCTTCTATGGCGGCGCTGTTCGCATTAGCAATCAGTAGGAAATGCAGATTCAATGGCAGCTCGGCACTGGCATCGGATGTATCAGTGCCCTTCGGTGCAAAGTACCGGCTGCGACCGTGATCATCGATGGTCATTCTGTGGAGGTAAATACCCAGCAGGTTACCGGTCAGTCGGTTAGCGATATCAGCGCTACCGAGTACCTCGACTTTGGCATTTGTAGGGCCATCGCTAAGCTCACTGGGCAGACGGCTTTTAAAAAACGCCTCCAGTGCGGTCAGAACGCCTTGTACTCCTTTGTACGATGCCATGCAGGCTCCTTTGCTGCGTTACCGACCAGATCCGAAGGTCTGTGCCTGTGGTCGGGCAAAGATAAAAACACGGTAAAAAATCAGGGGTCAAGGACTCCTTGGACTATGGCGACATTGCTCGAGAGGCGCAATATGACTAGATAATTAGGTATCCGAATTACCTGAGCAAATGTTTAGCAAAACAGACTTTTTTGGCCAGTCTTCCAGTTGTCGTAAAGGGTTAAAAATGTATTTTTTTATAACAATCAGGTGCTTGCTTTGAAAGGGATACTCGTTTTTGGAGCAGGCGGTTTTCAGGTTCATACAAATAGAGCGTTATTCCCCGTAGGACGCTCTTGTTTGTTTATTGATCAAAGAATGAGACGGTGTGCGTCATTGGTCTGACAGGATTGCGCTAAAATTTTTGTTATTCTGTCGCTTAAGGTCTATGTGTTTTTTCATATCGGGCCACGCCTGAGGGGCGTTATACGTGGTCCCTCGGTAGTCCATTTGCGGAGGCTCGCAGACTGTGGGCTTTTCGGCTGTCTCTTTGTATACGGTCTCGCAACCTGGTTGTATTCGATGGAAGTAACAGGCGTCGGGTCAGAGTCTTCTTGTGAACGGTCTTGAGAAGGCTTATGACCGGTGCTTCTCTCTATAAATGGTTGAAATTTCACCAGTTGCACCTATTTAAGAAGAGTGTGGTAAAATTTCGCGCTTATTTTTTCTCTGCGCTTTGTGATCTTAGCGCTTTACCGTGATGAACTGATTCGATAGCCATGACTCTGACCCCGGAAAATGTAGTTCGTGAATACTGGGCCCGTAGCCAGGAACCCCGCAGTGACGCCGAGAAGGCTGCACTGATAGAAGAAATTCGTGCCCTCCTTAAGCAAGAGGATGCTGCGATCGTGGCTCATTACTACACCGATCCCGAAATCCAGGCGCTCGCCGACGCTACGGGCGGATGCGTTTCAGATTCTCTGGAGATGGCTCGCTTCGGTCATGATCATGCAGCCACGACGCTTCTGGTCGCCGGTGTTCGTTTTATGGGTGAGACCGCGAAAATTCTGAGTCCTGAGAAACGCATTCTGATGCCTACGCTGGAGGCGACCTGCTCATTGGATCTTGGCTGTCCTGCGGAAGAGTTTTCTGCCTTTTGTGATCAACACCCAGATCGCACCGTTGTTGTGTACGCTAATACATCGGCGGCGGTAAAGGCCCGCGCTGACTGGGTGATCACTTCCAGTATCGCGCTGGACGTTGTGCAGTATCTTCACGATCAGGGTGAAAAGCTGATCTGGGCACCAGATAAGCATCTTGGCTCCTACATTCAGAAGCAAACAGGTGTAGATATGATCCTTTGGGACAGCGCTTGTATTGTCCATGATGAATTCCGTTCTAAAGGCGTTCAGGATCTGAAGAAGGTTCACCCGGACGCTGCTGTGCTGGTGCACCCTGAGTCTCCCGATGCGGTTGTCGCTTTGGCGGACGTAGTCGGCTCGACCAGTCAGTTAATTGCCGCAGCACGTGATTTGCCGAATGACACCCTTATCGTCGCGACCGACAAAGCAATCTTCTACAAGATGCAACAGGAAGCACCTGGTAAGCTACTTATCGAAGCGCCAACGGCGGGTAATGGAGCCACCTGTCGCAGTTGTGCTCATTGCCCGTGGATGGGCATGAACCAATTAGAAAACATACGTGATGTTCTGAAGAACGGTGATCAGGAAATACTGGTCGACGAGGCTATCCGTCGGAAAGCGGTACGCAGCCTTGATCGTATGTTGAACTTCCGCAAGCCTGTCAGCGCAGCCTGACAGACTTAACCTCTTGGTGGACGTATAAGTGCGTCCACTGCTTTCAATCTCTCTTTTAAAGCAAGTTCCCGCTGCAGGTCTTTCGCCTGTTCCGCCTTTCTGATCGCGTTTCTGAGCTGTTGAGCGGCTTCCTGATTTCTGCCCGTTGTGAAGTAGTACTCGGCGAGTGCTCGTGAGGCAAGAATCAGATCCCCCTGCTTGCTGGCATTCTGGCTGAGCGCTTCCCAGAACGAGGGTACATCAGGGTAGGTTTCGGTCAGCTTGCGCAGGACTCTGGTCGCCTCCGGGTAATTTCCGCTTTCTGAAAGCAGGTCAGCATAAGCGCTTTCCAGCGGAAGGCTGTTGGGGTGCAGCTTTCTTAGGGAGGCAAGCGCTGATAATGCGCTATCGGTCTCACCCGCGGACGCGTTAATCCGCTCTTTTAATACTTTCACCAGAAGGTGGCTTTGATCAGCCAGGGCCAGTTGTTCTGCAGCAGCCGAATACTGGCGTTTGTCGTGGTGCAACACGGCAATCATGTAGTTCAGTGCGTCGGCCTCAGCGCCTTTGGCGTTCTCAAGGCGATCCTGCAGTTCGGTCATGGCGCCATCGCCCAGTTGATGGCGGGTCTCTGCGCTGAGTTTTAATATCCGGAAGCGAAAGCTAGCCGATGGGCTAACGTTGCGGAATGAACTTGCACGACCGGCGGCATCTGCCACCCGTGTTGCTGTCAGTGGGTGAGTCTGAAGGAATTCAGGCGCCTCGCCACGATAGCGAGCGGCATCCAGCATGTTCTGAAACATAGCGGGCATGGCTTCGGGAGAAAAGCCAGAGCTAACCAGTGTCGACATGCCAAGCCTGTCTGCCTCACGTTCAAATTCGCGGGTATAGGCCAGTTGATCCTGAACAGCGGCAGCCTGTGAGGTCATGATGCCGGCAATACCTGCTTCGCCATTACTGGTCGCAATCAGGATCAGGCTGGCCAGTAATGTCGCCAGAGTGACTGGGTCTCGCTTTCGGGCGGCTTCGACCTGGCGCGCGAAGTGTCGCTGACTGAGGTGAGCAAGCTCGTGAGCGAGTACAGAAGCGATCTGATCTTCATTGTCGGCGTATAGGAGTAGGCCATAATTAATACCGACGATGCCACCAGGTACCGCAAACGCGTTGAGTTGAGGGCTGTCGACGGTAACCAGGTGCAGGTCACTGATCTGTAAGTCAGAGTCGGGAACAAGCTGATAAATAAGGTCGTGGAACCACTCGAGAAGAACCGGGTCATCCAGCGTCGGCGCCTGTGACCTCAGATTCCTTAGCCAGCTTTGCCCCAGCGCTCGTTCTTCCTGTAATGAGATCAGTCCTGACGTTGCATCGCCAAGAGAGGGCAATTGCTGCGAATCCTGTGCACTGACTTGCTGCACCGGATTCAAAGTCGCGCAAAAGGTTACCCCCAGTGCCGATAGCCAATTCCTGATGTTCAATGCCCGTTCCTGTTCATTATCTTGTCGTTAACTTGCCTGATGCTGTCGCAGTCTTACCTGAGCCAGTAAAAAATTCGACTGATTTCAGCGTCTTAGGTTCATTGTCGCGGCTGTTTCCGTATAATCTGAGCATGACAAACCCTGATACAAGTGTCTAACCCGATGACGCCTGACTCGACTCTCGATGCAACCGGACTGCAATGTCCCATGCCTCTTCTCAAAACTAAGTTAGCCCTGCGCGATCTTTCACCCGGAGAAGTGCTTCAGGTGACGGCTACCGATTCGGGCAGCCTGGTTGATATTCCTCGTTATCTGGAGAAGAGTCCTCATACTTTGCTGAGTCAGAGTGATGCAGACGCCGATCGTTACATTTTTCTGATTTCCTGCGGAGTATGACATGTTAAAGGTCGTGAAAGGGTGGATTGATCGCTACTTTTCAGATGAAGAAGCGCTGGGGCTACTGTTTATCCTGATTGCCTTGATGCTAGTCGTCATGCTGCTCGGCAATGTACTGGCTCCTTTTCTGACCGCACTTGTGATTGCTTATCTGCTACAGGGCACTATGAACTATTGTAAGGCGCGCGGGCTCAGTCACCTTACCGCGACCATCGCTGTATTTCTGTTGTTTATGGCGGTGATGCTTACTTTGCTTCTGATCATTTTGCCCGCGACCTGGAATCAGTTAATTCAGTTTATTTCTGAAGTTCCGAGGATGGCCTCGAAGGGGCAGGAACTCCTTCTTTTGCTGCCTGAACGTTACCCAGAGCTGGTGTCGGTGGAGCAAGTGAAAGAGTGGACCAAGCAAGTGGGTGACGAAGTCGCATCACTTGGGCAATTGGCTGTCAGCTTCTCTTTGACCGGTATTACAGGGTTGATGGCGGTCTTGATTTACTGTGTGTTGGTACCGATTCTTGTATTCTTCCTGCTGAAAGATTCCAGCCAGATACTCATGTGGATTACAGGGTTTCTGCCCGCTAAACGCAGTCTGTTGAAGAACGTCTGGTCAGAGATGGATGAGCAGATTGCCAACTACATTCGTGGCAAAGCACTTGAGATTGTCATTGTCGGCGGCGTGACCTACATAGCCTTTGTTATTCTCGGCTTGAATTACGCGGCTTTGTTGGCCATTGCCGTGGGCTTCTCAGTGCTGGTGCCGTACATCGGTGCGGCGGTGGTCACGATTCCTATTGCACTTGTCGCCTATTTTCAATGGGGCTTGGGGGATGAGTTCACCTGGGTTCTTGTTGTGTATGCCATCATTCAGGCACTGGACGGCAACGTTCTTGTCCCTTTGCTGTTCTCTGAAGTTGTAAATCTTCACCCAGTGGCAATTATTGTTGCAGTGCTGGTCTTTGGTGGATTATGGGGCTTCTGGGGCGTATTCTTCGCTATTCCGCTGGCGACACTGTTTAAAGCGGTGTTGCGTGCATGGCCGGTTGCTTTGTCAGCTGGTACCGAAGAGGCACAGTGAGCGTGATAAATTGGCTGGCTCTGACCCCCGGGCTGACTTGTCACAGATACCGGGCACCTTTAGACTTGCGCCCCTTATCACCACGTAATGCCTCGTATAACAATAAATCAGGAGATAGGTAACTATGATTACCGGTAGTATCGTTGCTCTTGTTACTCCAATGAACGCTGATGGCTCAGTAGATTGGGAGAACCTTGATCGATTAGTAGATTTCCACGTCAAGGAAGGGACGGACGCCATCGTCGCGGTCGGTACGACCGGTGAGTCGGCGACTCTTGAAACGGATGAACACGTTGCGGTTATTGAACGTGTAGTTAAGACGGCAGCGGGCCGTCGCCCGGTTATCGCTGGTACCGGTGCAAACAACACCGCAGAAGCTATTGAGCTGACTCAGGAAGCCAAGCGCGTAGGCGCTGACGCATGCCTGCTGGTGACACCTTATTACAACAAGCCACCTCAGCGCGGTATCATTAAACACCACGAAGCGGTTGCTGCAGCGGTGGATATTCCGCAGTGGCTGTATAACGTTCCTGGTCGTACAGGCATCGATATGCTGCCTGAGACGATCGCCGAGCTCGCGAAAGTGCCGCAGATTACTGCGGTAAAAGAAGCGACCGGAGACATGGATCGTGCGCGTCAGCTGATTGATCTGGTGGGGGATAAACTGGCTGTCTACTCCGGTGATGATGCAACTGCTTACGAGCTGATTCTGCTGGGCGGCAAAGGCAATGTGTCTGTGACCGCTAATGTGGCGCCCGCTATGATGCACGAGCTTTGTATGCTGGCTCTTGATGGCAAAGCTGACGAGGCTCGCGACCTGAACGAGCGTATGATGCACCTGCACAACGCGATGTTCGTTGAAGCGAACCCAATCCCTGTTAAATGGGCTGTTGAGCGTATGGGACTGAGTGGTTCAGGTATTCGCCTGCCACTGGTAACCCTGGACGAGCGCTTACAGCCGAAAGTAGAGCTGGCCTTGAAAGACGCTGGCATCATCTGACGGAAAACAATGAGACTTATTCTTCTCTCTGCTCTGGCTGTACTCTCAACAGGGTGCAGCTGGATTCTCGGCGACAACCAGGCGCTTTCGTATCTTGATGCTCAGGAAGCTGCAGAAACGCAGGTTCCTGAAGGAATGACCCTGTATACCTACGATCGCTTTCCTGTGCCTGAACTTGAGGGTAATCCGGGTCCGGGAGAAGAGTTTAAGATCCCTGTTCCAGCCCCTCTGACCGTCGCTCGTGAAGATACTGAGCCAACCTCTCTGAGCGATTTCAAACGCGAGCTTAATCCTCGTTTTGTGCGTGACGGTGCAGGCACTCTGACGCTGCAGATTAATGCGCGTTTTGCGTTGGCGTGGTCGCGTGTTGCAGACGCACTGGCAGCCACCGACGTGAAGTTAACCGACCTTAACCGCAGCATTGGTACCTACTTTCTTGAGTTGCCGAATCCAGCGGCAGAGGAAGATGAGCGTAGCTGGTGGGGGCGCCTTTGGGGCGAAAAAATTGAAGAAGTTCTGCCGTATCAGCTGAAAATGATCGAAGCGGGTGATGGCGTTTATCTGACTCTGCAGGAAGATGCAGAAACCCTCGCGGAAGACAGCCTGACGCGGGACCTTCTGACACAGGTTAAGCTCCAGCTCGAAAAGTGAGATTCCGTTCCTTAGGCAGTGGCAGTCGAGGTAATGCCACTCTGGTTGAGTGCAACTCGCAGGCCCTGTTGATTGACAGTGGTTTTGCCAGGCGCACCATGCTTCAGCGTATTACTGATGCTGGCGTCGAGCACAGCGCCCTGAAGGCGGCCTTTGTCACACATGAACACAGTGACCACGCAAAAGGCATCCAGTCACTCTGTGAGTACCTGAATATCCCGTTTTATGCCTCGTTCGGCACTGCCCGGCGCATGGAATGGACAGGCCATTCTTTGTGGCGTTGTCTGGTCAGTGATGTGCCTGTTGGTGTTGCTGACATGCAAGTGACGCCCGTCGTGGTTCCACATGATGCTCACGAGCCGCTGCAATTTGTTATTCAGAGTGCAGAAGGGCGCCGGCTTGGTATATTATCCGACCTCGGCTCACTGACGCCGCACGTCGTGAACAGTTATCGTGAGTGCCATGCGCTTCAGGTCGAAGCCAATCATGATCCTTTGATGCTGGCGAACGGCCCATACCCACCGAGCTTACGAGCGCGTGTAGCGGGTGCCTACGGTCATCTCAGCAATGAACAGTGCGCTGACTTTATTCGCCGGGTAAAATGGCCTGGATTGAAGCATGTGTCTGCAGGACACATCAGCGAAAAGAACAATGACCGGAATCTGGTAGCCCAGGTTCTGGCTGAAGCAATTGGGTGCCCCCCTCAGGATGTTCCCCTGCTGTCGCAGGATGAGATGTCCGACTGGGTAGCACTGAACGATTAAAACCGACCCTCATTCCCGGAGAAACCCATGGAAAAACGCGAACTTCTTTACTCAGGCAAAGCCAAGTCTGTTTTCACAACAGATGATCCGGATTACATGGTGCTTGAATTCCGTAATGACACTTCCGCGTTTGATGGTAAGAAAGTAGAACAGCTCGACCGCAAGGGCATGGTGAACAACAAGTTCAATGCGTTCATCATGAACAAGCTTGCCGAAGCAGGTGTACCGACACACTTCGAAAAACTGTTGTCAGACAATGAGTCGTTGGTAAAGCGCCTCGATATGATTCCTCTGGAGTGTGTCGTTCGTAACGTTGCTGCAGGCAGCCTGGTACGTCGCCTGGGCGTGGAAGAGGGCATGGATCTGAACCCACCGACGTTTGAGCTCTTCCTGAAAAACGACGAGCTCGGTGATCCTATGGTTAACGAGTATCACGCTCAGTCGTTCGGTTGGTCAGACGAAGCAACAATCAACAAAATGAAAGAGCTGACGTTTAAGGTCAATGGCGTTCTGAAGGAGTTGTTCCTGAACGGCAATATGTTGCTGGTCGACTACAAACTTGAGTTTGGTGTCTTCAATGGCGAGGTTGTACTGGGTGACGAATTCTCACCTGACGGCTGCCGCCTCTGGGACAAAGATACACGCGAAAAACTCGACAAAGACCGTTTCCGTCAGGGCTTGGGTGGCGTTGTCGAAGCCTACGAAGAAGTTGGTCGTCGTCTCGGTATGGAATTCTGAATTCCGAATCTATCTTCTTATGTATCCGACAAGGCTAACCTTGTCGGATATTTCCATAACTATTGGCTTTTCATGATTCTCTGTGCACACTAAGGGCGCTGGCGATAGGCCGGTGCTCTGGAACACAATAAATTACGGGAATAATTCATGAAAAAGACAGCACTTGCGGCTTTTCTGGTCGCGATGACTCCGGTCGCCGCTCAGGCTGACCTGCTTTTCACAGTAGGTGCTAAGGCAAACTCCTGGACTGCGGAACCTAGTGGTGAGCTGGACGAGGGAGTATCTGCGGATGGTGAGAATAACGGCCTTGGGCTGGATTCAAACTCAGGCACTAACATTACTTTGTTCTTTGAGCACCCTGTACCGGTTGTTCCTAATGTGCGACTGCGTCAGACCAGTCTCGAAATGGACGGTTCCGGCTTTCTGACTGCAGACTTCAATGGCATCGGTTATGCTGAACAGGTTGAAAGTGATCTGGATCTCAGCCACACAGATGCGACTCTTTACTGGGGGCTGCCGCTGCCAGTACCTTACGTTGATATTAACCTGGGTCTGACAGCGCGTATGTTCGGTGGTGACGTCATCGTTGAAGGCCAGAAAACTGGTCGTCGTGAAGAAGTCGAACTCGATTTCACTCTGCCTATGGGTTTTGTTGAAGCACAGGTAGGAACGCCGTTCGGCATCTACGCTGCAGCAGAAATCAATGCCATCGGTTATGACGGTAATTCACTGACAGATACCGTTCTGACGCTGGGATATGATCTTCCTGTGCCAGTGGTTGATCTGGGGCTGGAAGTCGGTCACCGCGCATTGAGCATGAAGACCAACAAAGACACCACCGATATTGAAACTGATTTTGATGTTTCAGGTATCTTCTACGGTGCGTCATTTGCTGTAGGTTTCTGATCGCATAACTCATGCTGATTTGAAAAAAAGCCGGGCTCAGCCCGGCTTTTTTGTTCGCCTTGCCGGTGGCGATTAATCCGAACCGCTTTCGCTACGCTCTGTGCGTGACTTTCACTTCGGTCTACATGCCAGTTGTCTGTTTATTTGTCCTCGCGGACGAATTCAGAAAGAACCCGGTCAGATGCCCGGCTACCAACCAGAATGCTCATCACATCGGTGCGGATCGCACTGATCGGATGTTTACGATACTCATGTTCCAGGCGGCAGCGCTGTAGCGGGCAAAAGCGGAATCCAATCTGCATCGTCAGCGCTCGCTCACTGGTGTGCTCGTATGCTTTTTCCGGGCTGATGTACCAGCTCAGATCTTCAAACAAACCCGGCTCCCAGCGCCAGCTGCTCTGCATGGTGGCGAGCACGTCGTAGTCTTTGAAATTCAGCGTCGCAGCAACCCAGCGCTGGCCATCTTCACGTTCAACCATCTGACCAAGACGGTTCTCGGTTTGCTGATTTTTAAGCGTAAATTCCAGAACCGATTTCGCTTTCTGACCCGGTTGATAAGCGGCGTCTTTATCCGGAAAGAGCGGGCTGTATACAGTGCTGTTCGGGAGGTTCCGCATGCCTACAATAACAAAGCTTTGCTTGCGTTCGCCGTAGTTGTATTTGGCTGCCTGAAGTTCAAGTTCGATATAGTAAATTTTACCGGCACGGAGATCAGAAGTAATGTCGCCGCTGAATAACGTATCGATGTCGGATACAGAGAGGTACTCAGCGCCGGACCATGCCTCGCGGGCATCGTTCAGGCGTTCCTGAACCCGGGCATCCCGCTCGGCGGCGAGTCTTTCGGCTTCAAGGCGGGCTTCTTCGAGTCGTTGGGCTTCCAGCAGTTGCTGACGGCGTAATTCTTCTTTTGATGGACCACAGGCAGAAATGACGATAGCGCAAAGCACCAATACAGCTAGACGGAGCATGTTAATTCCTTACTTATTATACTGACCCACCCGGAGCAATGCTGACCTCAGCTGGGTAAAAAGCGCTCACAGTATACCGTCGACGAACGAAAAAGGGGACTCGTTGAACTGAATCCGCGTGCTGTGGACAAAGAATGGTGACTATGACACTCTTCAGCCTGTTTTCAATGCTTTGGGGACGTGCGAATTGCGAACTCTACTGATAGTTATGGTTACCTTTATTTCCGGGTGTGGCCTGGTTGAAAGCCCTTTTGCGGATACTCCCGACAAAGAGCTGAGAGAGCGTAACTACAGATGTCAGATGGCCAGTTCGTTATCGGCACCGGAAATCCAGGTGTGCAAAAATATTCGAAGGGAATGTGATGCGCGTGCCGAGAAAGGGAATTTCGTGTGCTGATCTGCACATAGGTACTTAGATTTTAACTGCCATCAGGAAATACTATGAAAATGAATAAACTGGTTCCAGCGATTGCGTTGGGAACACTGCTATTGGCTGGTTGCGGCCAGGAGGAAAAAGTGAAACTTGAGACCACCGCTCAAAAGGCGAGCTACGGTGCGGGTCTGAACATCGGTCGTCAGATCGAACGTGAAGGCGCAGATATTGATCTTGATGCATTGGTAGCGGGCATCCGTGACTCTGTATCTAAAGCTGAGCAGCAAGTCAGCGATGAAGATATTCAGGCAGCATTTATGTCACTGCGTGAAGACGCAGAGCGTAAGCAGAAAGCTCTGGATGATGAAGCTGCTCAAGCCAGCGAAGAATTCCTGACTAAGAACGCTGAGCGTGAAGAAGTTAAAGTGACTGATTCGGGCCTGCAGTACGAAGTTATCACCTCTGTAGAAGAGGGTGAATCACCGGCGGCAACGGATACTGTCCGTGTTCACTACCACGGTACTCTGATCAGCGGAGAAGTGTTCGACAGTTCTGTTCAGCGCGGTCAGCCAGCTGAGTTCCCAGTTAACGGCGTTATTCGTGGTTGGGTTGAAGCACTCCAGATGATGAAGCCAGGTGAGAAGTGGAAACTCTTCATCCCGGCAGACCTGGCCTACGGCGCTCGTAGCCCAAGCCCGAAAATTCCAGCGAATTCAGCGCTGGTCTTTGAGGTAGAACTTCTGGAAGTTGTTAAGTAAGGCAGCCTTTCAGAAAAAGCCCTCTTCGGAGGGCTTTTTTGTGTCTGCTTTTTTGTGCCTGTTAGTTACCTTCGCCTGGCGGCATCTTGTGCCATGCTATGGGGCAAAGGCTTCTTCTTCGGTTTCTTCCGGTATTTCTTCGGCTTGGCCGCCACGCAGTCCACAACCAGACATGTGAGAAAGGGTTCTCTCCAGACTTTCCAGTTGTTGGTCGGTTAAGCGGATGATGTTGCCACAAACGCGGCATGTGGATTTGCGATCTATCCGTAATTTCTCAGCAGGCTGTGATGTGTAGTTTTTACACTCAGGGCAAGGCAGCGGGTACTGAACAACAGAAGCAACAGAAGACATAAGCAATAAATAAACAATAACAAGTGTTGAAGCTGATTTATACAGCATTAAAGGTATTGTTTGAAGGGCATTGCGTGCGAAGTGTAAGAATGGTCGGGGTAGAGAGATTCGAACTCCCGACATCCTGGTCCCAAACCAGGCGCGCTACCAGACTGCGCTATACCCCGAATGCTGTGTTGGCTCCCCGAGCTGGACTTGAACCAGCGACCAATAGATTAACAGTCTACTGCTCTACCGACTGAGCTATCGGGGAACATCTCAACAGCGGGACGAATATTACGGATTTCGCCGGATGCCGTCAACACCTTTGTTTCAAAAAATCATAGAAAACAAAAAGATAGAGGGAACGTCGGAGCTGCAGAGCAGCCCCGACGCTGAACTTCAAGCGAGGGCTTATTTACCCTGTTTAAAGATGTTCTCATAGACGTAGTTAGTGGCTTCAACGAAGCCATCAATGCTACCGCAGTCGAAACGGGTACCACGGAACTTATACGCCAGCACACAGCCTTCCTGAGCCTGCTTGAGCAGAGCATCAGTGATCTGTACCTCACCGTTCTTGCCTGGAGGGGTATCTTCGATCTTATCAAAGATATCCGGCGTCAGAATGTAACGACCGATAATCGCCAGGTTGCTTGGTGCATCTTCTTTCGCTGGTTTTTCGACCATGTCAGTGACGCGGAAGAGGCCATCTTTCATTTCTTCGCCAGCAATAACGCCGTACTTATGGACTTCGTCTTCCGGTACTTCCTGAACTGCAACGATAGAGCAGCGGAACTGTGAGAAGACTTTCACCATCTGAGCCAGTACACCTTCACCGTCGTCACCGGCAACACAGAGGTCATCGGCCAGCACAACAGCGAATGGCTCATCACCCATCAGGTATTTGCCAGAGAGAATAGCGTGGCCCAGACCTTTCATGTGGTTCTGGCGCTTGAAGGCGAACTCATTCTCGTCAATGAGGGTACGGATAGAGGTCAGCAGGCTTTCTTTGCCTGACCCCTCAATTTCTTTTTCGAGCTCGTAAGAGATATCGAAATGGTCAGCAATGGCACGTTTACCACGGCCGGTGATGAAACCTATGCGATCAATACCAGCCTCAGTTGCTTCTTCTACGCCATACTGTACGAGAGGCTTGTTAACGATTGGGAGCATCTCTTTGGGCATTGCTTTGGTGGCTGGAAGGAAGCGGGTTCCGTAGCCGGCTACCGGGAATAGGCATTTGCGAATCATTGGCATCTTTCCTTGTTCAGACATGTAGTTTGTAACCTCAGATTAGGGGGCAGATTATGGCAGATTTGTTACCGTTTTGCGTCACCCTGCGGTATCGCCCTGATTTTTTATCGAGCACAAAAACGCTCGCCCTGAGTCACAATGGTGCAAGTATGATGCCGACGGTATGGAACGTGCTTGTTATTAAAGAGAAGTTAGCCTGAGCCCATGAAGCATTCTGTGTGGGGGCTAAAGCGAAGCAGGCACGCTTCAACTATTAATTGGAAGGTAAGTGGAAGCCGTGAGAGGATGAAGCTGCGCCCCAAAATGAATCACCGGAGGTAATGAATGCACATAGATGCACCGTTTGAACTGGTTCTGTTCGGTGGGCTGGGAGATCTGGCTCTGCGTAAGCTGATGCCCGCACTGTTCTTACTGGAGAGAGATGGACGTCTCCCGGATGGCGCCATCTACGCAGTCACCCGTCGTGATATGGAACGGAACGAGTTTGTCAGTAAAATCGAGAGCTCGGTGAAGTCACATGTTCCCTCCAATTACCTTGAAAAAGAGCCTCTCGATCGCTTCCTGAACAAGGTGCACTGCCTTACTCACGACGTAAATGATCATGAGGGCTATAAAAACCTGAGTAAGACGCTGTCGTCGGAAGACATCAACCGGCTTTACTACATGGCCACGGGGTCTGACCTGTACACGCCCGTTTGCAAGGGGCTGCATGATGCGGGGCTGATTAAGAGTCACAGCAAGATTGTTCTTGAGAAACCGATCGGTCACGACCTGGATACGGCTCAGGCCATCAATGAGACCGTGGCAGAGTACTTTAAAGAACAGCAGATTTACCGCATTGATCACTACCTGGGTAAAGAGACAGTTCAGAACCTGATGGTGCTGCGATTTGCCAACTCACTGTTTGAATCGCAGTGGAATCAGAACTACATCGACCATATACAGATCACGATCTCTGAGCAGCTGGGTGTCGAGCAGCGGGCGGGTTTCTATGAGCATGTCGGTGCCATGCGAGACATGTTTCAGAATCATTTACTGCAATTGCTGTGTATTACGGCGATGGAACCACCGGCCAAGCTGGAGCCGGATGCCGTACGCGACGAAAAAGTAAAAGTTCTCAAGGCGCTGAAGCCGATTACCGGTACTGCAATTAATGAGAATGTAGTACGTGGTCAATACGACTCCGGTGTTGCCGAAGGTAAGCCCGTTCCGCGCTACCGTGATGAGCCGGGTGTGCACCATAAATCTCTGACCGAAACCTTTATATCAGCCAAAGTAGAAATTGATAACTGGCGCTGGGCGGGTGTGCCATTTTATCTTCGTACGGGCAAGCGCCTTGCGGAGCGGGCTTGTGAAATAGTGGTGCAGTTCAAAGAAATTCCACATTCTATTTTTCCGCTTCAGCATAAAAATACCATGGCAAATAAGTTGATCTTCAGGCTTCAGCCGGATGAAGGTGTACGCTTGATGTTGTGTGAAAAACGCGTAGGCCCTGGCATGAATGTTCGGCCAATGAACCTGAGTCTGAATCCGTCTAATCAACGGCAGACCCGTGTCCCGGAAGCTTATGAACGACTCCTGTTTGATGCGCTCAGCGGAAACGCTACATTGTTCTTAAGGGACGATGAATTGTTGGAGGCCTGGCGCTGGGTTGACCCAATTATTAAGCACTGGGAAGAGCAGGAACAACGACCAGAACCTTATACTGCAGGTAGCTGGGGGCCGGCTGCGGCCACCTTGTTACTTGCGCGCGATGGCCGCCTGTGGGATGAGAACAGTTGAGCACGTCGATAATAAAAATGGAGAAGCGATAAATGACAGACAACAGATTTAAATCATCAGATTCACTTGCCCGTCAATTAGCGGATGATCTCGCAGGAAAAATGCGCGAAGCAATCGAAGCTCGTGGTCGTGTCTGCATTGCAGTGAGCGGTGGTTCAACACCAGTTCGGTTTATGGAAGAACTTTCCAAACGTAAGCTCGACTGGAGCAAAGTGCGCATCACTTTGGTTGATGAGCGTTGGGTACCTCTCGATGATGCGGCAAGCAACGCTGCGCTTGTACGCAGGCACCTGTTACAGAATGAAGCTGAGCAAGCGTATTTCTTACCATTAAAAAACTCAGCACCAAATCCGGTTGACGGTTTTATGGAGTGTGAAAATAGTCTGCACGAACTGATGGTCAGGCTCGATTTTGCGGTGTTGGGAATGGGAAATGACGGACACACAGCATCCTGGTTTCCGGGTTCCGAGGCATTGCCAAAATGCCTGGATGAGGGCAACGCTGCATGGTGCTGCCCTGTCACCGATGAGCCTGTGGATTTACCTCGGATGACGTTGACCTGGGGGCTTCTTTCTAATTGCCGTCACCTCTACCTGCACTTTGAGGGGGATGAAAAAAATAGCGTTTATGCCAAGGCGCAGAAAGAAGATGAGCGACAAAATATCAGTGCCATGCCTGTCCGAACTGTGCTGTATCAGTCACAGGTGCCATTAAGTATTTTCCGGAGCGAGTAATGACGCATCGCATTATTGAAGACGTTACTGAAAAAATTCGCCAAAGAAGTCTCGCAACGAGAGCTGCGTACCTCTCTCAAATGGAGGCCGCAGCACAGCAGGGGCCAGTAAGAACTGCACTCAGCTGTACAAATCTGGCACACGACTACGCCTCGGCCAGTGATGACGAGAAAATGATTCTTACGAGTAGTAGCCGCGGCGCCAATATCGCCATCATTAATGCGTATAACGATGTACTCTCTGCGCACGCACCGTATCGTCATTACCCAGAAAAACTGAAAACCTTTCTGGCAGAAAAACATCATGTTGCACAGGTTGCAGGTGGTGTGCCTGCGATGTGTGATGGCGTGACTCAGGGACAGACAGGGATGGAAATGTCGCTGTTCAGCCGTGACGTGATCGCCATGAGTACGGCGGTGGCATTATCCCACCAGGTATTCGACGGCAGTTTGATGCTCGGCATCTGCGACAAAATTGTCCCAGGTCTGCTGATGGCTGCATTGCGATTTGGTCATCTGCCTGCTGTCTTTGTACCTTCTGGCCCCATGCACAGTGGCATCAGTAATTCAGATAAGGCCAAAACCCGTCAGGCGTATGCGAAGGGCGATGTCGGTGAAGCTGAGCTGCTAAAGAGTGAAATGGGCTCTTACCACAGTGAGGGTACCTGCACCTTTTACGGAACAGCTAACTCCAATCAGATGCTTATGGAGATCATGGGCCTGCAACTGCCGGGGTCGTCGTTCGTTAGCCCGAATGGTGCGTTAAGAGATGCCTTAACCCGAGCCGCAGCGCATCAGCTGGCTGAGATTACCGCGCTTGAACCCGGCTATATGCCGATCGCCAGAATCGTTGATGAAAAGGTCATGGTCAATGCCATGGTCGGTCTGCTGGCAACAGGAGGTTCAACCAATCACAGTATTCACCTGGTCGCTATAGCGCGAATGGCCGGCATCATTATTGATTGGCAGGATCTGGCCGAACTGTCAGACGTTGTTCCCTTGTTGACGCGGATGTACCCGAACGGAAGTGCCGATGTGAATGCGTTTGAGGTGGCAGGTGGTATGCCGTTCCTGATTCGGGAACTGCTCGACGCCGGGCTTTTGCACGAGAATGTGAATACGGTTCTCGGCGAAGGATTGCGCCAATGGTGCAAGAGGCCTGCGCTTGATCCGGCGGGAGAGCTTATTTGGGAGAATGTCGCCAGCGAATCTGCAGACTTATCGGTGCTTGCTCCTGCGAACGCGCCTTTTTTGCGCGAAGGTGGTATGAAGCTGGTCAGCGGCAACCTCGGTCGGGCGATGATGAAAGTATCTGCGGTGCCTGATGATCGCTGGGTGATTGAAGCGCCTGCGCGTGTTTTCCTTGATCAGCAACAGGTGCTCGCGGCCTATCAGGCCGGTGAGCTTAATCAGGACGTTATTGTGGTCGTCAAAGGGCAAGGGCCGCGTGCGAATGGCATGCCGGAGCTTCATCAGCTTACTCCCGCACTGACTAACCTGCAGGAGGCCGGATATCGTGTCGCACTGGTCACTGATGGGCGACTCTCGGGTGCATCAGGCAAAGTACCAGCGGCAATACATCTCAGCCCAGAAGCCCTGGCCGATGGCCCACTGCACTATATCGAAGACGGTGACCTTATCAGTCTGGATGGTCATGCAGGAACACTTGAAGTCGTTACGGAAGGATTTAACGAACGCTTAAAAGAAACGCGTGAGGCGCTTGATGTCAGTGCGTCGTCACAGGGTGTCGGGCGTGAATTATTTGCCGGATTCAGAACGTTGGCAGGGCCAGCGGATGAAGGTGCGATCAGCCTCGGAGGCGTGTAACTATGTGGAGTTATAACTATGTGGGATGAGTGGCTAACACAATCAAAGCCTGTGATGCCGGTGATCGTAATTGATGACATTGATACTGCAGTGCCTATGGCTCAGGCGCTTGTCGCCGGCGGTGTGAAACTTCTTGAAGTCACACTGCGAACTCCGGCCGCGTTGGCTGCCATCAGTGAAATAAGTCGCAATGTACCAGAGGCGATTATTGGTGTAGGCACTGTAACATCACCTGATCAGCTGCACGCTGCACTGAATCGGGGCGCTCAGTTTGCTGTCAGCCCAGGCTTTACGCCCAACCTGCTGGCGGCTGCCGCTGAGTGGGGGGGGCCGTTTCTCCCCGGTGTCGCGACTCCGAGTGAGGTCATGCAAGCTCGGGAAGCGGGCTTCAGCAGAATGAAGTTCTTTCCAGCGGTACCCAGCGGTGGGCGCTCCATGCTGAAAGCGCTGGGAGCTCCGATGCCAGAGGTGAGCTTCTGTCCGACGGGGGGGATCAGCGCCGAAACCTACCGTGATTTTCTCGCCCTCGACAATGTATTTGCTGTCGGAGGTAGCTGGCTGACACCGTCGAATCTGATGTCGGCACGGAACTGGCAAGCCATAAAAGATCTGGCTTCAGAAATTTAAGGGAAACGCATGGCTCAGGCGGCACTGGATCAATTTACCCAACGTGTTACAGAAATTTATGGTGACGCGCAGAATAACCAACAGATTGCGCGGGAAATTCTGACCATTTGTCAGTGTTTCGCAGATAAAACTTCCCGCAGCGTACTCGATGTTCCGACCGCGACTGATCACAAGCGCTGGTCGGAAGAAGATGTCATTCTTATTACCTACGGCAACAGTGTTCAGACTGCCGATGAGATGCCATTAAAAACGTTGTCGGACTTTCTTAAAGAGCGTCTGGCGGATGTTATCAACTCGGTCCATATACTGCCGTTCTTTCCATACAGCTCGGACGATGGCTTCTCAGTGATTGATTACCGGCAGGTACACCCGGATTGGGGAACATGGGAAGACGTTGCCTCGATCGCTGATAATTTCGATCTGATGATCGACCTGGTGATTAACCATTGCTCGCGTGAGAACCTTTGGTTTATCGACTATATCGGCAATCGTGAGCCTTACACCGATTATTTTATTGAAGTCGATCCCAGCACCGATGTGTCGCTGGTTACCCGGCCAAGGAACACTCCGCTACTGACGCCTGTACACACGCATCGCGGGGTCCGTCATGTCTGGGCGACATTCTCTGAGGATCAGATTGATCTCAATTTTGCCAACCCGGATGTTCTGTTCGAGTTTGTAAAAATCTATCTTTTTTACATAGAGCAGGGCGCGCGTTTTATTCGCCTGGATGCGGTGGCGTTTCTTTGGAAACAGTTGGGTACTAACTGTCTGCATCTGAGTCAGACCCATGCCGCGGTAAAACTTCTGCGTGACATTGTGAATTATGTAGCGCCTGAAGTCGTTGTGATTACTGAAACCAATGTACCGGTTAAAGAGAATCTGAGCTACTTCGGACATTCAGACGAAGCCCATATGGTTTATCAGTTTGGGCTGCCGCCTCTGGTGTTGCATGCGCTGAACCGGGGGAATGCATCTTTTCTGAGTGATTGGGCGGATGCGATTCCACCTCTGCCCGAGGGTTGTACTTATCTTAATTTTACCGCGTCGCATGACGGTATTGGCGTGCGACCGGTAGAAGGTTTGCTGCCTGAGCGAGAAGTTCAGGACCTGATTGATTCCATGCACCGTTTCGGTGGGTTTGTCAGTATGAAAGCCAACAGCGACGGCTCCGAAAGCCCGTATGAAATCAATATCACTTTGTTCGATGCCTGCATGGGAACCCGCCGTGGGCCAGATCATCATCAGGTTCAGAGATTCTTGTGTTCTCAGGCAATCATGTTGGCCATGCAGGGTATTCCTGCCGTGTATATTCACAGCTTAACGGCCTCTCCTAACGATCTTGAGCACGTCGAACAAACAGGGCGTACGCGGTCGATTAATCGTCGTATCTGGGAGGAACATGAGCTGGAATATCTGCTCTCGAATCCGGTGACACCTCAGGCAGAAGTCTTTACTGAGCTGACCAGAATGCTGAGAATTCGGCGAGCTCAGCCAGCCTTCAGCCCTGATGCTCGCCAGGACGTAGTCAAAATTAATACCGACCTGTTTATTCTGAAACGAACGAGCGAAGACAATAGTCAGCGAATCTTCGCGATTTCCAACGTGACGGAGCGCATACTGAAGTTGCCGCTGGCCACACTCGGCTTTCTGGAGAATGGTTTGTCTGATTTACTGGCGCATGAGAAACGCATTGTCGAGGATGAGCTGGTTCTGTATCCGTATCAGACCGTGTGGCTATCAAACACCTGAGATGATGCTTGTTGACGTGTTTAACTGAAAACGCCCCGCATTGCGGGGCGTTTTTACAGTATAGGTGTGCCTGACTAATCAGATATCACCAAACTCACTATTATCTGCTTCTACCGCTTCATACAGGCGATCAAGAATATCAGGCACGGCAGAAATTACGCGGTTCCAACTTGGGATAAACGGCGTTTCCATTGGGTTCGCCAGGAAGTGCTCACCCGCGTTCATGATATTTTCGGCAAAGAGCTCAACGGCTTTTTCTTCGGAGTGACGATCAAGTTCCAGACCGTTCATCCGTGCATCATTGTGGTAGGTCTCAATGAAGTCGAGAGCCACGCGGAAATAAGTCGCTTTAATGGTGCGGAAGGTTTCGGTTGTGAAAACTTCCCCCTGCGTTGCTAGCTTACGGAAGATGGCTTTACAGATATCCGTGCTCATTTTCGAGAGACCCGCGCTTGCATCCGCTTCTGACAGCGGCTGGTGTTTGTGGTCGTACACATCGGCAATATCAACCTGACAGATGCGGTTGGTTGCGTAGTTACGCTTCATCTCTGACAGAACACCAATCTCCAGGCCCCAATCGCTAGGAATACGAATATCGTTGAGTGCATCGGCACGCATCGAAAACTCACCAGAGAGCGGATAGCGGAAGCTGTCCAGGTACTCGAGAAAGTCGAGTGAACCGTAGACTTTTTTAAGGGCACGAAGCAAAGGTGTCACGAGCAGACGGCTGACGCGACCGTTCATTTTCTGTTCTGCTATTCGTGTGTAGTAGCCTTTACCGAAAACGTAATTGAAGCCTGGATGCGCAACTGGATAAATCAGGCGTGCCAGCAGACTACGGTCGTACGTGACGATGTCACAGTCGTGAAGTGCAACGGATTCGGCGCGACCACTGGCGAGCACATAGCCATAGCAGTACCAGACATTGCGACCTTTACCCATTTCAGTAGGGGAGAGGCCTTTCTCCGCAAGCATTTCATCAAGTTTGCGAAGGCGTGGGCCGTCGTTCCAGAGGATCCGATGATGTTGTGGCAGTTTCGAAAAAAACTTTTGAGCGAACTCGTACTGAGATTGGTCGGCGCGATCAAGGCCGATAACGATCTCGTTCAGATATGGAACCTGAGCAACTTCGTCAATGATGTTTGACAGTGCGGGGCCTTCCAGTTCAGAGAACAGAGATGGCAGAACCAGTGACATGGGCCGCAGGCGTGAAAAGCTCATTAATTCACGTTCAAGATCTTCCACCGGACGGTCAGTCAGGTTGTGTAGCGTGGTTACAATGCCGTTCTGATAAAAATCAGCCACCGCAATTCTCCTTAAGCAGTTTTTCTAATAATGGTAATAAGGTGTGGTTCCAGCCCTTGGGGCCTTTAAAGTCGGCTGTCTGAGCCCTTGGGTTCGTCAGTTCAAGGGTACCGGATTCGCCCGGTATCACAACTGGGTAGTCGGAGGCCTCAAGCATGGCCCGGTCGTTCTCTCCATCGCCCAATGAAATCACGAGTGGGGCCTCATCGAGCCCCCAGTGTTGTTGATAGAATTCTTTGAAAAAAGTCACCGCAGAGGCTTTATCGGCGTCTCCCATCACGTGATAAAAACGTCCGCCTTTGAGCAGTCTGAGGCCATGCGCCATTAGTGCTTCGCGAAACGCAGGAATCTTATCCTCTTCATCACGCCACAGAAGTGGCTCCGTGGCTGCTCGTTGACGCGCGTGATGAGCATCATCGATAGACAATCCGGTAATGGCAGCGACTTCGGTGTCTGTCATGTCGTTAAAACCACGGAAATTGAAGCCGTCTTTACGCAACTGGTTGAGTACTTTCAGAATATCCGTATACCCCGCGCCCGGAAGCTCACAATGCCACGCGTCTTCGTTATCGAAGTAGTAGATGGCGCCACCGTTCTCGCAGACGTAGGGCGATGTATTAGCCAGTTGACGCCGTAATTGAGTCACTTCTGGCTGCGTTTTACTGGTATTGAATATCAGCGGAATATTATGTTGCTGCAGAAAACTCAGAGCATCCCGTGCGGCAGAAGTACTGTAGTCATTATGGTCGAGGAGAGTCCCGTCCAGGTCGGTCAGGACGATCACAGGTAATGTAGGAGTAGAGCTCATTACGATGGGGTTCCCGGTTGGACATCCGCAACTTTGTGCGCGTCGTTAATCACGAGTACCAGATTGGCAATATCCGGGAGCCGGGTCAACGCTTGTTGAGTCAGTCGTTCATAATGTTGAATGAAACGTCTGATGCCAGCGTTATCCAGACTGCGGTCGGTGCCACCTTTTGCCATTTTTTTATTGCCGATTTCCTGTTCTGTACGCCAGCGCTGTACAGCACTCATATCCGGTACTTTCAGCATCAGCAGGAAATCGATCATATCGAACCAGGCTTTGTAGTCACCGGCAAGCTGTTGATTAACCCAACCACGCCAGGTGCCATCCGGGTCTTCCTGCGCTTCCAGTTCATTCACCGGTGCGGTCAGAAGAGTATCATCCACTGCCTGGCAACCAACGCACCATCCTTCAAACAGAATGGCATCAACGGGACCAGTGATACTATGCCAGTCAGCTTCAGCAAGGCGGTCGTCACTGGCTTTATCGAATGCCGGAATCTGGCATCTGGCCTCTGGCGCCAGAGAACGCAGAGTGTTGAAAAGTTCGATGCCTCGCTGTACTTCATGGGTACCGGGAACGCCACGCGTCTGTAAGAGCGGATGGACTGTCTGGCTCAGGTGAGTACGGTCGGCGTGACTCAGGTAAAGATCATCAATAGAGACAACGACCACGTTCCAGCCAAAGACTTGTTGGTAGATATCTTTCAGTGCCAGAGATAAGGTACTTTTGCCCGAGCCCTGACCGCCATGAATACCAATGATCAAAGGCGTATCAGACGCTGTTATCTTTTCTGCGAGGCAAGTGGCCAGCGGTGCCCATATTTCGTCCCACTGGCTGTGCCAGCCGGGCGGTATGCGTTCATCGCGCGGGGGATGTTGCTGTATTTTCTTCAGCGTGTCGCTATCGGGTTGCAGCGAGGTAGGCCATCCGGGCATAGCGAGACTCCGAGGTTATTTTTCATTGTCTGAATTGTTTGCACGCACTATGCCACTTACGAGGGCGCTGAGATACACTGACGCAATCAGGCACAGCGCGCGGTTTGTGGATAAAAACGGGATTGCAGTGCGTTATTTTGGTGCGTTCAGTAATTTTGATTTCAGAGCGCACAGTTTTGGGGCGTAGTTATGAGTAGAGTGGCATATCAAGGGACAGCAGGGGCTTATTCTCATCTTGCTTGTACCAAGGTCTTTCCGGATTGGGAGCACCTTGCCTGCGACGATTTTATCGGTGCTCTCGACCTGGTAAGTAATGGCTTTGCAGAACGGGCAATGATTCCACTCGAGAATTCGACCGCAGGGCGCGTGGAAGAGATTTATCGTCTGATCCCCAGAACGCAGTTGTTTGTTATTGCAGAACATTTTGAACCCGTAAATCACTGTTTACTGGCGCTTCCCGGAGCATCACTTGACCAGCTTAAGCGGGTCCGCTCGCACCCTCAGGCACTGGCTCAGTGTCATCAGCGGATGATCAATCTGGGTCTGAAGCAGGAAGCGGCAGTGGATACCGCGATGTCGGCCCAAGGGCTCGCAGACCAGGGCGATCTTACCGTTGGTGCTATTGCGTCATCGCTCGCCGCCGAACTGTACGGGTTGGATGTTCTTCATGAAAATTTTCAGGATGTGATGGGCAATACCACACGCTTTCTGGTGTTTTCGAAAGAGGCAGAACATCAGAAGTATGAGCCCGGGAAGCGCTACCTTACGAGTGTGCTTTTCTCTGTGCGGAATATTCCGGCGGCGCTGTACAAAGCATTGGGCGGTTTTGCCACCAATGGCGTGAACATGGTGAAGCTCGAGAGTTATATGGATGGCGGTACGATGGAGGCGAGTCATTTTCATCTGGATATCTACGGTCACCCAGATCAACCTGCTGTTGCTAATGCCATGGAGGACTTGCGTTATTTTGCGCGGGAGGTGCGTATACTGGGCAGCTACCCGATGCACTCCTACCGTAAGTCAGCGGCGTTTGTCTGAACTCACTCCGTCTCAGGCAGCCAGATGCTGAACAGGTTGCTGAGCGTGTTCTTGCGAATGGGTTTCGTCACCAGGTCATCCATCCCCGCGTGACGCGCCATTTGTTCGAACTCTCCGCCCAAATGGGCAGTCAGAGCAATAATAGGCGTGCGGCGGGTGATGCTGTTTGAGTCGCTGTCCTGTAAGCGGCGGATTTCGCGACAGGCGTCGTAGCCATCCATCACCGGCATTTCGCAATCCATCAGAATAAGATCGACTTGCTCCGGACGCTTTCCATAGGCCGCGAGAATCTGAGCGCCGTTTGAAAATACCTCGCACTCCATATTCAGGTGGCGCAGCATTCCTGAAATTACCTTTTGATTGACGATGTTGTCTTCAGCGACCCAGATTGTGCCTTTGCGATAGCCCTTCGTCACATCGGTGGATTCTGCTTGAACCTGTATCAGGTTTGATATCTGATGCAACAGAACATGAGAGCGCAGAGGACGTTCGCTCTGGCGTTCAATACCGATGCGAGGCCAGTAGTCGTCAACAACACATATCAGGTTTTCTGGAATCGTTTTATCCACTGGCAGCGTATCGACGATCATACAGTCCAGCGGTGTGTGGAAGCGACTCGTCATCTCTTCGAGGCCAAGCCGGTTTGCAATCATCTTAACAAAGCGTCGTTCGACAGGATTTGATAACTCGATAAAACAGGTGCGCCCAGACAAGTCTGGTAGTGCCTGAGGGGCCCCCGGTGCAACATCAGGCAGTCTTATGGTGAAGGTGGACCCCATGCCCGGAGCGCTGTTGAGCGAGATCTCGCCTCCTAATAAATGCGCAAGCCTTTGGCTGATAGTGAGCCCCAGGCCTGTTCCACCGTATTGCTTGCTTGTGTTCGGCGTCGCTTGGGTAAAACTATGGAATAAGCGACTGCGTTGCTCTTCTGATATGCCGATGCCAGTATCGATAACATGAATCTGCAGCTCAGGTTCCCGCCATTCCAACCGTACTTCAACCTGACCGTGCTCGGTAAATTTCACAGCATTATTGATC
This sequence comes from Thalassolituus sp. UBA3500, assembly GCF_002377545.1. Lineage (NCBI taxonomy): Bacteria > Pseudomonadati > Pseudomonadota > Gammaproteobacteria > Oceanospirillales > Oceanospirillaceae > Thalassolituus > Thalassolituus sp. UBA3500. The sequence continues at coordinate 24,054 of NZ_DFQB01000024.1, read as the reverse complement.
AGGTTATTCAGTACTTGTCGGAGACGCATTTCGTCCGTATTGATGGTGGTGTACAGCGGTGTCCCCAAATCGGCCGTTAAGGTCAGTTGCTTATCAAGGGCTTTCTGGCTGTGCAGCATCAAACACTCGTTGATTAGAGGAGCCAGCTCAACCTGTCGCCGTTCGATAATCATTTTACCCGATTCAATTTTTGAAAGATCGAGTACATCGTTGAGAAGTGACAAAAGGTTTTCGCCCGAACTGGCGATGGTACTGATGTAGCGTTTTTGCTGGTTGTCGAGACGGGTGTGTTGTAGCAGTTCTACCATCCCCAGCACGCCATTGAGAGGGGTCCGGATTTCGTGGCTCATCATCGCCAGAAATGCAGACTTAGCATTCGCTTCGGCATCTTTTTCCGCTAACGATGCCTCTGACTTGCGTAACTTCTCTTCACTTTGAATCGAGCGTTTGCGTGCTGCAATAATATCTTTGCGTGCTCGAATCTGTTCGAGGCGTTGCTCGTACAGTCGCAGGACAATGGCAAGGCTATGTATAGCGATCAGGCTCACTGCACCAATATGCGCCGCATGAGCGATAATGTCGTTCGTAGGAATAACGCTCTGGCGCGCAAGACTGTGTATAACGATCGCGATAGCGAGCGCATAGACGCCAAGGGTATACACGGCTCGTGATGCGGATAGCAGCGGCTGAGACAGACTCGCTGAGATGATCAGAAATATGGGCGTCATTATTGTAACAACCCGCATAATCAGCGCGGTGGTGTGTACATCGGTGAACAGAGCCGATACTGCACCAGCACCGGTGAGCAGTACCGCGATTTTATAAACCAGCGTCAGGGCGCGCCTGTTTGGCCCTGCGACTTTCAGAAAACTCATGCTGAATAATATGATTAACAGCATGGCAAAGCAGGAAGTCAGAAAACTGGACTGCTCTTCAAACCCCGGCCAACCCGGCCATAAGTACCGATAACCTAAGCCGGTATGGGCCCAGAAGAACAGCAGGTAGGTCGAAATAAAGCCACAGAACAAGAGCATATAGCGTTCGCGTATGACCAGGTAGACCGCCAGGTTGTAAAGCAGAAGTGCGAACAGAAACCCGGAGTACAGGCCGAAATAAAGTTGTTTCTGCTGATGTGCGCTACGCAGCCCGGCATCTCTGTAAAGGCGCAAGGGGAGGTTCAGCAATACGTTGTTTTCAACGCGCAGATAAAGAACGTAGTCACCGGGTTGATCAAATGGTAGTTCGAAACTGAACGAGAGTTTTGCTTTTTCTGTCGCTTTTGAATGAACAGGGTTGCCATCTTCTGAGGAGGCTATGAGTTCATCACCGCGGAACAACTTCATATCAACACGTTCAATTCTTGGGTAGTCCACATCTGCGAACCAGCGATCTCCGATTTCATTGATATTAATTGGCAGGCGATACCAGTGAGGTGGGCTTGATACTCCGGGATTCGGGACCATGGCCCTGACTTGAGTCCATGGCAATGCATGCGAGTGTATGTCGTCTGGGTTTATTTGCTCTGACTCAGACCATTCCTGGAGCGAATTTCCCAGCAGGCGACCCTCAATATCGTCCGTCAGCGTGAGAGCCTGGGCGGCGTAAGAGGGGAGTAAAAGCAGAAGCAGAAGTATCCTTACCGCCACGATAAGTCTCTCGCAAATGTTCTGAGTTTAAAGTTTAGTTGCAGTACTGTCATTGTCACTGATTGCTTTGGCCTTAACGGCTGCCGTTCCTGCGCCGGAAATGAGCGGGCGAGTCACCGGTCCAGCGTGAGAAAGCCCGGGTGAAGGCGCTGGTCTCCGAGAACCCTGTCGTGACTGCGATGTCCGCAACACTTAACTCTGAACCGGTCAGTAAGCGTTTGGCCTCCATCAGCCGCACGCTGTCTTTAATGGTCTGATACGTTGTGCCTTCCTGACGGAGCCTGCGTCGCAGTGTTGCTCCAGACAATGATAATGCGTCAGCCATGCCTGCAAGGTCTGGCATGTCACTGCCGGCCATACTCATCAAGCGGTGTCGGACTTTAGCACTGATGCTTTCATGCGGATTCGGGCGGGCGAGAATATCAGCCGGGGAGTGCCCCAGAAATTCCTCAAGGCTGGTTGCTGACTGCACTACCGGGGCGTGAATCGCCTGTAGAGGAATCGTCAGAGACAAGCTATCGCAATTGAAGTTTACCGGTGTTGCGAACAGATCATCGTACAGGTCGGCATGGCGTGGCGCAGTGTATGGGCACTCAACTTTTAACAAAGGGATGCCCCGGCCTATAAGCCAGCTACAGAAGCGGTGCCAGATAACCAGCAGAGACTCGCTAAGAAAATGATCAGGATCGAAGTCTGTCTCGTGGGTAATAATCAGCCTGGCTCTGTGTTCGCCTTTCTCGATAGTAATCTGGGGAGAGTGAGGCTGCAGCCGGTAGAAGGAACTGGCTCTGCGTATCGCATGCTCAAGCGTGGCGCAGGTAATAATCGAACGCCCCATCATGGCAAAGGTGCGGAACACAACGGGCTCAGGGTTCAGGCCCATCGCTTCATCGTTAGTCTGGCGCCAGATAGTGAGCATCAATCTTGCGTATGACTCGGGTGCAAGCGATCCATCCCTGTTAAACGAATCGGGCCCGATTCCGGCTTCTCTCAAGATTGCATCGCGGGCATAGCCATGACGCTCAACCCCTTTTAAAGGTGCATCAATAAACGGAGCTGGAACTGAAAAGGAGGCCATAACAGCAAGCTGATGTGAAGTGTCAGGGGCCTATGATAGCAGGTCAGCGTTTAAACAGGGATGTGCGGTTGCGACCGCTTTCTTTGGCGTGATACAGCGCTTTGTCCGCGTTACTCAGCCATTCGCTGGCGCTAGGTGTATCGTCAAGACGTTCTGCTACGCCGATACTCGCGCTGATGGTATATTGCGAGTTTTTCCCGAGACTTAAAACCGAGCGGCGCAGTTTTTCGGCGATCTGCATCGCCTCGTCGGCACCTTTACCGGCGAGAATGACAGAGAAAATTTCACCGCCAAAACGTGCTGCGTGCTGTTCATCTCCGAGAGTTTTGAGGCCTGTCCCAATCCGGCGGAGGATTTCATCACACTGCTGGTGGCTGAGCGCATGGTTCAGGTCGCGGAAGTGATCCATATCGAGTAACAGCAAGCAGCCTTGCTGCTGACTGGCGTAGTAGTTCTCCAGAACATTGAGCCACGCGGATTTATTCGTTAAGCCGGTGAGGGTATCGCGAACCTGAATTTCACTGAGTGTCTGGTTTGCACGGGAAATATCAATTTTACCGACGGCAGTATCTGTCACATCGTAAATAATGACGCACAGATGGTCAGCCTGTCGGGTAACCGACTCCAGCGGGATGATACTGGTGTTCTGATACATGAACTTGCTACGGCCCGTGATCGGGCGCGAGTTTCTGAAGTGAAATAAGTAAGGACGCTGCTCCCAAATGGTGAAGGTCCGCGTTTTGAGCTGGAATACCGGTTCTGCTTTTTGTTTAAACCAGGTTTCGTCCAGATCCGGGAACAACGAGAACAGGTTTTTCCCTTTGGCCAGTTGCGGGCTGACACCACTGTGTCCTTCCATAAAGGCGTTCCAGAGCTGAACCTCGTAATTACGATCAAGCACCACCAGGCCGACGTCGATATTCTGGAGAATATCCATCAACCAGTGAATGTCTTTAATCGTGTCTACCTGGCCCTTATCACTCATGTGGTTAGCGTCTCTCTCTGTCGGATACCGGTATTAATCAAGAAGGTAGTCAATCTTCTTGTTCAGTGCTCGCACAGATTCCTCGGTGAACAACAAGAGGAGCTCGCACTCTATATTTACATGCTCAATGGTGTAGTGGATTTCTATCGCCAGGGCTTTGTCCCAGCCGTTATTGCCGTATGCAACCAAATCAGCCATATCGCAATGTTGCCCCAGCACGACGGGGTGCCCCTGGTTAAATACAATTTCCAGCTGATCGCCGATGCCATGGATGCAAGCACCGATCAATACCGACGCAGTATCCATAAGGAGTTCCAGCTCTGCAGACTGAGTCAGCGGCCCTGAGTACTTCATCAGAGACGCGAGGCTGGCGAATGAAGCATCATTGAACATCAACATTGCCTCGCCAGAGATACCCGCGCCAATAAAGCCCTGGCATACTGCGGATACACTGCTGTCGCTGGTGGCGCCCTGAAGCGCCATATTCAGATCGCTGTTCTCGATCACGCTGATTTTGGGAATAGGGAGCACCACATAGGCATTCAG
>NZ_DFQB01000024.1:5221-19481 GCF_002377545.1 Thalassolituus sp. UBA3500 | reverse complement strand
CCAGCCGATCTGCCGCCTGACCCATAGCTACGTTGGTAAGCTCCTGATAACAGTCGCGCTGATCTTCATTAATAATCGCTGCTACTGACATCTCAGGCCCCCGTCATAATGCCGTATTCGGTCAGCACAGAACGTGCTTTGTCGGCATCAATCGGCTTCTTGATGAACGCCATGGCACCCAGCTTTTTTACTCTGTCCTGGGCATCGGGCTGGATGTCACCAGATACAACAATGACCATAGCGGGGAGATCGTCACGTCGAATAGTTTCGAGCACGCCGTAGCCGTCCATATTAGGCATGGTCAGGTCGAGGAATACGACGTCGCCTTTACCTTCCCGGATTGCATTGACGCCCTCAACACCATCGCCGGCAAAGTGGACTTCCACCTGCCATTCTTTGGGCAGGGCTCGGGCCATCTGCTTGCGGGCAAAGCTGGAGTCGTCACAAATCAGTACATTAAGGCTCATTCCGGTTCTTCACTTCCTGTAAGTCTGGTGAGAGGCAGCTGCAGACACTGCTGATGTCACTGAGTGCATCGCTTATGCCTTAAGTAATAGTTGCTCTCACTGACTACAGCAAGGAAGAACTCTGTAAAGATCAGCTGCGTTTGTCGTAAACCACAACCAGCTGGCGTGACAGCGCAAGAAGAGAGCCGTCAGCACGGTAGATGCGGGCAGTCGTGTGGGCATAGCCACCATGTGCTTCAGCAATGTCTACTTCGTAGTAAAGCCAGTCATTCGCCTGAAGAGGGGCGTCGCCTGCAGACGGTGAATCAAGAAGTTCCAGACTCCAGGTGATACTCGCACACGGAGCTACCGATTTCAGTTTCTGTAGCGTGGCTGGAGGCCAGGAATCAATCAATGCAACCAGATGCGCTTCGGTGAGGGGCCCGCTGCAGTCGTTGAAACGCATCCAGCCGTGGATGTGATTGTCTTTACTGTTCGAGAAGGGGAGTCCACCACTGACGTAGCTGAAGTCGATATGACGAACAAATTCGGGGGTAACACCCTGAATGTATCCGAGACGGGTGCCGCTGCCGGGCTCTCCGGGGTCGCTTTTGTCTGCAGCGACAACGACATCAGACTCCCGAGCTTTGCCGTAGCAGGCGCTGACCACGGTCGCGCAATCTTCGTTCTGGAGGACTTCTGCCTGCAGGTGTGAGACCGAGCGACCAGCTCTGAGGGCTCGCGTGGCGATTTCGTAAGGTTGTTCTGTCGTCAGTGCCCCGCAGAAGTGGATGCTAAGAGACCGTAGCGGCGCAGACTGGGGGTAATCGCGCTCCAGAGCTGTCAGGGCCAGCGCTGCCGACATTCCGCCAAACGTGGTCTTTCCCTGGCCCCATGAGGCATCGACAGCGGGCATCTCACCATTGAGAAGGGCTTGATAGTAGTGATCGAAAGAGGTCATTACGAGTCCTGTTTTACTATAAAGATCACCGTGATTGAGACTTGGTGATCATATATGTCAATTTAATAGCTCGGATACAGCATTGCTCATCAATTGAGTGACAAGTACCTTAACCATTCTGCTTTTAAGGAGCCCCTCATTATGTCAGATCAACTGACGCAGAGAGCTACCCGGTTTGTATCGGTTTTGCCGCATTGTCGCTTACTCAACATGACGGTGGAATACGCCGACGGTGAAAAAGTGATTCTCAAGTTGCCATACAGTGAAGCCATTATAGGCAACCCTGATAATGGCATCGTCGCCGGTGGCAGCCTGACGACCCTGATGGATACCGCGTGCGGTACTGCAGCCTTCAATTGTTTTGAGGATGGAGAAGTCTGTCCAACGCTGGATTTGCGCATGGACTACCATCGCGCAGCGAAGCCGGGTGAGAACCTGATTGGTGAAGCGCGAGTCATTAAGCGAGCCAACAGCCTGGTATTCACGCAAGGTGAAGTGCGACAGGAAAGCGATAACGTTGTTGTTGCTACATGTACCGCTAACTTTATGCGCATTGGTTTGCGTCTTGGTAGTAAGTAAGAGGACAAAACAATGACAGAAGCCATGCGCAAAATTCTGCAACAATGCCGTGACAACGGTGATTTCGATGCTGTAATCGATGCCGTCCCTTATGCCGGATTGCTAGGAATAAAACTGCACTCGATGGACCTGCAGCCGACATTTATTTTGCCAGCGAATAAAGACAATATTGGTAACCCCATACTGCCAGCTATTCATGGTGGTGTGATTGCAGGTTGTATGGAAACTTCCGCTGCTTTGCATCTTCTGATGACCATGGAAAGTATTGCGTTGCCAAAAATCATCGACTTTTCTATTGATTACCTTCGAGCCGGAAGACTCCAGGATACCTTCGTCAGCTGTCAGGTATGGCGTCAGGGAAGCCGGGTAGCCAACGTTGCTATTAATGCGTGGCAAACGGATCCCGGCGAACCCATTGCAACCGCACGAGCGCATTTTCTGCTTGTACAAGAGTAGTGTCGTGCTCTCGTTTGAAAAGACAACCCATGTAAATTAATTCTATGAAGCGCCTTGTCATCGCGGGGCGAATCGCCATACACTGATGGCGAATTATCTGTCGGGGTGCCTGACCGGTTATCAATGATAACCACACAGGCTGAGATCGCGAATGCGGGTCCCGTTGAACCTGATCTGGTTAGTGCCAGCGTAGGGAACAGAGATGAACTGCCGGGGCTCCCCGTGGTCTGTAACACGTAAATTCTGACGGTTGCTTAATGCGCTGAAAGAATTTCTCGTGTCATCTATTCTCGTCGCTGCCTGCCTGATCCTTTAAAAGGAAAAGAGCATGGCTGACAACACCAATACCGAATTTAACCTGACTTACGCCTATCCTGCGTCTGAAAAAATATATCTGGGCGGCACTCGCGATGACATCCGTGTCGGTATGCGCCAGATTAACCTTTCGGATACGACTCAGGCGGACGGCAGCAAAACGCCTAACTCTCCATTGCGTGTCTACGATACGTCAGGCCCATACACCGACCCTGCAATCACTGTTGATGTCACAAAAGGTCTGGCACCTGTGCGTGAGCAATGGATTGAAGATCGCGCCGATACTGAATTCACCGAAGCAACATCTCGTGAATCAAACAGGATTGCGATCAAAGAAGGTCAGCTTTCTCTGCGTCAGAGGGTTCGCAAAGCGAAAAGCGGAAAAAACGTCTCGCAGCTATGGTATGCACGTCAGGGCATCGTGACGCCGGAAATGGAGTACGTTGCTATTCGGGAGAACATCGGCTTGTCACAAGAAGGGATGGCGGCTGAGATCGCAAAGCAGCATTCGGGTAAACGTTTTGGAGCAAAGATTCCTGATTATATTACTCCCGAATTTGTACGTGACGAGATAGCGGCGGGCCGTGCGGTCCTTCCTTCCAATATTAATCATCCGGAAAGTGAGCCCATGATTATCGGGCGAAATTTCCGTGTCAAAGTAAACGCCAATATTGGTAACTCAGCTGTCACGTCAAGCATCAGTGAAGAAGTAGAAAAAATGGCCTGGGCAACCCGTTGGGGCGCCGACACCATAATGGATCTTTCGACAGGCGATAATATCCATGAAACCCGGGAGTGGATTTTGCGAAATTCACCTGTGCCAGTGGGCACTGTTCCGCTGTATCAGGCGCTTGAAAAAGTCGGTGGCGTTGCAGAAGACCTCACATGGGAGATTTACCGCGACACATTGATTGAGCAGGCAGAGCAGGGCGTCGACTACTTCACTATTCATGCTGGAGTTCGCCTGCAGTTTATCCCGATGGCGGCAAACCGTTTAACAGGTATCGTCAGCCGTGGCGGGTCGATTATGGCGAAATGGTGCCTGGCTCATCACAAAGAGAGCTTTCTCTATACTCATTTCGAAGAAATCTGCGAAATTATGAAAGCCTACGATATTTGTTTTTCGCTTGGAGATGGTTTGCGTCCGGGCTCAATCGCGGATGCAAATGACGAACCTCAATTCGCTGAACTACGGACACTAGGCGAGCTGACAAAAATAGCATGGAAACACGATGTTCAGACCTTTATCGAAGGTCCGGGCCATGTGCCAATGCATATGATTGAAGAAAATATGACAGAGCAGCTTGAGCATTGTCATGAAGCGCCTTTTTATACCTTAGGACCCCTGACAACGGATATTGCACCGGGGTATGACCACATCACTTCCGGTATTGGTGCTGCTCTTATCGGCTGGTATGGCTGTGCCATGCTTTGCTACGTCACGCCCAAGGAACATCTCGGTCTACCCGATAAAGAGGATGTAAAACAGGGGCTGATTACCTACAAGATTGCAGCCCATGCAGCGGATCTTGCTAAAGGTCATCCAGGGGCACAAATGCACGACAATGCCATGTCTGCAGCGCGATTCGAATTTCGTTGGGAAGACCAGTTCAATCTGGCGCTGGACCCAGATACGGCTCGCCAGTATCACGATGAAACTATGCCGAAAGACGGGCACAAAGTGGCTCATTTCTGTTCTATGTGCGGGCCTAAATTCTGCTCAATGAAGCTGTCTCACGATATTCGCAATCAGCGACAGGGCATGGATGAAATGTCAGAAAAATTCCGTGCAAATGGATCAGAGCTTTATGTCGATGCAGTAGAGTTCTGAGCGATGCCTTCAATTGCAATAATCGGCGCTGGTTTAATAGGTAAACTCCTCGCCTGGCAGCTAAGTCGGAGCGGGATGGAAGTGTCTGTTTTCGAACGCTCGAGTGAAGACAAGCCCGAAAGTGCGGCCTGGACGGCCGCTGCGATGGTTGCTCCTGTTGCCGAAAAGCCTTTGTGTCATCCTGAAGTCTTTGAGCTTGGTATGGAATCATTGACTCTGTGGCCAGTCCTGCTGGAAGAATTGTACCAGGACGTCGGAATTCGTGTGCCATACAGGCGTCGGGGCACCCTTGTCGTTGCGCACCCGTCAGACCAGGCCGAAATGGATCTGTTTAAGCGTGATATGGCGGCGCCGCAACTTCCGGGAAACTCTTACGCCGTAGCTCTTCATGATGCTGGGCTTCGTCAGAAAGAACCCGCGCTTTCTGATGAGTTTAAGCAAGGCTTCTGGCTGCCTGATGAAGCTCAGGTGGACAACAGAACCCTGCTCAGTGCGCTCCAGCTGGCAGCCGTCAGTCATGGTGCAGCCTTTTATTACGACTGTAATATTACCAGGACGGACGGTGGTTATTCTTTGGATGTCGCACGCCGTGAAAGTTCAGAACTGCAGCAGGCCGATATCGTAATTGATTGCCGCGGTGCGGGCGCGAGAAAAGATGCTGATCGTGTGATTCGTGGAGTGCGCGGTGAAACACTTTGGGTTTCCAGCCCGGGAACCGAATTTCATCGCCCGGTGCGTTTACTGCATCCGAGATATCACTTGTATATGGTCCCCCGCGGTAATGATTGTTACCAGCTGGGTGCAACCGAACTGGAAAGCGATGATTGTTCGCCGGTCAGTGTCCGTTCGGCGATGGAAATGTTGAGTGCTTTTTGGGTGTTATCACCGGGTTTTTCAGAGGCACGGATTTTGTCTATGGAGACTAACCTTCGTCCAGCAACACAAGATCACAGGCCTTGTGTAACGCTATCCAGTCATCCTAACGAGCCAAAAACACTGTTCGTGAATGGTTTGTTCAGACACGGGTTTCTAGTTGCGCCTGCACTACTAAAAAAAATCGAAAACTTACTGGCTGGTGAAGGATGGATGAAGTCGGTATTTAAATTATCCGAGCAAGGAGAGGGTGCATGATCGATATTGTAGTCAACGGCCAACCGATGCCGTGGGGGAGCGATAAAGACGTGAAGACTCTGATTATTGGTACGCTGAATTATCCAAGCGACGGTGGTCGTTTTGTTGTGGCACTTAATGGCGAGCTGTTACCCATAGAAAAATGGCCATCTACGATCTTGAACGACGGCGATATTGTTGACGTATTGGGAGCTATTACCGGTGGCTGATTCAGACGGACTTACCATTGCGGGCGAAGAAATTTCCAGTCGCTTATGGCTGGGCAGCTCAATGTACCCATCACCTGACCTGATGGTCTCAGCATTTGCCCACGCGCAGCCGGGCTTTGTCACCATGTCTCTGCGGCGACAGACCGCTGGGGATGTTGCTAACAATGATTATCACGAACGTGTTAGTCACTGGCTGGGAGCCAGTCAGGCTCGCTTACTGCCCAATACCGCTGGCTGTCAGTCTGCGAAAGAGGCCATTCAGCTGGCTGTTCTGGCCCGTGAGTTATTCAAAACTTCATGGGTAAAGCTTGAAGTCATCGGCGACGAATACAGCCTGCAACCCAATGTATTCGAACTGGTGAGTGCAGCGCGGGAGCTATCTGCGCAGGATTTTAAAGTCTTACCTTATTGCACCGATGACCTGGTGGTGTGCGAGGCCTTGTTGCATGCCGGTTGTCCGGCCGTTATGCCGTGGGGCGCACCGATTGGTACCGGTAAGGGGATTGTTAACCCGTATCAGCTGCGAACACTCAGGGCACGCTTACCCGAAGCAAAAATAATCATAGATGCAGGCATCGGTCGTCCTTCTCAGGCCATGCAAGCGATGGAAATGGGTGCCGATGGTGTTCTTCTTAATACGGCCGTGGCAAAGGCCGCAGACCCGGTAGCGATGGCAGGCGCTTTTGCTGCTTCGGTTAAGGCAGGTCGCACAGCGTATCAGGCTGGTTTTATGGCCGAGCGGGATATGGCCTCGCCGAGCACGCCTGTCGCAGGTCTGCCGTTCTGGCACCGTTCTGGGCGACAGAGAGCTGGATGTCAGAGTACGGGACGGCAGGACGTTGACAGAAAAGGTAAATCACAATGACTGATTACTCGTCAGCGGGTTACTTATTAGTTATCTGCGCGTCTGATAGCCGCGGTGGCGCAGGCTTGCAGGCTGCCCTGGCGCAGGCAGCGATCGCAGGGTGCGAATGTCGCAGTGTCGTTGTTGGCGTTACCGCGCAGAGTCATCAGGGTGTTGAGTTTGTCAGTACTGTGGATGCGGAAACGGTTAAGGCACAAGTTGATGCAGCGTTACGGGACGGTCGGCCCGGAGCGATTCTGATTGGCTGGCTGCCGCCCGAGCCGGTGTTGTTGCGTTATCTGTGCGAGGTGCTTGGCCACATTGACAGCGATGCTTCCGGAGAAGCAATCCCGGTCGTATGGGACCCTGTTGTTTCTGCGACTCTCGGTAATCTGCCTGCCGCCAACTCTGGCCTCGCTGATTTACTTCGCCATGTATCGGTGGTGACTCCCTCCCTTAACGAGGCGCGCTGGCTGGTGGCGGATTATTCTCTGAGCGCCAATGAAGCCGCGGCGGCTCTACAGGAAACAGGTGTGAAAACGGTCATTATTACTGGCGGAGATAACGAGCAGCAGCAACACTCCGCTTGGGTAACTGATCTGATATTCAGCTGTGCTGATAATGACTATCCGGAGAGTGTTGCAAGACCGTCGTTTGCACTTCATCAGCAGAGAGAGGCGATTCAGGCACACGGGACAGGTAGCCAGTTTTCAGCGGCTTTGGCGGTTCAGATCGCCAGGGGCACACGCCTCTATGATGCGATTGTTCTTGCTGCGGCCGCTGCGCGTCAGGCATTGATCGCGAGCACGGGGGCTCAAGACTCTGGTGTGGCTGGTATGGCCTACAGAAACTGCCTCGCCACTCCATTGCCGAGCAACGGTGAGGATTGGCCATTGATCAGCGATATCGGAACGTATCCGCATACCGATGCTTTTGAGCCTTATAGTCCGGGTCTTTACGCACTCTCTGAGTCACTCGAACATCTGGAAATGATACTCAGCATCGGGGTTGATACTGTCCAGTGGCGTATCAAATCACCAGGGCCTGAATATAGAAGTGAGACACGTCAGGCAATGGCGATGTGTCGCAGACATGGTGTCAGTTTCTGGCTCAATGATGATTGGCCACTGGCGCTTGAGCTGAAGACTGATGGCGTTCATCTGGGGCAGGAGGATCTGGTCTGCGCTGATATCGACGCTCTCTGTGCCGCGGGGGTGGGGCTTGGAGTCAGTACGCACACCGAGTGGGAAATAGCCCGCGCGCGTGCGCAGAAGCCCAGCTACATCGCTTTCGGGCCAGTATTTACTCCACTGTCTAAGCGCCTGCGATACCAACCACTTGGCGTGGATTGTCTGGACTCTTGGAGCAAAAAGTACCGGGCGTGGCCGCAAACCTGCATTGGTGGCATCGTTCCGGAGAATGCAGCTAGGGTAGCCTCAACCGGCGTTGGCTCTCTGGCCGTGGTGACATGCATCGCCGGCGAGCGGAATGACGAGCCTCTGATTCGACGTAATATTGCTGAACTGCGTGCAGCCCTTGAAATGTTTTCCTCAGCCCCAAAATAGAGCTCAGTACATAGCCCATGTCGAGCCTGCACCTGCGAGCTGGACGACAGGGCGAACACAGTAAAAGGGCTGATACGTCTGAAAGGAGAGATGAATGACTGCCGCAAGTAAAGAAACACTGGGGTTTAAGACAGAAGTTAAACAGCTTTTGCACCTGATGATTCACTCTTTGTATTCCAACAAAGAAATTTTCCTGCGTGAGCTGGTATCCAATGCATCGGACGCCTGTGACAAGTTGCGTTTTCAGGCGTTAACGAACAACGATCTGTACGAATCAGAGTCAGACCTTAAGGTCGATATCACATTCGACAAAGACGCGAAAACCTTAACCATTGCCGATAACGGCATTGGTATGACCCGTGAAGACGTGGTGAATCATCTGGGCACCATCGCTAAATCGGGTACTGCGGAATTTCTGAGTCAACTGAGCGGCGATCAGCAGAAAGACTCGCAATTGATTGGTCAGTTCGGTGTGGGTTTCTACTCGGCATTTATCGTTGCCGATAAAGTGATTGTTGAGACACGCCGTGCCGGCGAAAGTGCCGACCAGGGCACACGTTGGGAATCTGAAGGTGAGGGCGAGTTCAGCCTCGAATCCATCGACAAGGCAGGCCGCGGAACCATCATCACTCTTCACCTGAAAGAGGGTGAAGAAGAATTCGCTGACAGCTTCCGTCTGCAGAATCTGATTAAAAAATATTCAGATCATATTGCTATTCCAGTGTTCGTTCAGCAGGACAGCAACGATGAAGAAGGCGAAGACGGCGACAGTTCTACTCCAGAAGCTGTTAACCAGGCACAGGCGATGTGGACTCGCGCTAAGAGCGACATAAGCGACGAGGACTACAAAGAATTTTACAAGCACGTCTCTCACGACTGGAACGAACCACTGACGTGGATGCACAACACGGTCGAAGGCAAGCTGAACTACACCAGCCTGCTGTATATCCCGACTCAGGCCCCGTTTGATATGTGGAATCGTGAAGCGAGCCGAGGCGTTAAGCTCTACGTTCAGCGCGTGTTTATCATGGATGACGCTGAACAGTTCCTGCCTGCGTACCTGCGTTTCGTTAAAGGTGTGCTGGATTCTAACGACCTGTCTCTGAACGTATCCCGCGAAATCCTGCAGCAGGATAAGCAAGTAGATAGCCTTCGCTCAGCACTGGTGAAGCGTGTGCTTGATACGTTGGAAAAAATGTCGAAGAAAGACGCCGAGAAATATCAAACATTCTGGAACCAGTTCGGTGAAGTTCTGAAAGAAGGGCCAGCAGAAGATTTTGCCAACCGTGAAAAAGTTGCGGGTCTTTTCCGTTTTTCCACGACTCAGAGCGAAGGCACAGAGCAGAACGTTTCTCTGGCAGATTACATCGCCCGCATGCGCGAAGGTCAGAAGAAAATTTACTACATTACTGGTGAAAGCCACGATGCAGTGGCGGCAAGCCCACACCTGGAATACTTCCGTAAAAAAGGTATCGAGGTACTGCTGCTGACGGATCGCGTTGATGAGTGGATGGTTGGCCACCTGAGTGACTTTGATGGCAAGGCATTCCAGGATGTAACCAAAGGCGAACTGGATCTGGATGAGCTGGCTGACGAGTCAGAAAAAGAAGAGCAGAAGCAACTTGAAGAGTCGCATAAAGCACTGATTGAGCGTCTGGAAGCGGCGCTGAAAGACGACGTCAAAGAAGTTCGTGTCAGCTCTCGTCTGTCAGACTCTCCAGCATGTCTGGTTGTCGGTCAGTACGACATGGGCGGTCATATGCGCCGCCTGATGGAAGCTGCCGGCCAGAAGGTTCCAGAACCCGAGGTGGCACTTGAGGTGAACCCTTCGCATCCTTTGATCGAACGCCTAGATCAGGAAGCCGACGAAGATCGCTTCACGGAGCTTGCTCAGGTCATTCATGCCCAGGCCCTGCTTGCAGAGGGGAGCCAACTGAAGCAACCCGCTCAGTACGTTACCCGTCTCAACAAGTTGCTGCTTGATCTGATGAAGTAAGCCTGCCTCAAAATGCTCATACACCTGGCCTGCACCCATGGTGTGTGAGCATTTTACTGACACTCCCGTACACTCCTCGACGCCCGAGTTCCTGCTGTCGCCACTGGCGCACTTTTCCCAAAGACAAACTCGCTGGTATCATGGGGACAAAATACTTCTTCAGATTAACGTCGATCACTAAATACAGGACGCCGTACCACGATGAACACACTTACGTTGGCCCGTCGCATTTCTCTGGCCGCTATGGCTTCAATCGCTGCAATCACTTCTCCGGCGATGGCTGGTGGATCTCTGGATATCAGTCTGGCTGACACCACAGCTCGGGTTGGCTGGGACGCAACACGCATGGATACAGGCATGCACCTGAATCTGGCAGCGCTGCACGAGAGTGACCAGGGCGACGTCATCTCGGGTGGCGTTCATGTTGTTGACGTACGCAATCCGAACTCTGACCTTTATATTGGTGTGGGCGCAAACGCATACGGAATTTTTACCGATGATAATGACGGCGCGGCAATTGGTGTCGGCGGCTTTGCTCGCTACAACTTTCCGTTTAACCGTAACTTTGGTGTGAGTGGTCATGCATACTATGCACCGCCGGTAGTGTCGTTCAGTGATGTGAATAACTTCGTCGATGCCGACGTCCGTTTAGTCTTCAATATCTTACCAACGGCACATCTCTACACAGGCTTCCGCATGACATCCGTATCTTTTGATGATCAGAGCGGTCGTCATAAGATTGGTGATGGCCTGCATCTCGGCCTGAAGCTTAACTTCTGATGAGTCAGTGGCTCAGCTTTACCAACCAGAAACTCTATCAGGCGCGGCTGCTACTGGAGCAATCACGTCGTGAAACGGGTAATCCCGCGTTAGCTGAAGGCCTGGAGACCTCCGGCCTCTACCTTATGCAGGATGCGTTTATTTCCTACCTGAATGAGCTGGCGACGCTCGCAACTTACCGCGGGGAAGTCAGTTCATTTTCAGATCTTCTGAACAAGACACCTCTGGTTACCGGCGAGATGACCGAGATTCGCATTCTCGCCGAAGACCCTTACTCATGGTTGAGTGCGTTTCTGCTTGAGGCAGAAACACGCTGGCGTCCGGGTCCCAGTGGGAGCCCTCAGGCATCCAGCGCTGTCAACGTAATTGCCGTTGCACAGAGCGATGACATACAGCCACAGTCCTGGTGGCAGCAACTGTCTGACCTGATCGATAGTCAGCGAGAGAATCGGCAGGAAAGCTGATTCTCCCAGCGACACGCGTATAAAGCGTTACCCCCCTGTGTTATCATCCGCGCTCAGAAACGAAGAGGCACTTATGGCTGGTTTTTTCGAAATTGTAGAGTTATCCAATGGTGACATTGCCCTGCGTCGTGCCGACGAACAGGAAAGCGATGCGCTGGTTCGTATCTGTTTCTCGGAAGATGCGAAAGCAAGTCTTCAGGAGCACCATATGGATGTGGCCAGAGTCATGCTTGAGGTGGGTGTACGCCTCGTAGGTGACCTCTCTGGGATGGAAGTCGAGAGTGACGACTTTGAGGTGCCGCAGAGCAGTCAGCAGCTGCACTGATGTGTCCTAAAACGATAGATTTATAAAAAAATCCGGTATCGGGAGACTGATACCGGATTTTTTTTGGAAATTCAGTATCCTAATGAGAGCCCCGGTAACGGGTGTACTTGTGAAAAATGACTTCTGAGGATGAGAATGAAAAAGCTTGTAGCACTCTCGACTGTTGTACTTTCTGCTTCACTGATCACTGCGTGTAGCGATGAGCCTGAAAGCTCTGAACTGATTCAGGCTTACACCGAAGCCCGCGAGCAAACCCGCACAGCGCTTGAAGAAACAAAAGATGCGATTAAAGCGATGGAGAACAACCAGGACGCACTTGAAAAAGCGCTTGAACGTCTGGATCGTGTCGCCGAACTGCACGAAGAAAATGTTGTAGTGAGCGTGCCTGCCACCACAACTGCTCAGTAATTTAGGGCAGAGAAACTACCAGCCCACGGCTGGTAGTGTCTTATTCACCACGTACGATAAACAGATGAGACCCGTTTTCTTCAGCAACACGACGCAACAGCTGGCGGGTATCGGGAGCAAGTTCGCCTGACCATTCAATAATCAGGTGGCTTTTACCTGAACTCAGTGCCTTGATACACAGATCAACTTGAGTCGAGGGCTGAGTATTAAGGTGAAGCACCGGCGAATCACTCATACCGGCTTTGGCCAGCCATTCTTTATTCAGGTTCTGGCTGGGGCTAAGCCACATCAGCCAGCGCTGCTGATCACTGCACAGCGCTAATACAGGTAACAGCTGGAAAGGTTGTAATGCACTGCCTTCAGACACAATGACTTCCGTCATACTGCCTTTGGGCACGCTTCTGACGGGTGCCGCAGAGCTGAGCGGAGCTGCTTCTGGACATACTTCGAAAGATAACTGACGCATAACAATCTCTCCTGTCGGGTACCGTTTACCTGATACTCTCGTTGGCCTTATTACTGGCGGCGGATAACACCCACATATTTACCTTCAATCGCAAATTCCTGCTCTTTCAGGTTGACCTCAATAGGGGCGTAATTCTCGTTCTCAGCAAACAGAGTTACCTGATTGCGGCTCTTGTGGTATCGCTTAACGGTTACTTCATCACCGACGCGGGCAACCACGATGTCGCCATTGCGTGCGGTCTCGGCTTTGTGCACTGCGATGTAATCGCCATCCATAATGCCGATGTCAATCATACTGTCGCCATGCACCTCGAGCAGAAAGTTCGCTTCCGGCTTAAAGAACGACGGCGGAATTTCGCAGTAATCTTCAATGTGCTCCTGAGCCAGAATAGGTTCACCGGCTGCAACGCGACCGATCACTGGCAGCCCCGGAGAATCTTCACCTACGATACGAATGCCACGGCTGGCGCCTGGCATCATCTCAATGGCACCTTTACGTGCCAGAGCTTTCAGGTGTTCTTCGGCAGCGTTCGGTGAGCGGAAGCCAAGTTCTGCGGCGATTTCTGCTCTCGTCGGCGGGTAGCCTGTTTCGTCAATGGCTGAGCGAATCAGATCAAGAACTTCCTGCTGGCGAGCCGTGAGCTTTTCCATGACATTTATCCAGTCTGTTGATTTATACAGTGTGTGTAAATATATACAGTACTTTCTACTGTGTAAATACCCAGTGTCACCTAATTTACGATCTGTGTGGATTTTTACTGAATTGCTGCAATTGTTGCGTGTTAAGTGTTTTAAACGTATGTTTGAAACACTTGTTAGTTGGATAAGGCACTATGGCGCAGAAAGATACCGCGCGCAGCATTCTGGATGCTGCAGAAGAGTTGTTTTCAGAACGTGGTTTCGCAGAAACCTCGTTACGTAACATCACGACCAAAGCCGATGTTAATCTGGCTGCTGTGAATTATCACTTCGGTTCTAAGAAGTCTCTTATTCAGGCCGTCTTTGCCCGCTTTCTTAGCCCTTTCGTAGCTGAGCTTGATAAGGCGCTCAATACTTGTGATGCAGAGCAGGGTGAACAACCAGCTGACCTGATGTCTTTGCTGAGACTGTTGTCGGATACCGCCCTGCGCTCCGGTGCAGACCGCCCGGAACGTCTGCGTATCTTTATGCGTTTGCTGGGACTGGCTTACAGCCAGGGGCAGGGTCACGTGCGTCGTTTTCTGCGCGTAGAGTATGGCCATGTGTTTCGCCGTTACTCTGACCTTCTTACCCGTGCAACCCCTGAACTGTCCGATGAAGATCGCTTCTGGCGTGTTCATTTTATGCTGGGTGCGACCATGTTTACTCTGAACGGGGTTGATTCTCTTACCGCGATGGCGGAGCATGATTTCGGTAAACCCACCGCCACGCCGGATGTTATTGAACAGCTGCTGCCGTTTCTGGCCAGTGGTTTGAAGTCACCGGCGGGTGCCTGAAGGAACGCGC
>NZ_DFQB01000024.1:0-4918 GCF_002377545.1 Thalassolituus sp. UBA3500 | reverse complement strand
TGAAGGAACGCGCCAAAAGGAACGCGCTAAGAAGATGTCCGACCTTCCATTTATCGAAATTTCCGTCGAAGATCAGATTCTTCGCCTGACTGAGCGCGATGGCATCACTGAATACCCGATATCCACTGCGCTGAATGGCATAGGTGAGCAAGAGGGCAGTGGCTGTACACCAAGAGGTTGGCACCGGATTTGTGCTGTCATCGGCCGTGATCAACCGATCAATGCTGTCTTTCGTGGTCGGCGTCCAACTGGCGAAATCTATTCTTCAGCGCTGGCAGCAGAACACCCAGAACGGGACTGGATTCTTTCGCGTATTCTCTGGCTTCAGGGGTTGGAAAGTGGGCTGAATCGCTTTGGTAACGTCGATTCCCAGCGTCGTTTTATCTATATCCACGGTACGCCGGATACTGAACCTATGGGCAAACCCTTGTCTCATGGCTGCATCCGTATGCGGAACAGAGATGTAGTGGATATGGCGGAGCGCATTCAAGCGGGGACACGGGTGTGGATTCAGGCCGCCAGTTTTCAGCGTATTTCGTGCATAAATTTGTGAGAGTATGATGCCTGAGACTTCCGTTTCTTTACCTGATTGTGATGCAGTTCCGAGTGCCTTATCGCAGGATGTCGGTGTTATTACCGACATTGAAGGTACTGCACTGTCTGCTGAAGATCGAAATTTTCTAAAACAGCCTGAAATTGCCGGGCTGATATTCTTTGCTCGAAATTACGAATCGCCAGAACAATTGAAAGCCTTGACCGCTGAGATAAAGGCGCTCAGGCCTGATCTTCTGCTTACGGTGGATCAGGAAGGGGGCCGTGTGCAGCGTTTTCGCGCCGGGTTTACCTTGTTTGAACCCATGATTCGTTATGAAGCGATCTTTGCGGAATCGCCAGAAAAGGCGCTCGAACTCGCTCGCAAGGGCGGTCAACTCCTGGCCTCAGAATTAATCGCTCATGGCGTTGATCTGACCTTTGCCCCGGTTCTGGATGTTGAACGGGATCTTTCACAAGTTATTGGTGATCGGGCTTTTGGACACACAGTGGATGCGGTTACTGCGTTGGCCCGAGCCTGGAGTGAGGGGCTTGCAACTGTGGGCATGACTGCGGTCGGAAAGCACTTCCCGGGACACGGAGCCGTTGAGGCAGACTCTCACCTGGAGTTACCCGTTGACCCGCGCCCTTCTGAAGCATTGGAAGCGGACATCGCGCCGTTTAAAACCCTGATCAGCGAAGACGTAATTCAGGGCATCATGCCAGCCCATGTGGTGTATCCTGCCGTCGATGCTGACAACACTGCGGGTTTTTCTCCGACCTGGTTACAGAGCATTCTGCGCGGGCAGCTCGGCTTCAAAGGCATCATTTTCAGTGATGACCTGTCGATGGAAGGTGCTGCCAGTGGAGGGGATTTTTACCAGCGGTCTATTGCCGCCGCTCAGGCCGGAGCCAACGCATTGGTGGTCTGTAATAACCGGGACGCAGCCAAAGATGTCGTCAGTGCGGTATCTGACTTATACCGAGCCGGGACTGGCGCTCTAACACTCGAATATTTAAAACCTGACAGCAACGGCGTCGTTCTTGGGGAAGACGATATTTCCGCAGTACGCAGGCTGCTGGGTTCTTATCAACTTATCAGAGACGATAATCTGTGAGCACAACGACTGTTAAAATTGCTGTTATTGGCGGCACTGGTTTAACTGAGCTTGATGGGCCTGATATCAGGCAGACATTGTCTGTTACCACGGAGCTTGGGCATCCATCTTCACCGATCTCAATCGGGCGCTGGCGTGAACAGGAGGTCGTATTTCTTGCGCGTCATGGACACCCTCACAAAGTTCCACCGCATAAAATCAATTATCGGGCGAATCTCCTGGCGTTGCAGGCACAGGGCGTCACGCACATTATTGCGGTCAACGCTGTGGGCGGTATTCATCCGGACATGGGCTCTGGCAAAATAGTCATTCCTCATCAGGTCGTTGATTACACCTGGGGACGGGAAAGTACTTTTTTTGATGGTGAATACCGTCCGCTTGAACATATTGATCTGACCCATCCCTACGATGAGCCGCTACGCCAGGCGCTGGTTAAAGCGTCCGCTAAGTGTTCAATCGATGCGCTTGATTTCGGTGTGTACGCAGCGACGCAGGGGCCAAGGTTAGAAACCATTGCTGAGATTAACCGCCTCGAAAAAGACGGATGTGATCTGGTCGGTATGACTGGGATGCCTGAGGCTGCACTGGCCCGGGAGTTAGGCATACCGTATGCGAGTATCTGCCTGGTGGTTAATCCGGCCGCCGGTAAGAGCGACGACCTGATTACCATGGATGAGATCCGTGCGGTGATCGACTCAGGTATGAGTGAAGTTCGCGATATTATCGCTGCCTCGTTATCACTGATCTGAATTGACTGTATTTTCTTCCGAGGCCCCATTCTCTGGGGCTTCTTCTTGTGATTCTTCCGGCTCTTCCCAAGGCGTTACCTTCACTACCATGCCCAGCAGGGGATGATCCAGATAATGCACTTCACCACTGCGCATACGACGACTGCGTTCAATTTTCGCTGCGCGTAAAGGAATCCATTCAGGCTCTGGCTCGGTAACTGGTTCATTGGTCAGCCCTTCATTCGATGGAACAATCATCATCTGACCTTCGGTGCCGGGCAGGGCGTCTGAATTATTCATGGTCTCAGGGGTGACAGCCATGGTCATGACACCATCTTCGGTAGCGTCGGCAGGTTCGTCAGAGAGCGGTGCTTCATCGGGGATGGTGAATATCAGCTGGTCAACTTCAAGGTCAGGGCGGATATGGATGTAGCGACTGCGATACAGGTTCAGGCTGCCGCTGACTTCGATACGGAAGTTTTCTTCCTCGTAACTGCCAGCGACTTCGTGATCATAGGCGTTGGCTGAGTCCTGAAGCTCTTCAACCCAGGCCTGGTGCCAGACTATTTTCATGTCGCTACGATAGCCAAAACGATTGGCTGCGTTTTCGAATTCGAGATCGTCGAGAAGCGTCACAGGTGAGGCGTTCTCAGTGCCTTCTTCCTCAGTGTTCATCTCCTCTGCCGTATCGCTTGTGAGATCTGACGATTGGTCTTCAGAAATCTGAAGTGCATCATTAGTGGCGCCGCCAGCCGTCTCTGTTTCGGCGTCCGGTGATGCTTCCTCTTCCAGTGCTGCCTGGATGGCTGCTTCTTCCGCGAGTGCGCGCTCCTTCAGCAGAGGCCAGTGCTCCTCACGAGCACTGTTTTCGTCGAGATAAGTGAACAGCATAACTTCGACACGATAGTATTCTGTCGCGTTTACAACGCTGGGCAGCATGCTCAGTGTCAGGCCCGCAGAAAGCAGGGCAGAGAGGGTTTTCACGAATTCGGGTCCTTCTGTAAATCAGTCAGAAGTTGATCAATGGTGCGGAAACGCTGGTCGAGCGTTTCCATATTAGCGTAGAAACGTAGCGAATTACCGTCATCCAGTTTATAGGCATCCGGGCGCGTCTGCACCAGCTTGATCAGAGTGAATGGGTTTATCTCGGTATCACGGCTGAATTCAATTTTGCCAGTACTGTCGTTGGCATCCAGTCGGGCAACGCCGAGCGGCTGCAATTTGAATTTGAGTGATGCAATCCGGAAAAGGTTCTTCACCTGATCCGGCAGCAGGCCGAAGCGGTCGATCATTTCGACCTGAAGCTCTTTCAGTTGATGATCGTCTTTCGCACTGGCAATGCGTTTATATAAGGTCAGGCGGCTGTTCACGTCCGGCAGGTAGTCATCCGGAATCAAGGCCGGAATGTGCAGATTTACATCGGCGCCGTGGGTCGCTGCCAGGTCAACGGACGGCTCTTTACCCGCGCGAATGGCATTGACCGCCTGCTCAAGCATTTCCATATAAAGCGTGAAACCAATGGTCTCAATCTGGCCTGACTGCTCATCGCCTAATAGTTCACCGGCGCCACGGATTTCAAGGTCGTGTGTCGCAAGCATAAAGCCTGCGCCCAGGTCTTGTGATGCGCCAATGGCATCCAGACGTTTTTCAGCATCTTTGGTGAGCTGCTTCGGTGGTGGCGTCAGCAGATACGCATACGCTTGGTGATGCGAGCGACCAACACGGCCTCGTAGCTGGTGAAGCTGCGCCAGACCGAACTTATCCGCACGCTCAATAATGATGGTGTTTGCTGACGGGATGTCGATACCGGTTTCGATGATGGTGGTACATACCAGCATATTGAAACGCTTGTGGTAGAAATCGCTCATCACGCTTTCGAGTTCGCGCTCTGACATCTGACCATGGGCGACACCAATACGTGCCTCAGGGATGGCTTCGCTGAGCTCGCGTGCGGTTTTTTCGATGCTCTTTACTTCGTTATGCAGGTAATACACCTGACCACCACGCAGAATTTCACGCAGAACCGCTTCTTTGGTAACGGTGTCATCCTGCTGGCGAATAAAGGTCTTCACGCTCAGACGTTTGGCCGGAGGTGTGGCGATGATCGACAGATCCCGGATACTCGCCATCGCCATGTTCAAGGTGCGCGGAATCGGCGTGGCGGTTAAGGTGAGAATATCGACTTCAGCTCTGAGAGCTTTGATTTTCTCTTTCTGGGCGACACCAAAGCGGTGTTCTTCATCAATGATCAACAAGCCCAGATGATCAAATTTCACATCTTTCTGCAGCAGCTTGTGCGTACCCACGACAATGTCGGTTTTACCCTCAAGCATACGGTCGAGGGCGGCTTGAGTTTCTTTCGCGGATTTAAAACGCGACAGCACATCGACTTTGACCGGCCATTCGGCAAAGCGGTCGGCAAAGTTCTGATAATGCTGCTGAGCAAGCAGGG
Organism: Thalassolituus sp. UBA3500; assembly: GCF_002377545.1. Taxonomy (NCBI): domain Bacteria; kingdom Pseudomonadati; phylum Pseudomonadota; class Gammaproteobacteria; order Oceanospirillales; family Oceanospirillaceae; genus Thalassolituus; species Thalassolituus sp. UBA3500. Next base: position 89 of record NZ_DFQB01000024.1, on the reverse strand, counting down.
TGGTGGGCACCAGAACCGCGACTTGTTTGCCACTCTGAACCGCCATAAAAGCGGCGCGCATGGCGACTTCAGTTTTACCAAAACCAACA
>NZ_DFQB01000013.1:69094-83023 GCF_002377545.1 Thalassolituus sp. UBA3500 | reverse complement strand
GAGAAGAAAGCCGGTCTGCTGCTGTGTGTAAGTTCTGCGACACCGACTTCATAGGTACCGATGGACACCTTGGCGGCGAATATTCAGCAGACGAGTTAGTGGCGATCATTGCTAAGCAATGGCCTGGCGAAACTGCGGGCGATTCAGTACAAGGCAAACCCTACGTTGTCTGTACTGGAGGCGAACCCGCGCTCCAGCTGGATGCACCATTAATCGGCGAACTACATAAAGCTGGCTTTGAGATAGCGATTGAGACAAACGGGACCTTGCCCTTACCCGAAGGCATTGACTGGGTTTGCCTGAGCCCTAAAGGAGAATCCGAGCTTGCCGTCATCGAATGCGACGAACTAAAACTCGTATACCCACAGGCTGATGCCTTACCTGAGCGCTTCGACTACATCACTGCCGATCACTTGTACCTGCAACCGATGGCGGATTTCGAGCCGGTTGTAATTGCCAGTGACAAGTTGGAAGGAGCTAAAGAAGGGCTCTCTGTCACCATTACCCGAAAAGCCGTGGATTACTGCATGAAGCACCCAAAATGGAAACTCAGCTTGCAGACCCACAAACTCCTCGGAATAGAATAACGCCTCTCAGCGTCACAGGGTAAAGGCGACCTTCGTCTTCAGTTTACCGGCTTCATAGCGCCGGTGAACATCGGCAACTGCACTCGCCGGTTGCACCTCCGTTTCAGACACTGTGATACTCCCAGCATCGACTTCTTTTGCTAACCAGCTGAGAAAGCGACCATGGGTCGCTCTGCCCTTGCCACTCAACAAAGGGAGCAACATAAATACCGCATGCAGCGTCAGGCCTTTGGCATGAGCTTGCGTGAGATCATAAGTATTGCGAGCATTGATGGTCGCAACCTGCCCACCCGGCGCCGCAGCCACCAGAGCCGTCTGCAAACTTTCTGCCCCATAAGTGTCGAGTACTTTGCTGAATTCACCAGCATGATCGGAAGCCTCTTGGTGCGACATAGGAGCCGCACCGTATGACGCGACCAGATCACAACGTAATGACGTTCCTGCGGTTGCTGAAATATTCACTCCCCGCAATTTAGCGAGTTGTATCGCCATCTGACCAACACCACCAGAACCTCCCATTATCAGGAGCGAGTCTTCACGCGTGAGATTGAGTCGTTCAAGAGCTTCGAATGCAGTAATTGCAACAAGTGGGAGTGTCCCGGCCTGTTCAAGGCAGATAGTTTCTGGTGCTCGCGCCATCAAATCGGCATCAACGGCAATATAACGACATAGCGTTCCGCTGCTTCCCTTCACGCCGCCGGCACAGCCATATACTCTGTCGCCAACAGCAAAACCAGACACGTCGTCGCCGATAGCCACGACCTCACCGGCGAGGTCACAACCGACAACGTGATTATCCGAAGCTATTGGCGCTAGTCCGGCGCGGATTTTGGTGTCGATCGGATTAAATCCTGACGCGGTCACTTGAACCAGCAGGTCTCCGGGAGATATTTCTGGCATATCGAGGGAAGTTTCCTCCAGTACCGAAGGTTCTCCAGGCTCACGGAAGTACCAACCACTGTTGCCCTGCTGCTTGTGATTACTCATGGTTACTGCTCCCCAATAGCTGGCTGATGATGTCTCCGATCAGCTCATCATCTTTTCGTGTGCTCAGATAGCTTGCAAAGACCTGGCGCGTCATCTCTGGCACATCGGAAACCTCATGCAACTCACCACTCTCCAGATAGGGAGCAACCATCGTCGCTGGCAGATACCCAGCGCCGCCATGCATCAGGATGCTATCGAGTGCAATACGCCCAGTATTGGTTTTAAGCACAGGCGCCGCCATGCCTTTGAATTCCTGGGCATGCTGTATTCTGAATGACGTTCCCCAGTCAACCATGACGTAGCCAAGTTCTGCTGCCTGGGCCCACTCTGAGCACTCTTCTGAAGCGACCATAACCAGAGGTACAGACATAACTTCGCGAGTCACCAGTTCATCCGCCTTGGGCGCGTCAAAGACCAGCGCAAGATCTAGCGAGCGTTCGAGAATCTGACGAACCAAAGCACTGCTACTATGGGCCATAGCACTTACGGCCATGCCCGGTCGCCTCAGGAGTGCCGGCAGCTTTTGCTGCAGCACTGCGTCCCATAGATTAGGGGTCGCACCAAGAGCAAACTGATAATGGCGATCATCCGCGATAGCCACTTCGTGCCGGATGCGTTGTTCAAGAAGCACACTACTCTCTGCCAATGGAATCAGCTTCTCACCCGCTGGCGTCAACTGAATGTTATTCCGCTGACGAGAAAACAGCTCAACCCCGAGCAGCCCCTCGAGCTGACGAATGCGAAAACTCACCGCAGATTGTGTGAGATAGAGATTTTCAGCCGCACGCCCGAAGTGCCGGGTGCGTGAGACTTCCATAAATGTTTTTAGTAGATCCGTATCCATTTCAACCAGAAAACTTTCACGTAACGAGAAGATTTTTTCGTTTTACCACAGACACGCCCCTGACCATACTCCGCCCAACACAAAAGAGGCATTTCTTTTGTGATCGACAACTTTGATGATGGCAGGTGCTTTATGAGTCAAATTCAGGCGAAAAGCTTTGAAACTTCAAAGAAATTCTTTGACGATGCTAACTTTCCACGTGGTTTTCAGCGCTCAGGTGACTTTACGCGCCAGCAGGCTGACATCCTAGAAAATATGGGCGATGCTCTGAAGTCTCTGCACGAAGGAACTCGTGAAGCAGAGACTGATGAAGAAGTCCGCTTCGTTGACTTCTGCCAGCAGAAACTTGAGCCTATTAATGCGGTCGAACGCGCATGGGCGGCCTATTGCAAAGCGCTAGCCCGAAAGCAGATTTATTTTACAGCCTCCTCCTCAGCATCGGAGGCAGACTATGAGAACACAGAAACAGATGACTGATCATGTACTCGGCTTCATTGAAGCCGTAGAACTCCCGGACCTTGGCATCGGCTGCGATGCTAAGGTTGATACCGGTGCGGCAACCAGTAGCCTGCATGCTGATCATATTGAAGAGTTCAAGCGCGATGGCGATCTCTGGGTGCGGTTTCATGTCAAATTTAACAAGCAGTCAGCCCGGATTGATCAAACCTGTGAAGCGCCCGTTGTCGAACAACGAGTCATCACCAGTTCGAATGGGCACAGCTCACAGCGATATATTATCGGCACAGAAATGAACGTCGGTGGTCTGAGTTTCAAAACTGAAATCAGCCTCAGCCATCGTGGCAGTATGAAGTACCCCATGTTGATCGGCCGCAAGGCCATCAAGGGACGCTTCCTTGTGGATGTCAGTCGCGGCTGAGCGAACCATCTTATTCTTTTAATTTTTCAGTCGTTGCTTTAACCCATCAGGAACCCGTTATGAAAATTGCCATACTGTCACGCAGTGCCAGCCTCTACTCAACCCGCCGTCTGATTGAGGCTGCCGAGGCCCGCGGACATGAAGTGCATGTACTGGATACGCTGCATTGCTACATGAACATCAACAGCGTTGATCCGAAAATGCACTACAAAGGTGAGCAATTGGAGGGCTTTGATGCCGTGATTCCGCGTATTGGCGCCTCGATCACGTTCTATGGGACTGCAGTATTACGCCAGTTTGAGATGATGGGCGTATATCCATTGAACGAATCAGTAGCCATCAGCCGTTCACGCGACAAGCTTCGCTCAATGCAACTGATGTCACGCAAAGGTATCGGCATGCCTGTGACTGGCTTTGCTCACAGCCCCGATGATATTCCTGACCTGATTCAGATGGTGGGCGGCGCCCCTCTCGTGATTAAACTTCTTGAAGGAACACAGGGCATCGGTGTTGTACTCGCGGAAACCAAGAAAGCAGCAGAAAGCGTCATCGAAGCCTTTCTAGGCCTCAAAGCGAACATCATGGTTCAGGAATACATCAAAGAAGCATCTGGCGCAGACATCCGCTGCCTGGTTGTCGGTGATAAAGTTGTTGCGTCCATGAAGCGTCAGGCAGCAGAGGGAGAATTCCGCTCTAACCTGCACCGTGGCGGAACGGCAACGGTGGTAAGAATCACCCCTGAAGAGCGCGCTACTGCCGTGCGCGCTGCAAAAACAATGGGGCTGAACGTGGCCGGTGTGGACATCCTGCGTTCTAACCATGGCCCTGTTGTCATGGAGGTAAACTCGTCACCGGGTATTGAAGGCATTGAATCTTCTACCGGTATCGATGTGGCAACCAAAATCGTGTTGCACATTGAGAAACATGCGCGCGTCAACAACACCAAAACGAAGGGCAAGGGGTAAGCGTTTACAAACAGCATCCCCTCTCGTATAGTTCGACTGCGCCTTGCTGAAACGGGCGCGGTATTTATCTGGGCAGCCATGGCTGCCCTTTTGCGTTCTGAGGAAGAAACACATATGCACGCCATCATGAATACCTATGGCCGTTTACCTGTCACCTTTACCCACGGTAAGGGTTGCTGGTTATACGACACAGAAGGCCGTAAGTATCTGGACGCTCTGACCGGTATCGCTGTTTGTGGACTGGGTCATGCACACCCAGCTGTCACTGCTGCGATTCAGGAGCAAGCCGGCCAACTTGTTCATACGTCGAACCTGTACGGCATTGGTCGACAACAAGAGCTGGCTGAAAATCTGACCCGAATCTCCGGGATGGACAATGTGTTTTTCTCTAATTCAGGCGCGGAAGCAAATGAAGCGGCTATCAAGATTGCGAGAAAATACGGACATCAGAAAGGCATCTCTGAGCCTGTTATTGTCGTGATGACAAAAGCGTTTCATGGTCGCACCATGGCAACACTGACAGCCACGGGCAACACCAAAGCACAGGAGGGTTTCGGCCCGCTGCTTAATGGCTTTGTACGTGTCCCCTATATGGATGCAGATGCCATCACGGCAGTTGTGCGTGCCAACCCGAATATCGTCGCCGTACTGCTTGAACCGGTACAGGGCGAAGGCGGACTGGCCACCGCGGGCGAAGATTACATCAAAGCCGTGCGCGATATCTGTGATCAGAATGACTTACTGATGCTGGTTGATGAGATTCAGACTGGTAACGGTCGTACAGGCACCTACTTCTGCTATCAACAGTTTGGTATTACGCCTGATGTTGTTACAACAGCCAAAGGGCTCGGCAACGGTGTGCCTATAGGCGCCTGCCTTGCTCGTGGTAAAGCCGCAGACGTTCTGCAACCAGGCAGTCATGGTTCAACCTACGGCGGCAACCCACTGGCATGTGCCGCCGCGAATGCGGTTGTGACGACCATAGAGAATGACAAGCTGGCCGAAAACGCCGCGCACATGGGCAACTACCTTGCCAGCGCTTTCAACGTGCGATTGCAGGACAACCCTCTATTCTCCGAAATTCGGGGACGTGGTTTGATGATGGGGATTGTTCTGAAAAAAGACTGCACAGAATTAATGGCGAAAGGCACTGCGAAGGGCCTTCTGCTTAACGTTACCTCAGGCAATGTTATCCGTCTTCTACCACCACTGACACTGACAGAAGAAGAAGCAGATCTGATCGTAGAGGGAGTCATGGAACTGATCCATGAACTCAATGAATGAAAAAATGGAAAAGACAGTGAGACACTTTCTGACGCTCTCGGACACCTCTCCGGATGAGCTCAACTGGATAATTGAACGGGCTATTGAGCTCAAGAAGAAGCAGCACGCAGGAGAGATCTACGAGCCGCTGAAAAACCGGGTACTGGGCATGATTTTCGAGAAGTCATCCACCCGTACCCGCGTCTCTTTTGAGGCCGGTATGAGTCAACTGGGTGGCAGCGCGATCTTCCTGTCACCGCGTGATACTCAGCTAGGCCGCGGTGAACCCGTAGAAGATTCAGCACGAGTGCTATCACGAATGGTCGATGTGGTGATGATTCGCACCTTCGACCATGACATCATCGAGCGCTTCGCTGCGTTTTCCTCCGTACCGGTTATTAACGCCCTGACCGATGACTTCCACCCATGCCAGCTACTCGCTGACATGCAGACCTATGTTGAGCATCGCGGCTCTATCGCCGGTAAGACCGTCGCCTGGGTCGGTGATGGCAACAATATGTGTCATTCCTATATCAAGGCTGCTGTGCAATTCGGGTTCAATCTGCGCATCGCTACACCAGAAGGGTTTGAACCGGACGCCCGTATCGTCAGCGAAGGCGGAGATCGTATTCAGCTGTTCAAAACCCCAGAGGAAGCTGTAGCAGGCGCAAACCTGGTTGTAACTGACGTCTGGGCCTCAATGGGCCAGGAAGAAGAGCAGGATGAACGCATCCGCAAATTCCAGGCATTTCAGGTCTCTCCTGCTCTGCTGGATAAAGCGGCCAGTGATGTTATTTTCATGCACTGTTTACCGGCTCACCGTGGTGAGGAAGTGACCGATGAAGTCATGGAAGATCCACGAGCTGTCGTCTGGGATGAAGCCGAGAATCGCCTGCACGCACAAAAAGCTCTATTAGAGTTTTTGCTGTGTCAGGAAGAAGAGGACTGATACTGTTCTCTGTGGCGCTCAATGCAGAGACAACTGCTGAGCGCCCTCCAGATACACCCGATTTCTCCCCAGACGCTTCGCTTCATACAGCATCCGGTCTGCCCGGTTAAGAACATCCTCAGAAGCCTCGTCGGGATGATACTCAGCTCCTCCAATGGACACTCGTTGTTCGAGTTCCACCTCAGAGAACCTGTGATTTTCGACAGAAACGCGTATCCGCTCCAGAACACCCGATGCGGCCTCAAGATTCAGGCCTGACAGCAGCAAAACAAACTCTTCGCCACCGTAACGAGCTGCCAAGTCAATTTCCCGGACAGATACTCTGAGCAGGTGTGCAAGCTCTGCAAGCACCTGGTCACCAATCCTATGACCGTATTCATCATTTACACGTTTAAAGTAGTCAATGTCTATGAAGGCCACCACAAACGGGATTTCCTGTCGAATCGACAACGCCCTCTGTTTCTCGAGAGTTTTAAGGAGATACCGTCGATTGTTCAACCCGGTTAACTCATCAGTAACCGCCAACTCCTCAATGCGGGCGAGCGCACGACGTAATTCAGAGTTCTTCTCGCCATAGGCTTTACGCAAAATGAAAAACTCTCGGCCAATAAAGGCATACACCAGCAGGCTCGTCATCAGAGCCACACCAATAACGACTTCGAATTCTGGTACAAGGAGTTCGCTGGCACTGTAATGCGTAGAGAAGATGACCAGTGAATAACAAAAAACGGTAAAGAGGGATATACCAATGAAGCCCCGCCCTGATAGGCGGAATACACCAAATGGCATGATATTCAGATAACCCAGAATCATTACGCCGCGAAGTTCAGGTGCCAGAATCATAAGCCCAGACATATACAGGATAACGAGTGCCATCACTGGCATTGTCATACTGGGATCGGCAGTCTCCATCGCCCTGCCAGAATAGATATACCAGACAGTAACGCCATGAACGGCCAGGTAGAAAAGCACCATGGCACCAAACCACGCATTCGGCGACGTCCCGTACTCAATACCAAAACCAGCGTAATATAAAATGCTGAATAGAAGCACACCCGCGGCAGCCAGGCTGTGCCGGCGTAAAATGTCCTTTCTTAGCTGCCCCATAAAGGCTTCCTAAAGTATCTTACCTTCCAGAATAATGGGTGACGGCGCACCCCGCCAGACCCTTTTACATAAGGACAACAATTCCGGCCCGATTCCATCCTGCTGTCCGTTATAGCCAGTTCAGGTCGGGCGACACAAGCGCCCTACCGCATCTTTCCAACCATCGTACAGTTTGTCCCTTTTTGCTTTCGAGATTTTAGGTACAAAAACTCTCTCGGTCTGCCACAGGCCAGCGACCTCTTCCAGGCCCGAATACACCCCGGATTGAATCCCGGCAAGATAGGCGACACCCAGTGCGGTTGTCTCTGTAATCTGAGGTCGGGTAACACGCACCCCGAGCACATCACATAAGAACTGAACCAACCAATCGTTCTTCACCATACCGCCATCTACCCGCAGTTCAGCAGCTTTCGTGCCGTCGCCCTCCATGGCTGAAAGCAGATCACGCGTCTGGTAGCAGACCGCCTGCAGCCCCGCCGTGACCAACTCCTTAATTCCGCTATCGCGACTAAGACCAAAAATAGCGCCCCGCGCATCCGGGTCCCAATAGGGAGCACCTAACCCTGCGAACGCCGGAACCATATAGACAGGATTCTCATAACCGGTTTTTTCCGCCAGTGACTGGCTCTCTTTCGCATCCTTAATCAGCTGCAAACCATCACGAATCCACTGAATAGTGGCACCGGCCATAAAGATGGAGCCCTCAAGAGCGTATGTTGTCTCGCCATTGATACGGTAGGCAATCGTCGTGAGGAGGCGGTGCTTCGAAGTTACCGGCTCGCGCCCTGTATTCAGCACCATAAAACAGCCGGTTCCGTAAGTACTTTTGATCATACCTTCAGAGAAGCATCCCTGACCGATCAGTGCGGCTTGCTGATCTCCCGCAACGCCCCCTATCTGAACCGCTCCGCCGAGCCATCCGCTTAACGTTTTACCAAAATCAGAGGCACTGTCCTGAACCTCAGGGAGCAAAGACGCCGGGATATCAAACAAAGAAAGAAGGTCTGCGTCCCAACACTCTTCATGGATGTTGTATAGCATCGTACGACAGGCATTGGTTGAATCTGTCAGGTGCGAACGTCCTCCCGTCAGCTGCCAGATCAACCAGGTGTCGACCGTTCCGAACGCAAGTTCACCTGCTTCAGCACGTGCTCTCACGCCTTCTACATTATCAAGAATCCAACGGATTTTGGTTGCCGAAAAATAAGGATCCAGAAGAAGTCCGGTACGTGCCGATATTTCGTTTTTCTGTTCTTCCCACTGACGACAAAGATCTGCGGTCCGTCTGTCTTGCCAGACAATAGCAGGGTGTACAGGCTCGCCTGTTTGCCTGTCCCAGATCAACGTCGTCTCGCGTTGATTAGTAATCCCAATAGAGACGATGTCCGACGCTTTAGCCCCCACCTTTTTAAGAACATTGCGTGCGCACTTCAGCGACGTTTGCCACAAGTCGGCCGGGGCATGCTCGACCCAGCCGGGATGAGGAAAATGCTGCTCAAACTCTTCTTGCGACTGCGCAATCACCTCGCCCGAAAGACCGAATAGAATGGCGCGGCTACTGGTTGTTCCCTGATCAAAGCTAAGCAGATACTTCGACATACACTGAGATCCAATCTAACTAAAACTCCAGACTAACTGCTGCGCCGGGTGGCTTCCAGACATGTCGAAAAAAATGCAACATATATGAATAAATTCACGGATAGCGCTAAGATGTCATGAAATATTTTCAAGAAGATCGCTATGCTTGATATACGCCACCTGAAAACGCTTATCGCATTGAGAGACAGCGGTAGCCTCGTCGATGCAGCACGTCGCCTTCACCTGACGCAATCAGCGTTATCGCATCAACTGAAAGATCTTGAGTCACGTCTGAATACACGTCTCTTCGAGCGAAAATCCCGTCCTATCCGCTTCACCCGCGCAGGCCTAGAAGTACTCCAACTTGCTGACAACGTTCTACCTATGATTCAGCGCACAGAGCAGACCTTAAAGAAGATCGAAGCCGGTCACGATGGCCGGCTGCACATGGCAATCGAGTGTCATAGTTGCTTTGAGTGGCTGATGCCAGCAATCAACCACTTCCGGGATCACTGGCCTGACGTCGAAATTGACCTCACCACGAGCTTTCATTTTCAACCACTTGAAGCTCTGCGGCGGGGTGATATCGACCTTGTCATCACCTCGGACCCAGCGGACGATCCGATAGTGACGCACATACCACTTTTCAGGTATCAGTCCGTGCTGGCACTCGCTAATCAACACCCCCTAACCCGACACGACTGGATAGACCCGGAGCACCTGAGTGAGGAAACCCTGATTCACTACCCGGTTGATCGTCGACGCCTGGATATTTTCGAGCGCTTCCTGCAGCCGCATGGTATCGAGCCCTCAGCAACCCGCGAAACAGAACTAACGCTGATGATGATTCAATTGGTAGCCAGTGGTCGTGGCGTCGCCTGCCTCCCGAATTGGGCGCTTCAGGCGTACCTCGATGCAGGGTTGATAGCTGTACGACCGTTAGGGAAAAACGGAGTGTGGCCGGTGCTTTACGCAGCCATCAGGAAGGAACAGTCAGGAACACAATATCTGAAAGATTTCGTTAATACAGCCGCAGAGAGCTCATTTGCGACTTTAAAAGGAATCGCTAAGGCGGAAGGCTGATGTAACAATATCGGCCAGATAGGCCAGACAAAAAAAGGGCCTCAACAAAGGAGGCCCATCAAAGCGACACAGTGTGTCGCAACATTCTCACCACGTCTCCAAAGGATACGTACGTTTATACTGACCTGTATGAAGTAAGTAATCTATAGCTGGAAGGTGACTATTTGTAACGTTATGTTACAGGTGTCTGAAAACGTACCGATTACCAGCTTTATTTGTCCCGCATTGCAAGTCGGTACCAGACACATTGTCAGTCTGTGTGAACACGAGGCCAAATCAAACTGAAGCGCGCACCACCTAACTCGTCACTGCGCCCCACCATCGCCTGTCCACCGTGCCAGTACATAATCCGGCGCACAATCGACAAGCCAAGACCATACCCCCCGGATGCCCGGGTGCGGCTATCATCCAGGCGAGCAAATGCGCTGAATACGCGATCCCAGTCTTCTTCCGGAATCCCTGGTCCATCGTCCTCGACATCTACCCGGCAAATGTCGTCTGCCACACTGCAACGCACTTTAACCCGTCCTTTAGCGTAACGGCCAGCATTACCCACCAGGTTCTGAATAGCCCTGTGTACGTATCTGGGTTCGACTTCAGAGAACGGGAAACCTTCTGGGCCGCTGCCCTCAAAAGAGACCGCAACATGCTCTGGTGGCCGAGCTTCACCAACAACCTGCTCAGCAACCTCAGCAACGTTGATCTTTTGAAAATCGAGAATTGGCCCACCCTCTTCGAGTCGGGCATACGTCAGAATTTCATCAATCAGCTCATCAAGCTCCTGAATATCGGCATCCATGCCTGCCAGTTGCTTGAAAACAAACGGATCATCTAACACTGAATCTTCAATAATCTGTGCACCAAAACGGATGCGGGCAACCGGCGTGCGTAACTCGTGAGACACCGCTCTTACCATTTCACGCTGAATAGAAATCAGACGTTGAATGTGCTCAGCCATTTTATTGAATGAATGCCCAAGACGACCAACGGCATCTTCACCAGAGGTGCTAACGCGCGCATTCAGGTGGCCTTGCGATAAACGGCTGGTCGCCTGCTCCAGCTTTCGCAAACGTGTCTCAAAGGTATTAACTACCCAGTAGACGCCGAGACCAATCAGTAACACACCTATAGTGCCGATAACGAAGACAGCACGCAGTGAATACGGATTAAATTTCTCGACTGGGCCCAGGCGAACCACCTGCTCTGCGCCGGGAATTTTTATATACGCGTCCGCACCGGCACCATCAACAGCCAGCTGCACCAATACATCACCGTATTGCATGCGCGACAGATCGGTGGCCGATATCTCGAGATCAACAATGTCCTCGACAGAAAGCGGATAGCCAAAGCGGCTCTGAAGATCCGCCAGAAAGCTCTCTATTGGCTCGCCGCTGCGTTGCCATAATTCAACCAGTAAACGAGCGGTAGCGCGTGCCTGGAGCTCTGACAGCTTGTTAAAGTCAACGTAAAGCCATTGCCCGTCGGGCATCATGCTACGCATCGAAGCAGTCTTGCCATCAGGTGATACAGTCACAATCACCTGCCCACGAAGCAAACGTGAACGTTCGTATTCGTCATCAGGCCCTTCATCTTGCGGGCGAATAGCAATAGATGCATCGAATGCGGCTTCGAGACGTTGTAAAGCCCCCTTGTCGGTCGCAAGGCGCTCACCAATCAAATACAGACTGCCGCGGGAAACTTCTTCGTAGAACTGTGCAGAACGCACAAGGTTAACGAGCTGCAGGGCAGCTGAGCACAAGACTGCAACCGCCAGCAGAGCACCAAGGAGCCCGAAATATACCCGGATAAAAATAGCCGTTTACTCCTGTAACGGATCAGAGCTCTTTGACGAACAGATAGCCTTTGCTACGTACCGTCTTAATACGCTTAGGGTTCATAGGATCATCGCCCACCTTAGGACGAATGCGCGATACACGCACGTCGATAGAGCGATCCTGACCATCGTACTCAATGCCACGCAACTGATTGAAAATCTCTTCCCGGGTCAAAACCCGCCCAGCATTGCTGCTCAGCAGCCAGAGCAGATCAAACTCAGCACTGGTGAGATCAATACTCTCGCCTTCCAACCAAGCTTCCCGCATTGAGCTGTCGACGACCAGATTGCCGAAGGTCAGGCGTGAGGAGGAGCTGCCCTCTTCTTCAACCTCTTCCACACCATCGCCAACACGACGCAACAGAGCGCGGATACGTGCCAACAAAACACGTGGACGGACTGGCTTGGCGACATAGTCATCAGCCCCCATCTCAAGCCCCAGAACCTGATCCAGATCCTCCGTTCGTGCTGTCAGCATAAGGATAGGTCCTTTGTAATGCGGACGGACAATGCGACACACCGCTAAGCCATCTTCACCCGGCAACATAAGATCAAGCACAACCAGGTCGGGTTGTTCAGACTTGATGCGGTCAATAGCACGGCTACCATCGCCCTCTACTGTCACAATCAGGCCATTGCTTTCAAGGTAATCCTTGGTCAGGGCTGCGAGTCGCTCATCGTCTTCAACGATAAGGATTCGCCAGTTTTCCTCGGGGCTCTGTGTATTTTCGTGCTTTAACATGAAGACCTACCATTCCTAACAATCGAATGTTCCGCTCAGGGAACCTGTGCTCAGCTGAACCAGCCACAGCAACGCCTCTATCATAACTATAGATAACTTTAGACGCTGTTACGCTTTGTTGCACAGTAACAGTCGACATTTATATCAGAACCCCCGTTTTCACACTCAGAAAAACCGCCCACCAGATGGTGACTGGGCTGGCGTAGGTTACCCCCTTCATGTCCACCACATACGCACAACTTATCCACAATACGAGCTGTCCAATAGTGCCGAAACAACACAAGATATGGGGTTGAATTCACCCACTGGGCGCATTATCTTGTGGCGAAGTAAAAAACCTACATGACGTCAGAGACTTAGCGCGCTTCCGCAGTTAAAACAACCGGAATGTCAAGCATTAAGACACCGGCGCCGTCAGGGAAAGATGGAGTAGATTCCCCTTGAATACAGGCACAGAAAACATGAACGCTACCCTCAGAGTCACCAAACGCGACGGCAGTCAGGAACCGATTGATCTCGATAAGATCCACAAAGTTGTCACCTGGGCTGCAGAAGGGCTTGAAAAGGTATCTGTGTCAGAAGTTGAGCTTCGCGCTCACCTCCAGTTTTTCGATGGCATTCAGACCTCAGAAATCCACGAAACTCTGATCAAAGCAGCAGCCGACCTGATTTCCGAAGAGGCGCCAGATTACCAGTATCTGGCTGCCCGACTGAACATCTTCCACCTGCGCAAGAAATCGTACGGCCGCTTCGAACCACCAGCGCTGCTGGACCATGTGAAAGCGATGGTCGAAGACGAGCGCTATGATAAGCACCTGCTTGAGGATTACACCGACGAAGAATTCGCAGCGATGGATGCCTTTATTGATCATTCTCGCGATATGAACTTCAGCTACGCCGCGGTAAAACAGCTCGAAGGCAAGTACCTTGTTCAGAACCGTGTAACAGGCAAAGTCTATGAAAGTGCTCAGTTCCTCTATGTTCTGATCGCTGCCTGCCTGTTCTCTTCGTACGACAAAGAACGTCGTCTCGACTACATCAAGCGCTTCTATGATGCCGTCTCTACATTCAAGCTTTCACTGCCAACACCGATTATGGCAGGCGTGCGTACAC
>NZ_DFQB01000013.1:12833-68782 GCF_002377545.1 Thalassolituus sp. UBA3500 | reverse complement strand
GACCCGCCAGTTCAGCTCCTGTGTCCTGATCGAAGCGGGCGACAGCCTCGACTCCATCAACGCAACGGCAGGCGCTATCGTAAAATACGTGTCGCAGCGTGCTGGCATTGGCATCAATGGCGGTCGCATCCGCGCACTCGGCAGTCCAATCCGTGGCGGTGAAGCATTTCATACTGGCTGCATCCCGTTCTATAAGCACTTCCAGACGGCAGTGAAGTCTTGTTCTCAAGGCGGTGTGCGCGGTGGTGCAGCGACTCTGTTCTATCCTATCTGGCACTACGAAGTAGAAAACCTGCTGGTTCTCAAGAACAACCGGGGTGTTGAAGAAAACCGGGTACGTCATCTGGATTACGGTGTGCAGCTGAACAAGCTGATGTACGAGCGCATGATCAAGAATGGCAATATCACCCTGTTCTCACCAAGCGATGTGCCAGGACTGTACGACGCCTTCTTTGAAGATCAGGTACTGTTTGAGCAGCTTTACAGCAAGTACGAAGCTGACGACAGCATCCGCAAAAAGACCATCAAAGCGGTCGACCTTTTCTCAATGATGATGCAGGAGCGTGCCAGCACGGGTCGTATCTACATTCAGAATGTTGACCACTGTAATACCCACAGCCCGTTTAACCCGAAGAAAGCACCAGTTCGTCAGTCAAACCTGTGTCTTGAGATTGCTCTGCCAACCAAGCCGCTGAATGACATCAATGATGAGAGTGGTGAGATCGCCTTGTGTACTCTCGCGGCGTTCAACCTGGGTAAGATTGACGATCTGAACGAACTGGAAGATCTCTCCGACCTGATCGTGCGTGCACTCGACAGCCTGCTCAGCTATCAGGACTACCCGGTGCCTGCAGCCCAACGCGCCAGCATCGCGCGTCGTACTCTGGGTGTTGGCGTTATTAACTTTGCCTACTTCCTCGCTAAGAACGGAGTTAAGTACTCAGACGGTTCAGCCAATGGCCTGACTCACCGTGCATTTGAAGCGATTCAGTATTGGCTGCTGCGCGCGTCAAACCAACTGGCAAAAGAGCAAGGTGCGTGTGATGCGTTCGGCGATACTACCTACGCTCAGGGCATTCTCCCGATCGACTCATACAAGAAAGACATCGACAAGTTCTGTGAAGAGCCGCTGCAATACGACTGGGAAACTCTGCGTAAAGACATCGTTGACACCGGCCTGCGTAACTCTACCCTGACTGCACTGATGCCATCAGAGACGTCATCGCAGATCAGTAACGCAACCAACGGTATTGAACCGCCGCGTGGCTACATCAGCGTTAAGCAGAGCAAAGACGGCATCCTCAAACAGGTTGTGCCTGATTACGAAAACCTGAAGAAGAACTACGAACTCCTGTGGCAGATTCCGGATAACCAAGGCTATCTGCAGCTGGTTGGTATCATGCAGAAGTTCGTCGATCAGGCGATCTCAGCGAATACCAACTACGACCCTTCCCGCTTCCCGGGCAACAAGGTACCTATGCAGCAGCTGCTTAAAGACCTGCTGACGGCGTACCGTAACGGTGTTAAGACTCTGTACTACCACAACACCCGTGACGGTATGGAAGACCCACAGAAAGAAGTTGCACAAGAAGATGACGACTGCGCCGGCGGTGCGTGTAAAATCTGATTTATTAAGGGGCGCGGCTATGGGGCTGCGCCCATAGCACGAGACTAAAACAGCGAATGGCTTACACAACTTTTAACCGTAACGAGTTTGATACTTTTGAGCAGCCGATGTTTTTCGGCGAGCCCGTCAACGTCGCACGTTACGACCAGCAAAAGCACAAGATCTTTGAGAACCTGATCGAGAAGCAGCTGTCCTTTTTCTGGCGCCCGGAAGAAGTTGACCTGACAAACGATCGCAAAGATTTCATGGATCTGCCTGAGCACGAGAAGCACATTTTCGTGTCTAATCTTAAATACCAGACCTTGCTGGATTCTGTTCAGGGCCGCTCTCCTAACGTCGCTTTGCTTCCCGTCGTGTCGCTGCCAGAGCTGGAAACCTGGATCGAGACCTGGTCGTTCAGTGAGACGATTCACAGCCGTTCGTACACGCACATTGTGCGTAATATCGTTCCGAATCCAGCGGTCGTATTCGATGACATCACTAAAAACGAATACATCGTCCGCCGTGCAATTTCGGTGACCAAGTACTACGACGACTTTATCGAACTGAGTAACTACTATCAGCAGCTCGGCGAAGGCAAGCACACAGTGAATGGCGAAACCATTGATGTGAACCTGCACGAACTGAAGCGCCGTCTGTACCTGACAATGGTCTCGGTGAACGTACTCGAAGCTATTCGTTTCTATGTCAGTTTTGCCTGTTCTTTTGCGTTCGCTGAGCGTGCCAAAATGGAAGGCAACGCCAAGATCATTAAATTGATCGCCCGCGATGAAGCCCTGCACCTGACCGGCACCCAACACATGCTGCAAATCATGGCGCGTGGTAAAGACGATGCTGAGTTCGCTCAGATCGCTGAAGAGTGTCGAGATGATGTTGTGGCCATCTTCCACGAAGCCGCGGAGCAGGAAAAAGAATGGGCCGACTATCTGTTCAAAGACGGCTCTATGATTGGTCTGAACAAAGATATCCTGAGCCAGTATGTTGAGTACATCACCAACCAGCGTATCGGTGCTCTGGGTTTCGAACCAATCTTCGATGTACGTAACAACCCACTCCCATGGATCAATGCCTGGCTGAACAGTGATAACGTTCAGGTAGCCCCACAGGAAGCTGAGATCAGTTCATACCTCGTCGGCGCGATTGATAGCGAAGTTGATACCGCAGACTTCGGTGACTTTGACCTGTAACCTCTGACCTGATGACCAACGCACGCAGGGCGGCCCGCATAGGCCGCCGTCGCTGGGCTAGCTCGAAGACATTTCATTCTGATGCTCAGACCGAAATGGAGCTGACCGGTGGCAGCACCACTCAGCTGGAAATGGACCTGGGTGAACTGCCCCTACCCTCTTATGCCCGACCGGCTCCCAAAGAAGATAATGTGCTTGAGCAGGGTGATCTGTTTGATCTGCTGGCAGAATCCCCGGAGCCAACACCGCAAACCATTTTCGAAGGCATGGAGAAACCCATCTTTGAAGTGGCATTCGCGGACGGTCGTAACGCGCGCTTCCAGCACGCGAATACCTTGTTGGAATCCCTGGAAGCTCAGGACATTCATATTGAATACCAATGCCGCGAAGGCTACTGTGGCAGTTGTCGGGTGCGTCTTGTAGAGGGCGACGTTCACTATATTGAAGAGCCAATGGCATGGATTGATGACGATGAAATTCTGCCCTGTTGCTGTATCCCGAAATCAGCCCTGAAACTTCAATAGTTCAAAGTCTTGCATTCAATCGCTGCCTTCCGGTAGCCTTCTAAGATTCTTATACACTTTTTGTACAGAGGACATTATGGCACTCGATTTTCCAGAACTTGGTCAACCCGCTCCAGACTTCACGACACAGAATCAACGCGAAGAAGATGTTTCTCTAAGCGACCTGAAAGGTAAAAAAGTCGTTCTCTACTTCTACCCAAAAGCAATGACGCCGGGTTGTACTGTTCAGGCCTGTGGCCTGCGTGATACCCAGAAAGAGCTCGAAGACCGAAATGTCGTCGTACTCGGGCTAAGCCCTGATGCACCTAAACGCCTGCAGAAGTTCATTGATCGCGACGAGCTTAATTTTGACCTTCTGTCAGATGAAGATCACGCGATTGCCGAGAAATACGGCGTGTGGGCCATGAAAAAGTTTATGGGGCGCGAGTTCATGGGCGTTCATCGCATCACCTTCATCATTGATGAAGATGGCAAGCTAGTACACATTATGGAGAAGGTGAAAACCAAAACCCACCACGACGACCTGCTCGCCGCACTGGATGCTCTCTGATCCTAAACTTCAGGTACTCTGACGATACTGCAGGGGAGACATCCCCTGCCAACGTTTGAATGCTTTGCTGAAGGCACTGCCATCTGCAAAGCCCAGCAAACCACTGATGTCGGAAATCGGCAGATCAGTCCCTCTGAGTAGCTGTGTCGCCCGACGTTCACGCTCAGTATCCAACAGTTGCTGAAAACTGGTGCCGGCCTCACCAAGACGTCGCTGT
The DNA here is from genome assembly GCF_002377545.1 of Thalassolituus sp. UBA3500. NCBI lineage: Bacteria > Pseudomonadati > Pseudomonadota > Gammaproteobacteria > Oceanospirillales > Oceanospirillaceae > Thalassolituus > Thalassolituus sp. UBA3500. Next base: position 64,677 of record NZ_DFQB01000013.1, on the reverse strand, counting down.
AAGGTGCTGACACTCATATACAGACGTGACGCAATGTCCTCACGATCGGTTGCCAGATGTACGGCTTCCTGCAAGCAACGCTCTACCCGCGTCCGTACTTCTGGTTGCTGGACACGCTTTAACTGCGCATCAAGTAACTGCTGATGCATTCCTGCAAGCGCAGGCTCCCCACCAGGCAAAGGTCTCTGAAACCACTCCGTTTCAAACACCAAAACATTCTTATCTGCACCAAACTCAGGGAGGCACCCATAAGCTCGCTGATACTCATCGACTTCTGAATCAGCCACAGTGAAGTTCAGCATCACCCTGACAGGCGGTACCGAGCGACAGTAAAGCCACTCGCCAAATTTTTTCAGAAGTAAAAGAACGGTATCTATCTGATCACGACTGAACGACCTGTCACCCGGCAGATACGTCAAATGCATCAAACCGTGATGCTGACTCACAGAGAAACGCCCGCCCTCACTGATCACCGATGAATATCGTTCCGCTGTGCCCAGAGCTTCAAGCAAGCTCCGGCTATGCATCAGATTCATGGCCAATAGCGGAAAATGAAGCGGTGTCAGATAGTCTCCCAAACGCAGTCCCAGTGGCTGATCTGTCGCTGCCGCTGCGGCTTTCCAGAGCAACAGGGTGCGCTCCAGATCGATACGTGCGTCGGGCTCTGCCAATTCACCCGCTGACAGGCGTGCCTGCTGCAATACCTGTTCTGGATTGATCCCGAGAGAGCGAAAGCCCTGAAGCAAAACCGTCAGCCAATGCGCCGATACCCGTAAGTGTGATGTATTGTTTTCTGTCGTCATAATGATTGCTTAGAACAAACCTCTGACCTGCAAGGACAAGATAAAACCCGAGGGCTGACGTAGACTGAACATCATAACAACAAACGGAGACTGCAATGAGTCGTAAAACTGTTGACCAATGGTTCGCTGAATACGGAGAGAGCCATCAAAACCCGATGAACAAATTGATTCACTGGTTCTGTGTTCCTCTTATTTACCTGGTTATTTTTTCTTTGCTCTGGGAGATTCCGCAGCCTGACTGGCTGGCCTCTGTACCACTGGTCAACTGGGCAGTACTCGGCGCTGCAGTCACCATGACTTTCTATGTACGCTTGTCTAAGCCGCTGGCGAAAGGCCTGGGGATATTTACTCTGCTATGCCTTCTGTTTCCTCTTGTCTATGAGCAGATGACAGACACCCCACTGTGGCTTTCCAGTGTTATCGCTTTCGTCATTCTTTGGATCATGCAGTTCGTGGGGCACCACATTGAAGGTAAAAAACCGTCCTTCTTTAAAGATATTCAGTTTCTCCTTATAGGCCCCGCCTGGGTGATAGGCTTCATCTACGATCGTCTTGGTATCAACTATCGCTAAACTGACTAACCTGACATGCAGGCCGCCCGGCCTGCATGCGCCATTGGCCACCCGTGTGATATCCGTTAAGGTCGGATAACTGGAATTACAACGACTTCACTTCACGGACGGTCAACTTGCGCTTTTCACTTCGTGCCTCTGCCGGATTTTCAACCTTACAGACCACCGCCGGAATAATTATCAGCGGCGTACTTACGGGTACCGCAATGCACTATTTTCCAGACATCCTCGATCAGGCAGACCGGGAAGTGACCCGATACGCTGCATCAGCTGAAGCAGTTCATCAGGAAATATGGGATATCTATGAAGAAACACAAGGCATAAACGCCAAACCTCGACGGGAATCGGTTCGCCACGGCTTCTCTGCCGCAAATGACCTTGTCGCGTCGCCACTCGGTGGCTACTGTTTTGATCCGGGCGCCCCTGGAGAAACCCTCCAGAATTGTCCTGTCGCGGCTTCAGACTAGACCCTGTTTACACTGCGTGAATACGGCTAGCTGAGAGCCAATCATTCTCTGAACAAGGAAATACTATGACTCTCGCCTACTGGTGCGTGCTCGCCGCCGCATTGATGCCGTTTCTGTTTACCGGGATCGCTAAATTCAGCGGAGGACGCTACAACAATTACTCACCACGTGAGTTTCTGGAAAAACAGGAAGGTTTTCGCAAACGTGCCCACTGGGCTCAGCTGAATAGCTTTGAAGCATTTCCAATGTTCGCTGCAGCCGTCATCATTGCTCACCTGACAGGTGCTGAGCAGGATTACATCAACACTCTGGCCATCGCATTTATCGGTATCCGTATCGTGTACGGTGCTATGTATCTGGCTAATCTGGCAGCACTGCGGACGCTGGTCTGGTCAGCAGGTCTGGCGTGCGTGATCGCTTTGTTTGCTGCGGGCGCATAAAACCCGGGGCAATGCCTGGCTGCCGGGCAATTCAGTACTACGCAGTCAGGTGGTGGCCCCTAAGTTTGTAACAATACGAAGGATTGCAATAGATAACGATCTGACGGCCTTTGTCAGGCGTCTCGATCATATACAGGTCATTAAATCCCGGAGTGTGCTCAGAAAACATCGTGTTCTTCAGCACCTGTGCGTGCCATTGAACCGAACTGTCATACTCGTGTACAGCAGGTTGATCAGACACAACAATAATTGCCAGTGCCATAATCGCCGATAGCAGGTATTTCATTGATACCCCTCCTCGCTGACGCATACACCTTTCCGTTTATCAAAAAGGCTGTAACACTAAGTATAGAAGAGCTTTCTGAGCTGGTATGGCCTTTCACGTTGAGATTCGTAACCGGTTCACAGATTCAAAGTGTGAAAAGCCAGAAGTGTTATCGGCGTCTCATCTGTCAGGCGCTTACACTCTGACGCATGGATACAAGAAGCTCGGCTTCTGCTCTTGCCACACCCAATGAGTCAACGAGATCTTCAGCTGACGCTCCCATGCCCGCAAGCCGTGACGCCTGTTCAAAACGCGCATCCGGTGCCGCCGCTGCCGGTCGCTTATCTGCCGCTGCCGCCCTCGCCTCCACCTGCTTCATCCGACGCCCGAGACCAATCGCACTTTTGCTGATCGCGTCCTGCCCTTGCTGTAACTGAAGAATTTTATCCTCCAGTATCTGAGTTTCTCTGCTTTGCTGTTTACGCAGCGCAACTATAAAGCCCGCTGCGGCCAGCAAAACAGTGAAATTTCCGATAAGTAACCAGTGAACCAGCGTCAGTGTTGGCATGACAGACCCCTATAGACCGTGAAGTTCTGTCCACTCCTCGTCTGTCATCAGTTTCTCAAGGTCTACCAGAATAAGAAGTTCATCATTCTTATGGCAGACACCCTGAATAAACTTGGCGCTCTCTTCGTTGCCGACATTCGGAGTGGTTTCGATTTCTGACTGACGTAGATAAACCACTTCAGCCACCGCATCCACGAGAATGCCCACGACCTGATTCTCTGCCTCGATAATAACGATGCGAGTCTGGTCCGTGGTGTCTGATGTCGGCAAGCCAAAACGCTGCCGGGTGTCGATCACAGTGACGACATTACCCCGCAGATTTATGATCCCCAATACATAAGGGGGCGCACCGGGTACCGGTGCAATTTCGGTATAACGCAAGACTTCCTGAACCTGCATTACGTTAATACCGTAACTCTCGTTTTCAAGCCGGAAGGTTACCCATTGGAGTACCGGATCTTCCGCACTTTTAGCGGCAATTGCTGACATAAAACATCCTCGCTAAGAAAGGCCGATGCCTGACAGTGTCAAAAACACTACAAACCTCTCTTAACTATAGATCAGAGCACAAAGTGTACCAGCCGAAATGAAGGAAATTTTGTAACTTAGAAAGAGACCGGCAATAGCGCGGAAAAACTCCGCACTGCTGCAGCTTCTATGGGAATAAAGTGTTCGATCAGGCTTGTGTCTGCTTAAGGTGTGACTCAAGAAGATCCACCAGGCTGGGCACGTCCAGTAAGGCGCACATCTCAGAAATGACGGTTCCGGCTAACCAGGGGCGCTTACTTGAGTCACCCCGCCATTTAATTGACTCAGAAACCAATGTAATGGTGTCACAAATACCTTCACACGCCAGCGCCCAGGGCGTCCGATCCAGCTGAATAAGGTATTCGTAGCCAGAGTCGCGTAATGACGCCCCCCGCTCCGGCATAATCAATCGGGCGCTGTCGACGACAGTCAGTTTATCCGTATCACTTTGCCATACACCCAGTGACCAGTCAGACTGACCAAACAAAGGTGTTACTTTCATATTTTCAGCAGGATGAACGCCCCCAAGTTGCGAAAGAGGGATCGCAAGCTTAAGGCCAGCAACGCTGAATAGAAGACACTCAACGCCCTGACTCGAATCCCACAGCAGCTTTTTAGACTCAGCCGCCAGGGGCGTAACCTGCGCCACTGCCGTATCGGCCTCCTGCAACGGTTCATTATCAGTGCTCATGTCAGACGGTCTTTCTACTACCTGAACATGAGGATCGAGGGCGTACGGGTCCCAATCCTGAATTTCTTCCGTTTTTGTTTCCGGCTGAAGCGTCAGAGAAGCTTCTTCCATCAGAGTGCCGGTAATTTCCGACGTATCGACCTCAGTAATCGTATCGGTGACAACATCGATGGCGGTTTCAGCAAGCGCAGGGGCTTCCGTAGCCACTGGAACTTCGGTCGTGACGGCGGCTTCTGTAGCGACGATTAAAAGTTGATCAAGGTAATTCTGAAGAACACCATCGACCTGGTTTTCTTTCGTCAGCGTACTGGCTTCCTGCGCAGTGACTTTGTTATCCGTCAGCTGGCTTTCAGACATCGAGAACACCTGCACAACACGATAAAATATGAAGCTTCAGGCGACTGGGCGGAATCGTCTTAACGACAGTTAATAACTGCAGCGCAGTGATCCGGTTAATCGCACCACCATTGACCTTCGCCGGTGGCTTCAGCGGGATAACCCGCATCCCCAGAGCAATGGTATCTGTTGCAACCGGCGTATAGTCATCGTCAGGCACCTGAGCCGCAGCGCCTGCAAGCAGATCACTGACAATCGTTTTTCTTGGGTCCTCTTCAAGCGTCGTCAGCAGACTGTCGAAGTAGCCCATCAGAACATCAGTATTACCCGACATATCAGCGCTTCTCTCCACACAGTTGAGCAAGCAAATGACGATACGCCCGAACACCACGGGTGTTCGGGTCTAACTGATGCGGAAAAACTCCCTCATGGCTGGCATCCCGCAGCCGCGTATCCACCGGAATGGCTTCATCCCATAAAGCCCCCTGATACGTCCGTCGCATTTCTTTGAGACTGGTGAGTGATGCAGATGTGCGACGGTCGAAAAGTGTTGGGACGATGGTGTACGGCAACTCCCGCTTTTGCGACTTCATTACCATTTTAAGAGTGTGCACCATGCGCTCCAATCCTTTGAGAGCAAGGTGTTCTGTCTGTGTTGGAATAACAAGTTGCTGACAAGCAGCCAGTGCATTCACCAGTAACACGCCGAGAATAGGCGGTGTATCCAGCAGTGCATAATCGTAGTCATCCCAGAGTTGGGCCAGACTTCTCGCAAGCACAAGGCCCATTCCGTCCTGCCCACTGACTTGCCGTTCCAGTGTCGCAAGCGAAGTGGTCGCGGGCAGCATAGAGACATTTGCGAGACTGGTTGGCTTCAGCGTATCGCGGATGTAATCCACGTTACGCCAGCGTTGCTCAAAAAATAAGTGATACAGACTTCTTTCTAATCCGTCAGGGTCCTGGCCAAAGTAACTGGTAAGAGAGCCATGGGGGTCGAGGTCAACCAGAAGCACACGGTGCCCCTGGTCAGCCAGCAAGCCGCCCAGAGAAACAACCGATGTCGTTTTACCCACACCACCCTTCTGATTGGATATCGACCAGATTTTCACAATAGTATTCCTCTCCGCTCAGAGCAGACCACCCACTCATCGCATGAATCTCAATGCCATACCTGAGTCTAAGCAAATATCATGTCAGTTTTTAAATAAATAGGTATTTACGGTCATAAACACGGCTATCTTCCATGGCCGAGCGCGTTGAAAGCGATTTTTGAAACAATAAAAACGCAGAGTGCAGAAGGAAGCGGCAAAAGCGTGCCGGGCAGGAAGAATTCAGAGCAGAGTCAGAGCTGGCTCATATGTTTACTGACGTCGTTGAGCGGCAGTATTCGATCAGCTAATCCCGCATTGATTACAGCCATAGGCATTCCGTAAATAACACAGCTCTGTTCATCCTGCGCCCACAAGTGTCCTCCTGACTGCTTGAGCAAGCGGGCTCCTTCCCGCCCATCTGCCCCCATTCCTGTCAGTACAATACCGAGCGCTTTATTGCCGTAATGCTTCGCCACCGACGCCAGTGCAATATCAACGCTAGGTCGATAGCTAACCCGCTCATCGCTTTCTAATATATGTATAGAACCACCGTGACGTTTATCAACAATCAGTTGTTTTCCGCCTGGAGCTACATAGACATGACCAGGCTTTAATACGTCGCCCTCTTCAGCCTCCTTCACACTTAACGCGCTAAGATTATTCAGTCGCTCGGCAAACGCGGCAGTAAAAGAGGCAGGCATGTGCTGAACGATAATAATGGGCTTATTAAACCCCGCAGGCAGGCTCTTAAAGATGCTCTGCAACGCCGCCGGGCCGCCAGTAGATGTGCCGATAACAACAATTTCAAGGTGGCGTGGAGTCGGCTCATTGGTGGCTGTAGCCGACGTTGCTTTAGAAGCAGGTTTCGAAGAAGGTGTTACCGGCTGTGATGAGCTTTTCAGTTGCCCCTTCGCTACAGCAAGAATCTTTTCAGCTAACAGCTTACGGATGGATGCTGCATTACGGGCAATAGCGTCAAAGTTTTTAGGTAAAAAGTCGACAGCGCCAGCGTCCAGCGCATCCAGAGTTACCCGGGCGCCTTCGAAAGTTAAAGAAGAAAACATCAGAACAGGCACCGGATTTGATGCCATTATTTTACGTACGGCCGTGATGCCATCCATCACTGGCATCTCGTAATCCATGGTGATGACGTCAGGTTTGAGTTTCTCGTTCAGCTCAATAGCCTGAAGTCCGTTCTCAGCAACACCGATAACCTCGAGACGAGGGTCAGCATTGATAATATCTGTTACCCGGCGGCGGAAAAAACCCGAATCATCCACCACCAGAACTTTTAAAGCCATATTACTTCCTGTGTCAGGCTGCGCTGGATTGTCGCGTCGCGTAGCGCGTCAACATACTCGGAATATCAAGAATCAACGCTATGCGGCCATCACCTGTAATTGTTGCTCCTGCCATTCCAGCAGTACCGTGAAGCATTTTTCCAAGCGGCTTAATCACCACCTCTTCCTGACCGATCAACTGGTCTACGACAAATCCAACTTTGTTAGTACCGACCGAGACTACTACGACATGAGCAGATTCGTCGGCTTTGGCAAACTGCTCGCCCTTAACCAACCAGCGTTTCAGATGAAACAGTGGGATCGCACGCTCGCGTACAACCACAACTTCCTGCCCATCAACCACATTAGTTTGAGTAAGATCCAGATGAAAAATTTCATTCACATTAACGAGAGGGAAAGCAAATGCCTGATCTTTCAGCATCACCATTAATGTCGGCATAATAGCGAGCGTCAAAGGTACTTTAATACTGATCGTAGTGCCTTCGCCCTTGAACGAATCGATAGATATCGTGCCATTTAGCTGGGTGATCTTTGTCTTAACAACATCCATCCCGACACCACGACCAGACACATCAGATATCTGTTCTTTGGTTGAGAAACCCGGTGCAAAAATAAGATTAAAACACTCATTGTCGGTCAGGCGGTCGGCAGCATCCTGATCCATGACGCCTTTCTCTACAGCTTTACGTCGCAGTACATCGGCGTCCATTCCAGCGCCGTCATCCTGGATTCGCAGCAGAATATGATCGCCTTCCTGTTCTGCAGAGAGAATGACGGTACCAACACGGCTCTTACCACTTTCTTCGCGAACCTCTGGCTGCTCAACGCCATGGTCTACCGAGTTACGCACAAGGTGAACCAGAGGATCGGCGAGCGCTTCCACCAGGTTTTTATCAAGATCGGTTTCTTCACCGCGCAACTCGAGATTAATTTCTTTCTTCAGCTGGCGGGCAAGATCCCGGACGACTCGAGGGAAGCGACCGAATACTTTCTTGATCGGCTGCATACGCGTTTTCATCACAGACGACTGGAGATCACCTGTCACAACATCCAGATTCGCCACGGCCTTCGCCATGGATTCATCGCTGCTCTTCAGCCCCAGACGAACCAGACGGTTACGCACAAGTACCAGCTCACCCACCATGTTCATGATGTCATCAAGACGCTTGGTATCGACACGCACGGTGGCTTCGGCCATCGCTTCTTTTTCGTTTTTACGCGCCTCTGGTTTCGCTTTTGCTGCAGCGGGAGCCGCAGCGGGTTTGGGCGCGGCTGACTTAGCTGAGGAGGCTGCAGCCGGTTTGGCGACAGCGGGTTCTGGCTTCTTATCTTCAGGCGTTACTGCTGCTTTAGAATCAGACGCTTTAGACTCCGGAGCTTTTGATTCTGAAGACGTTGTTTCTGCAGCCGTACTGACTGGCGCTTCTGACGCCGGTGCGACACTGTCTGTAGCACCAGGCTTTCCCTTACCATGCAGACGATCAAGCAGTTCCTCAAATTCAGAATCCGTGATCAGATCACTGTCACCTCCACCCGCAGGTGGAGCGGAAGCCGCTGGAGCTTCTGTTTTTTCAGGCTCTGCGGGAGGGGGAGTTTCCGCATTAGCCGATTCCGAGGAAGCACCGGGTTTGCCCTTGCCGTGAATCTGATCCAATAAGGCTTCAAATTCATCCTCAGTGATTTCATCATCGGAAGCTGAGGCAGCTGGCGCGCTGTCGGTATCAAACAAATCATCGCCACCAAACAGATCGTCATCGCCACTGGCCTGAGGCGCAACTTCATCAGTAGGAGCAGAGCCTGCCTTGTCGTCTAACGCATCCAGCAGTTGCTCAAATTCATCGTCGGTGATGTCGCCATTATCTGCATCTGAAGCGCTTTCCGACGCCGTATCAGCTTCTTGCGCTGGAGCTTCGATGACGGCCTCTGCAGCGGGAGCTTCAACTGCTGGAGTTTCGTCTTCCGGCAGTGCCAGATGATGCAAATTGTCGAGCAAACTTTGTTCTGCGGGCTCTGGCATATCCCCAGAACGTACGCAATCAAACATTTCGTTCACGGTATCCAGTGCACTGAGAACCACGTCCATCAGGTCTGCATTCACTGAACGTTTACCATTACGAAGCGTATCGAACACGTTCTCAGCCGCGTGGCAACAATCCACCAAAGGGTTCAACTGTAAAAAGCCAGCACCACCCTTTACCGTATGAAATCCACGGAAGATTGCATTCAGGAGATCCTTATCGTCTGGGCTATTTTCCAGATCCACCAGCTGCTCTGAAAGCAGTTCCAGTATTTCTCCCGCCTCTACGAGAAAGTCCTGGAGAATCTCTTCATCAGCATCGAAACTCATTCAACCGCTCCTCTAAAACCCTAAGCTCGACAACAGATCATCGACATCATCCTGGCTACCTACTACACCATCGGCTTTGCTGTCGGTCTGTGGGCCTTCAGGGTTAATATCCGGGCCACTGTCTGGCGCCGGTGTGCTTTTTTCAAATTCATGATTAATGCCAGTAATCTGGTCGACCTGGCCAGCCATTGAGACCAGAGTGACCAGTCTCCCTTCCACATCACGAATCAGATTAATCACTTTATGGATGACCTGGCCGGTCAGATCCTGAAAGTCCTGAGCCAGAACAATTTCAGAAAACTGTTTTTTAATTTCCGATGAATCTTTAACGCTGCTGGTAAGATAGGCATCGATATCACGACTGAGTTCGCGAAATTCGGAGGTATTCATTTCGCGCTTCATAAATCGCTTCCAACGTGCCGACAGCTCTGAAGCCCGATCTCCCATAGCACCCGCAAGAGGACCACCAGCATCGGCAATATCCATCGTGCGGTTGGCTGACTTATCGGTCATTTCAAGGACATACGTCAGCTTGTCGGTTGTCTCGGTGATGTCAGAAGCGGCACCTACCGTATCGACATTCAGATTCTTAATCGACTCATGCAATGCACGGGTCAGTCGTCCGATCTCGTTATACAGTGTGCGATCCCGCAACTGATTGAGGTCGTCGACCAGAGCGACTGCTTTGCCGAGATCACCTTGCTCGAGCTGTTCGAGCATATTCTCGGCAAGCGAACGAATCTCCGAGCCGACCTGGTTGTCCTTATTATCCAGGTTTACATCCACCATGGTGCTACCTTCACTCAGCCTTCGACGCGTTCAAAAATCTTATCGATTTTTTCTTTAAGTACTGCGGCGGTAAAAGGCTTAACTACGTAACCATTCACCCCTGCCTGCGCCGCTGCAACGATCTGATCGCGCTTGGCTTCTGCAGTGACCATCAGTACTGGCAGAGTTTTCAGACGTTCGTCTTCCCTTACGTGCTTGAGAAGATCCAGGCCTGTCATCCCCGGCATATTCCAGTCAGTGACCAGAAAATCGAAGTCGCCATTCTGCAGCATCGGCAACGCTGTTGTGCCATCGTCGGCCTCCTGAGTGTTGGTAAAACCAAGATCACGCAGCAGGTTCTTGACGATACGTCTCATTGTTGAAAAATCATCGACAATGAGAATTTTCATGTTCTTGTCCAAAACGACCTCCAATATACGACTTTTACAAACCAAGCCGGTCCTGAATTCAGTTTAGACCCAGTTAGCGGTTTATCCAGAAAGAAAGAGAGAGAAAGAATAGAAAAGAATAATGATGGCGTCTGAGATGAGCGTATGACGCTGTCCGCGCCGAAGGGAATAATTCAGGCCCAATCGCTCAGACGCGCACGTAAACGGTGTGTCGCTTGCGAATGCAGCTGACTCACCCGGGACTCACTGACCCCGAGCACGGCACCAATTTCTTTGAGGTTAAGTTCCTCGTCATAATACAAAGCCAGCACCAGTTGTTCCCGCTCTGGCAAGCCAGAAATAGCCTCCGCAAGCTGACGACGGAATGCATCCCGCTCCATGCCTTTACCTGGCCCCGGCGTCGACTCATCCATAAAGTCCGGAGTGCTGTCGTTTTCCAGAAGCTCCTCATAACTAAAGAGGCGACAACCGGCACTGTCTTTGAGAATCTGATGGTACTCGTCCTGACTGATACCGAGGACAGCAGCGACTTCACTGTCGTCAGCATCACGACCTTTAACGGCTTCAACCTGCTTAATCGCATCCTGAATACGTCGTGCATTACGATGCACTGAGCGCGGCGCCCAGTCACCTTTGCGAATTTCGTCGAGCATCGCTCCGCGGATACGGATACCTGCGTAGGTCTCGAAACTTGCGCCTTTACCGCCGTCGTATTTACGCGCAGCTTCCAGCAAGCCAATCATGCCCGACTGAATCAGATCATCCACCTGAACACTGTCCGGTAAACGTCCCATCAGGTGGTGGGCTATCCGCTTTACCAGTCCCGCGTGTTCACGGACCAGATCGTCGAAATTAGTATTCTGAACGTCGGAGTACACCAGACAACTTCCCGTCGACACCCGTCATGCTCCTACCTGATCAACCAGCCGGTCCACGAAGAACTCAAGATGGCCGCGTGGCGTCGATGGCAACGGCCAGCTGTCTACTTTCTTCGCTAATGCTCTGAAAGACGTTGCTGCCTTCGAACGTGGATAGGCTTCAATGACCGCCTTCTGACGCTGAACCGCACGCTTAACCGCATCATCAGAAGGTACCGCGCCAACATACTGCATTGCCACATCAAGGAAGCGGTCGGTCACCTTGGTCAGCTTGGCGAATAATGCCATACCGTCCTGCGGAGACCTCACCATGTTGGCAACGACACGGAAACGGAACAGGCCGTAATCCCGGTTCAACAATTTAATCTGTGCATACGCATCCGTGATTGACGTCGGTTCGTCAGTCACGACGACCAGCACTTCCTGCGATGCCCGCACGAAACTCAATACCGTATCGGAGATACCTGCAGCCGTATCGATGATCAACACATCAATATCATCACCAATGTCACTGAAGGCCTGGATAAGACCCGCATGCTCCATCGGATTGAGTTGCGACAACTTCTGAGTTCCCGACGACGCGGGAACGATCTTTATTCCACCAGGGCCCTTAACCATCACTTCTCGCAGATCACACTCGCCCTGCAAGACGTTTTCGATCGTTTTATTTGAGCTGATACCCAGAAGAATATCGATATTTGCCAGTCCGAGGTCGGCGTCCAGAATGACCACTCGCCGGCCCATTTCAGACAGAGCAATACCAAGATTTACGGAGACATTGCTTTTGCCAACACCGCCTTTGCCGCCAGTGACTGCTATGACCTGTACAGGATGACTCGCCATCTTCAATTAAACTCCGTGTTGAAAGCTTTGCTGTTGTGTTGCCATATTCATTGCTTCTGCCGCCTGCCAGCGCGTTCGCGCCATCCGCGCCATCTGTTCCGCCAGGTTGACCAGTCTCGACGCATCCGGGTAATGCAGATCATCAGGAATGTGTGGCCCGTCCGTAATCAGAGTCAGCGGCAACCGGGTCAGGGCGGCAACACTGAGGCCAGCACCAAGGCTGAAACACTCATCCAGTTTGGTAAAAATACAACCATCCAGCCCTGCTGGTTTGAAGTGCTCGTAGTTTTCCTGAAGGCACCTTGCCTGACTTGTCAGAGGCAGCACGAGAAACTTACGAACATCACGACCAGTCTGTTTAAGCATAGACAACTGTGACGAAAAATGTGGGTCCTGACTGGCAAGTCCGGCACTGTCGATCAATACCAGTTTCTTCTTCCGCAGGGTGCTGAGCGTTTTCACCAGATCGCCATTCTGCAGCACGACTTTCATTTCTACGCCGAGAATACGTGCGAACGCCTGCAACTGGTCATGAGCGGCCATGCGATAGTTATCCAGCGTCACGAAAGCCACAGAGTCCGGGCCATGGCGCTGTACAAACCGAGCCGCTATTTTGCCGAGTGTTGTTGTTTTACCTGCACCTGTCGGCCCGACCAGAGCGATGGTGCCACCCTTTTCAAGCACACCTTGCGGTAAAATCGGCAAATCATTCTGAATAACGCCGAGCGCAGATTTCCAGGCCTGCTCGAGATCGCCACTCTGGTCACTCATGCTGACGACCCGATCAGCCCACGCTGGCTCAAGCCCGATGTCCTGACAACGCTGCCACAATTGTGACTGTTGCCACGTCAGAGGGCGACGCGTATCCCAGGCACTGCCCTGATGACTGACCAGCCAGTCTTTCAGTTCACGCAGCTCACCCTGCATTTCCTGCAGGCGGGTCTGGTAGGTTTCGTCTGATTTTTTACGCTCTTCGGCAGCCTGCTCCGCCAGTCGGGTAGCGGCTGCTACATCCGCTTCAGTGCGACTCACCTGAGCTGAAGCTTGTTGAGAATCTCTTTGCTGAGGTGCATAACGCGCAGCAGTATCCGCTGCATATTCCTGACGCTGTGCTGCACTCGCACGCGCTGCCTGCTTGGCCGCTTCCAGCTCACGCTGAAGTCGCAACTGGCGATTCAGCTCACCCTGTTTTGCGTTATCAATCTCACCCAGCATTTCGCTACTGGCCACGACTTCCATGCCGTTATCCAGGCGTCGGCTGGATACGATAACCGCATCCGGGCCGAGCTCAGCCGACACCATTTTCAGTGCCAGCTGCATATTGTCTGCGACGAAACGTTTTACCTTCATAATTCAGCCTCGTTACGACTTGCCGCCAACGGCAGCAACAATCGTAATGCTCTTATTGTCCGGCACTTCCTGGTAGGCCAGTACGTGCAGTTGCGGAATGCTGTTCCTGACAAACTGCGACATCGCCGGACGTAATTGCGAAGTCACCAGCAGCACCGCAGGGCGGCCTGCTGCTTCTTGTGTCTGCACCGATTCATTCAGTGAGCGCTGCAAGGTATCTGCCATACCTGGTTCAAGCACCAGACCTTGCTGGCTACCCTGTTGCGCACTCTGCTGTAAGCTTTTCAGCAATAATTGTTCCAGCCCTGGATCGAGCGTCATCACCGGCAGTTCATCGGTATTTCCGAAGATATTCTGAGTAATCATGCGGGCCAGAGACAACCGGGCAGCAGAAACGAGAGCGGCAATATCTTGACTCTGAGCAGGTGAGTTCGCCAAAGACTCGGCGATAGAGCGCAGATCACGAATAGGCACCTGCTCACGCAGCAGGTTTTGCAGTACAGCAAGAAGCTGGCTGATACTGACTTTATTGGGCACCAGTTCTTCGGCCAGTTTTGGCGATGTTTTCGCCAGCATGTCTACCAGGTGCTGCGCATCCTCGTGACCAATCAGTTCATGGGCGTGGCTCTGTAATTTCTGATTCATATGCGTCGCGACCACCGTACTGGCATCCACCACGGTGTAACCCAGCGTCTGCGCGCGATCTTTCAGATCAGCCGTGATCCAGTAGGCTTCCATCCCAAAGGCAGGATCGGTGGTCGCCATTCCCTCGATCTTGCCGTACACCTGACCCGGATTAATCGCTAGCTCGCGCTCAGGGTGAATCTCTGCCTCAGCCAGCGTCACCCCCATCAGGGTTATGCGGTACTGGTTTGGCAACAGATCGAGGTTATCGCGAATATGAACAGACGGGATAAGAAAACCGAGTTCCTGAGAGAGTTTGCGACGAACCCCTTTGATGCGACTGAGCAGCTGCCCACCCTGATTCTTATCCACCAGCGGAATCAGACGGTAACCCACTTCCAGACCAACGCGATCGACGGGTTCTACGTCATCCCACCCCAGCTCTTTGACCTCAAGCTGTTTCATCGCCTCGGCAGCTTTTTCCTGTGGGGCTGCCAGGGCATTACCCGCACCGGCTCCAGCGCCCTCAAGCGCAGGCGTATCCTTTGGCTTGCCACCAAGCCGCCGTACGACCGCATCCCCCAGTTCTCCACCTTCCTTCTTCCAGCGAATAACATACGCCGCCAACCCAGCGACCAGTGCGGCACTGATAAACACGGTATGTGGCATGCCCGGAACAACACCCATCAATAAAAGCAGGCCCGCAGACACCGCCAGTGCGCGCGAAGAGCCGAACATCTGCCCGAACACCTGCTGCCCCATGTCTTCGTCACCGCCATTACGAGTAACCATAATCGCCGTCGCCGTCGACAGCAGCAACGAAGGGATCTGAGCAACCAGACCATCACCAATTGCCAGAAGCGTATAAGCGGATACCGCGTCACCGAATGTGAGATTGTGCTGAGCCATACCAATAGCAAAGCCACCGATGACGTTAATCAGAAGAATGAGAATACCGGCTATCGCATCGCCTTTTACAAATTTACTGGCACCGTCCATAGCACCATAGAAGTCGGCTTCTGCGGCAATATCAGAGCGACGCTTCTTCGCCTCTTCCGCCTCGATCAGGCCCGCATTGAGGTCGGCATCAATAGCCATCTGTTTACCGGGCATTGCATCCAGGGTGAAACGCGCACTGACTTCTGAAACACGGCCAGCACCTTTGGTGACCACCACAAAGTTAATGATCATCAGAATCATAAAGACCACGAGACCGACGGCATAGTTACCACCAATCAGTACTTCACCAAAGGCTTCAATCACCTTACCCGCGGCGTCTCCGCCCTCGTGACCATAAAGTAATACAACACGGGTAGAGGCTACGTTCAGCGCGAGCCGTAATAACGTCGCAATCAACAGGATGGTCGGGAAAATGGCGAAATCCAAGGGACGCTTTGAATAGACACTGACCAGCAGTACGACAATGGATAAAGCGATATTAAAGGTGAAAAAAGTATCCAACAGAAAGGGCGGCAAAGGCAGCGTCATCATGCCCAGTAACACCAGCAGCATCACAGGAATGCCCAGGTTGCCCTGCAAGAGTATTGAGGCTCCGCTCTTCAGTTGTCCGACTACGTTGCTTCCGGAGGCCGCTGCCATTTAGATACCCGTCAAAAAAATGTTCTACCGACTGGGTATCGCAAGAAGTGTTCCCGTTTTAATTAAGGGAAGCATTTTTATCGAATTTTTTCGGGTTATGACGGGTCCGGGTCCACTCTCAGGTCACGAGGAATTGGCATGTCAGGCTTACGTTCAGGCTTCGGCCCTTTACCCTTGGCGAACTGATCCATCTGATAGATATATGCCAGTACCTGCGCCACGGCGACATAGAGCCCTTCCGGAATTTCATCGCCGACTTTGGTGTGTGTGAAGAGCGCTCGGGCCAACGGCGGAGCCTGCATCTGAGGTACGTTATTTTCTTTGGCGATTTCGCGTATTTTCAACGCCACCCGATCTGAACCTTTTGCCAGTAGTACAGGCGCTGCACTGGCCCCAGCGTCATAGCGCAGAGCAACGGAATAGTGAGTCGGGTTGGTGATTACAACATCAGCCTCGGGCACGTCTGCCATCATCCGGCGTTGAGCGACCTCACGCTGCAACTGGCGAACCTTGCTTTTGACTTCGGGCTTACCCTCGGTTTCTTTGTATTCGTCTTTGATCTCCTGCATCGACATACGCATCTTTTTCGTGAAGCTGTATATCTGCCACGGCACATCGACAATGGCGATCAATGCCGTAGAAGCACACAAGGCTAGTACGCTCCAGATGATGATAGTCACCGCGTGATCGATCGCCGACTCGGTACTTTCATATTGAATACGCATCGCATCCTGGAAAAAGAACATCAGTGTCAACCACGCGACCGTACCGACCACCAGAACCTTTGCCCAGGCTTTAAACAATTCAACCAGAGAATTAGCGGAGAACATCCGCTTGAGACCACTGAGCGGATTTAAGCGATCAAGCTTGGGGGTGATCGCTTTACCCGAAAACAACCAACCGCCAACCAACAGCGGGCCGGCGAACGCAGCAATCAATACAACAACTAACCACGGAGCAAGCGCCACCGCAGCCTCCAGTGCAGAAGCATCGAGATACGACGTCATCATACCGGTATCAAACGCAGTATCCCGATCGAACGAGAAAGAATGCTTCGCCATTGCCGCGATACGCTCGGACATAAAAGGGCCGAACATCAATAAGCCAGCGGCACCCATGACCAGCACCATGGTCGTACCCAGCTCTTTCGATCGGGGAACCTGACCCTCGTCGCGCGCTTTCTGGAGGCGTCGGGGGGTGGGTTCTTCTGTTTTTTCCTGACTACTGTCCTGCTCTGCCATAACGACCTCTAGAGAGTGATCAGTTTCTTCAGAAACTCAAATAGTACATCCATGTAGCCATGGAAGCTGGTTGCCATTTCGTCAATGTTCAACCACATAATCAACAGACCAACGATCATGGTCACCGGAAAACCTAGTGCAAAGATATTCAACTGAGGGGCCGCACGGGTCATGACACCAAATGCTAAGTTAACGATCAGCAAGGCCGTCATGGCTGGCAAAGAAATCACCACCGCAGCGGCAATCATCCAGCCACTCCAATTCACCAGCAATCCAAATTGTTCCGCAGAAAAACTCGCCATACCAATGGGGATAGAACGGAAGCTATCGACCAGAATTTCGATGAGTACCAGATGCCCGTTCAACGACAAAAAAACGAGGCTGACCATAAACAAAAACCACTGCGAGATAACCACCACAGATGCCCCCTGACTGGGATCTACGGTGGTGGCAATACCGAGGCCGGTCTGCATCGCAATCAACTGCCCCGCAATCACAAACACCTGCATGAGTAATTCGGTCACGAATCCGAGTAAGATTCCTATCAACAATTGCTGCAGAATAATGATCACAGAAGCAAGAGAGATGGCTTCGACCTTAGGGATCGGCGGTAATAGCGGTACGACAACCAGGGTAACTGCAACGGCAAGAAGCAGGCGCACCCTCATTGAGACCATGCGAGTACCGATCAAAGGCATCACCATTAGAAGACCGGATATCCGCGCAAAGGGATACACATAGCGGGTAATCCAGTGGCTGATATCCAGTGCTTCGACCTCAATCACAGCTCACCCGATCAGAAACGGAATATTGAGGTAGATTTCACGCGTAAAATCGAGCACAGCACTGACGGCCCAGGGGCCAAACATAATCATCGCCAGCAAAGTCACCACCAAACGCGGAAGAAAGCTCAGCGTCTGCTCATTGATCTGAGTTGCCGCCTGAAACGTACTTACCATCAGACCAATAATCAAACTTGGGACAATGATCACCACAACAATGGCCAGCACGATATAGAGCGCGCTGGTAAAAATATCACCGATTATCGCTTCAGACATCACGGCCTCCCGAGTGCGTATTTGTGACCATGTTTCCCTTTCTAAATCGTTCCGAAACTGTTCGCCAGAGTACCCATGATTAATGCCCAGCCATCAATCAATACGAACAACATGATTTTAAATGGCAACGATATAATGATGGGCGACAGCATCATCATACCCATGGCCATCAGGATACTGGCCACCACAAGGTCAATGATCAGGAACGGAATAAATATCAGGAAGCCAATCTGAAAAGCCGTTTTCAGTTCACTGGTGATAAATGCTGGAATCAGAATATGAATCGGCGTTTCTGCCGGGCCTGCAATATCAGTACGGCCGCTAATGCGTACGAAAAGATCAAGATCCGTTTCCCGTGTCTGCGCTAGCATAAACTCATGCATAGGAACCGCTGCTCGCTCCAGCGCCTCCAGCGGAGCAATCTCTTCGGCAAGATATGGCTGTATCGCATCGGCATTAACGATACGAAATACCGGCATCATAATAAACAAAGTAAGAAACAGAGAAAGTCCCAGCAGTACCTGATTGGATGGCGTCTGCTGTAAACCAATGGCCTGACGAAGAATTGCCAACACAACAATAATGCGGGTAAACGAGGTCATCATAATGAGCAACGACGGTAACACCGTCAGCAGCGTCATTAATACAAGAATCTGAATAGTCACCGAGTACTGACCACCATTATCATTGGCGGTGTACACAACAGCAGGAATGCCGCCCGGCCCAGTTACGGGCGTCGCGGGATCAGCACCGAAAGCAACCATCGGCATAAAAAACAGGATGGGTAACCAGCGCATCAGAGTCATCATTTGCGCACGGCCTTTTTCAGAATGTCGGCAAAATCGGCAGGCTTACTTTCAGCGACATCAATCGGTTGATCAAGGGTCGCCAGTGTATTAATGCCATGCGGTGTAATACCAATCACCAGCTGCTGCTCACCGGCTTGAATAATGGCTACTTTTTCACGCTGTCCAAGAGGCAACACTGCCAATGTCTTAAGATGTTGAGCGCCGCCAGTCCACTGACCAACCCGGGTTTTATTGACCAGCCAGGCCAAGCCAACGATGAGCCCGAGGATAAGCACCAGAAACAGTACGACTTTTCCAGCGCTTGCCATCGGTGTCGCCTGCAACATTGGCGCGACCTGCTCTTCAGCGGCTGCCAGCCCGGGCAGAAACAACAATAAACTAGCGCAGACGGTGTATACGTTCACTCTGACTCACCACATCCGTCAGGCGGATACCAAACTTATCGTTAACCATGACCACCTCACCATGTGCAATCAGAGTTCCATTCACCAGAACGTCCAATGGCTCACCAGCCAAACGATCCAGCTCAACGACTGACCCCTGATTTAATTGCAACAGGTTTCGGATAGGTATTTTGGTCGCGCCTACTTCCATTGATATACGAACCGGAATATCCAGAATGACTTCAAGCTCGGGATTATCACCATTACCTCCAGGGCGACCTTCGTCCTGCAGCTCATCAAGCTCGACCTGTTTTACGGGGTCAGGCTCAGGTTCTTCATCTTCAGTTTCACCAGCCTCTTCCATTGCCGCCGCCCACTCATCTGCAAGCGCCTGACTATCTTCCTCGCCTTCTGTCGCACTGTCGTCGCCACTGGCTTCTTCGATACCACCCGCCACTTCATCAGCAAGTTTCTGAGGATCTAATTCTTCTTCGGGTGACTGATCCTGATCTTTTTCGTCACTCATAACCTGCTCCTGTCAGCGTTTTCTGTGAGAAATCTGTTCTTTTATTTTGACGGCCAGATTCTCATTGGATATGCCCATTTTCCCGGTAAAAATTGGAATGCCATTCGCTTCCAATACAAAGTCTTCGGGAATTTCTATTGGTATTACATCGCCGGTTTTCAGCGCGGCAACTTCTCGTAACGTAATGTCTCTCTGCGCCAGCGTTCCGTGTATCTCAACCG
Source organism: Thalassolituus sp. UBA3500 (assembly GCF_002377545.1). Taxonomy (NCBI): domain Bacteria; kingdom Pseudomonadati; phylum Pseudomonadota; class Gammaproteobacteria; order Oceanospirillales; family Oceanospirillaceae; genus Thalassolituus; species Thalassolituus sp. UBA3500. Next base: position 44,558 of record NZ_DFQB01000013.1, on the reverse strand, counting down.
GCGCTTCGAGAATATCTTCGCGAAGAGACTGCTGCCAACGCTCATCCACGTCGTCAACATCGCTCTGAAAACCTGCATCCAGAACCTCGCGCATCGGTTCAATCATGGAATAAGGAATCGTCAGGTGAAGATCCCCCCCGCCACCGTCGAGTTCAATATGAAAAGTACTGACGACCACGACTTCACTCGGGCTGACGATATTCGCCATCGCAGGGTTTACTTCAGAGCCGACGTATTCAAACTCAACAGGAATCACCGGTGACCAGGCTTCCATCATGTCGTTGAAGACCTGCGTCAGAATTAACTGCACCACTCGTACTTCGGTCGGAGTAAATTCACGACCTTCAATCTTAGCGTGACGACCATCGCCACCAAAAAAGTTATCCACCAGCTTAAAAACCAGCTTCGCATCAAGGATAAACAACGCTGTACCACGCAAAGGACGCATCTTCACGAGGTTCAGGCTGGTAGGTACATACAAGGTATGTATGTACTCACCAAATTTCATAATCTGAACACCACCGGAGGCAACATCGGCACTTCGGCGCAGAAAATTAAACATGCTGATGCGGGTATAGCGGGCAAATCGCTCATTGATCATCTCCAGCGTCGGCATACGTCCGCGGACGATACGGTCGTTACTGGTCAGATCGTAGGATTTGATTCCGGCCGCATCGACCTCTTCTTCGGGGCCAATGTCGCCGTCGTCTACACCATGCAATAAGGCATCGATTTCATCTTGCGACAGTAAATCCTGCACAACTCATTCCTACTGCATTACAAAGTTGGTAAACAGCACAGCTTCGACACCGTCAGAGCCTGCTTCCCGTTCCATCATTTCCGTGATTGCGCTTTTTAAAGCGTTCTGCAGAGCAACCCGTCCTTCGGCTGTTCGTAATGTCGCAAACTCCTGGCGGCTAACAATATTGATTACTTCGTTTCTCACCATCGGCTCGTGCAACTCGAGTGCATCAACGATGGACTGCTGACGCGTCATAATTTCGATACTCGCCTGGACGTATCTCTGACGCGTACCGACCTGAAAACTGATCACAAATTCGGGTTTCAGTTTGACGTACACTGCCGGAATTTCCGGTTCCTCGACGACCTCTTCTACCACTTCTTCATCGGTCGCTTCTTCGTCTTCTCCACCGAGTAAGAAGAAGGCCGCAGCACCACCACCCGCCAGCAAGACAACCACCACAATGCCGATGATGATAATGAGTTTCTTCTTACCACCACCCGACTGTTCTTCTTCGCCTTCCTGACCTTCGAGCTTCAGGTCCTGTTCTTTTGCCATTCGGATATCTCCTTTATGAAGTCAAATTTGCAAAGCTTGTGCCACGTTTTTTCGCCAAAAAAATGACATCAAACTTAAATGCTCAGCCTGATTTCAGTGTAGAAGTAAATCACTGGGGCTACTGGCGGATTTCACCAACAGTCGAAGGAACAGCAACAAAAACAAAGAATCGAGCCACCAGAGCGGCAGCTCTCAGAATAAAATGAGGACAAAAGCGTCGAGTGCGTAGCCTCAGATAAGCAACTCAGACCAGAAGCATGGTCTTACAGTCTGAGCTGAGTTCAGAAGGCTAAGCGAACGTATCCAGCAGCGAATCTGGCGCAGGAACATGAACCTCATTTCCCCCGACGAGCTCATCACCCTCAACACCTGAGCCGCCGGCATAGCCGTTGTCTCCGCCATCAGAGCCATCGGAACCGCTGTCCCGGCCCTGGCCGCCACTGTCAGCTGAAACACTGAACTCATTCAATTCGATGCCTTCAGCAGCCAACGCATCCCGCAATCGCTGCGCACTGCTATCAAGAACATCTTTCACCTGATGGCTTTGTGCAGACACCTGAACACTGGCCTGATCGTTCTGAACCTGCATTCGGATTTCAAGACTGCCCAGCTCGGGAGGGTCCAGCTGAATGCGAGCGTGCTGCACATCATTGGCCACCATGGTCATCAGACGAGCGCCCAGAGCTGGCGTCCACTCGCGACGATCCTGACCAAAATCTAACCGCTCGCGGAACTGGCGCTGAAGCTTCTGCTCGAAACCTTCCTCGAAGCTGTAGTCTTCCGTGGCAATTTCTTCACCGGTGCTCTCGGCGTTGATCAGGTCAGATGCGGCAGTAACATTTATAGCAGTGGCCGTCTGAGACTGGGCAGGCGTCGCTGAGGCTGACTGTAACTGAGCGGGTGCGTTGTTCTGCATTCCCGTCAGGTTGTCACGGTAGCCAGACGTTTCAACCGGGCTGTCTTCAGCCGTGACCGGCTTAAATACGCCACTGACCAGCTCTGCTTCGGCATCTTCTGCAGCGGCATCGACACCATCAGTTAATGGCACTGATGCTTGTGGTTTACCTGACGTTTTCTGATCAGTTTGCAAACGACCCTCGGCTGCGTTCTGACTTCGTACAGCAGCTGCAACAGGAGAAACAGACGCAACAGCGAGTGGCGAAGCTACTTCGACCGCCGCATCCACAGAAGTATCACTATCCACAAGCGCGGCATCTGGGTCCGCATTATCAGTCACGCCTTCCTGATCGGTGTAGCGTACTGAAATATCTTTTCCTTTCTGAATCTGAGCCATCAGGGTGTCTCCCATCAACTCGCGACCAGAATCATCCAGCGGCTTTTCAACTGCAACGAGTGACAACTGGCCTTCAGGAATAATCTGAGCGCCATCTGTTGCAGAGTCCAACGGCAAACTAAGCGGCAAGTCCAGCGGCAGACTTTGCCCCTCTGGCATTGCCGCCAGAGCCGGGGATATACCGCTCTTTTCTAATGATTCGAGCGGTTGAAGTTGCATCTGGTCAAGTAAATTCGAGAAGTCACTTAAGCCAGAGGCCCCGTCACCACTGAGTTTCAGGCCCTGGAAATCAATATTGCCCCCAAGTGACATCAACAGTGATGCCATTGGGCTGTTTGGAAGAGAAGGGTTCATCCCGGTCTCCTGTTATCTGGGTTACCGGTGATATCGCAAAAGGTGGGCCAGTTTTCAGATCAGGGGAATGCGCGGAGCCTATAGGAGAGAATTCAATTGCTGACGAACCCGCAGATAGGACTGCTCAAGTTCGTCAATTGCACCTCTAAGGTGAGCGGTATCGCCGGCGATCGCCATTTTTTCAACCGAATACGCCTGCTCGGCTAATTCAACAGCGCACACATTACTGCTTGCGCCTTTGAAACTATGCACCGTCATGCGGACACTTTCGCAATCGCCCTCTTGCAATGCCTGACGCATTTCGGGGAAACGTCTGTCACTATCACGTATATACAATTCAATGAGAGGCTGAAACTCTTCTTCCATAATGTCTTTCAGCATATTCAACGAATCAAGGTCGATCATGTCTCCAGCTCCAATGGCCAGTGAATAACCACCGACACTTTGTTCCCCTTACCGTGATACTCAATTGAATCACAGATGCTCTCAATCAGGGGAATACCTCGGCCTGAGTAATTATTTCCAATGCTTATATCATGTTGTTGATAGTCGAACCCGTCACCACTGTCTTCCAGAGTCAGAGTCAGCTTACCGCTGTCACCGTCCCCCGTATGATGCATATTAATACGGACAAAACCTTCCTCAAGAGCAGCAACACGCTTTTCTCGCTGACGGTAATACTCCACGAAACCATCTGGCGATTGCTTCATCGAAGACTCCAATCCCAACACACCATGCTCAAAGGCATTTGAAAAAAGTTCAGCGACGACCGTATAGAGCTGACCGCCAATCGCGCGAAGCCCGGGGACCTCCATCATTATATGATTCATCAGTGGCACTGGGTTGAATGACTTCAGCGTAGAAGCTTCGAGACGATACTCCATATTCCAGTCTCGTGGGCCCTGTGAAATACCGGCCTTAGTAACTGCGCTTTCTTTATCTTCACGCAGTGCATCATCCATGACGACTTCAATCAGAGTAGTGTCATCATCCTGTTCCGAACCGTCAACAAATTCGTCCACCGCACGCTGGATATCTTCATACACTTCGCTCGCATGCGCAGAATCTCTTACTACGTTTAATAACCTCTCTTGTCCAAACATTTCACCGTCAGAATTACGGGCTTCGATGATTCCGTCCGACCAGAGAAATAGCCGGTCTCCGTTTGCCATCGGAAATTCGGTCATCTGATCATTGAACTTATCAGCGGACATCACACCCAGAGGAAGATGACGTGATGATAATGTTTCTATCATTTCACCGTCGTTACGCAACAGATAACAGTCTGGCACGCCGCCCATCCATACGCTGGCGGCTTGTCGGTCCGGGGCCAGGTCGACCGCAGCAGCACAACAGAAAAACCCTACCGGCAGAATACTTTTTAACTTCTGGTTGATCTCACGAAGTACCTCACGAAGACCAAAGCCTTTCGCCGTCATTCCGTAAAAGATATCGGCCATCGGCATTGCACCAATCGCAGCCGGAAGCCCATGCCCTGTAAAATCGCCCAGCAATACATGCATCCCACCACCCGGCTTGCGGGCGGCCAACAGAACATCACCGTTAAAAACGGCAAGTGGAGACAGTTCGTATCGGATATTCGGGGAGGTAAGACAGCCTGCGTGGGCAACGTTATCATACACAGCCTTAGCAACGCACTGCTCCTGCAGCATATGCCGGTTAACACGTGCGATTTCATCACGTTGATTTAGCAGCGTGCGATGCATTTCCGACATGCGGTGATAAGAAGCGATTTTTGCCTGCAGAACTACATGGTTATAAGGCTTGGTTAAAAAGTCATCACCACCTGACTCAAGACAATCGGCCAGGCTCTGTGCATCCGATAGCGATGTCAGAAAGATAACGGGGATAAAATCTTCGTCGGCGATCGTCTTAATCTGGCGGGTGGCCTCCTTTCCGTTGAGGCCAGGCATCATAACGTCCATCAAGACGATATCGGGGCGATGCTCCGTAAAGATATCTACCGCTTCAAATCCGTTTGTCGCTTCTATTACATCGTTTCCCTGGTTGCGGACAACGCGTGATAACACTTTGCGATCAACGCTGTTATCGTCCGCTATCAGGACCTTATAAGCGGTCATGATTACCTGTTACTGAATAGTGAAAAGTTGCTCGAAGTTTGAAATTGCCAGAATCTTACGAACGTCATCATTACAGTTCGTAATTGAAATTTCAGAGTGGTCTCCGCCCGCGTGATCGCGCAGCAGAAGCAGCATACCCAAAGCTGAGCTGTCGAGGTAAGTAGCACCGCCCAGGTCGACAATATATTTCCGCACCTGCGATGCACTTTCATAGGCATCCCGAAACTCCTGATGAGCACTGAAGTCAAAGCGTCCGTCAACCTGAATGACCAGTTCCTGGCCGTTACCCGCCAATGATGCACGTACAGACATGCGACTATCTCCTGAAATAAATCTCGTACAATAGGTTTAGCACAAGCCACAAAAAGTGGTCATATCAATCGTGCTTTTTTAATCATTTCTGACGCAATTCCTGTCAAAGGAATCAGTTCGTCAACCGCACCCAGCTCATAAGCTGATTTAGGCATGCCCCAAACAACGGAAGAGGCCTCATCCTGCGCCATGGTCAGGGCACCAGCGTCATGAAGCCGCTTCATGGCAACTGCGCCATCAGCGCCCATGCCCGTCAGCATCACAGCCACCAGGCGCTTACCACCCGCAACCTGTAGCAATGAATCAAACATTGCCTCAACCGAAGGTTTATGAAGATTCTGTTTCGGGCCATCGTCCACGATAGTGAACAACTGATCACCTTTCCGCCTGAAACGAAGATGACGCCCGCCCTGAGCAATGATCACCCGACCCGGAGTCACCTCAAGATCATTCCTCGCTTCGAGTACTTCCATCGGATAGCGGTTATCCAGACGTTTTGCCAGTGAGGCACTGAAGACCTCAGGAATATGCTGACTGATCACTATCGGCGGACAATTAACCGGTAATGATGAGAGGACCTCTGAAATGGCCTCTGTACCACCGGTTGATGACCCCACGGCAATAATGCGTTTGTAGTTATCGTTCGTTTCACGCGTCACGACTCGTGTCGTTTTCTGGCTTCTTGTCGTTTCAACAGCAACGACACGCGCCTGCGAAGCAATCCGGACTTTATCGCATAGTGCTTCTGCAAATTCGTAAAACTCGTCAGGGCTTTGCGCTTTGGGTTTACAGATGTAATCAACTGCGCCCATTTCCAGCGCCTCAAGCGTCTCGGGTGCCCCTTTTTCTGTAAGGGTCGATACCATCACTACCGGCATGGGTCGAAGGCGCATGAGGTTACTGAGAAACTGCAACCCGTCCATCCTCGGCATTTCAACGTCTAGCGTGATGACATCCGGATTCAACTGTTTAATTTTGTCGCGCGCGATCAATGGATCACTGGCCACTCCGACGACATCGATATCCTCTGTACTATCAAACACTTCGCGAAGCATTTTTCTAATGAGAGCGGAATCATCAATGATCAGGACTTTAATTTTACTCATACAACTTCCCCCTCAAAAGAGATCAATACCGCTGTCTCCCTGCTCCATATCTTCCATTTTAACTTTGCGGCTATATTCAGTTTCACGCTTCATCAATGTATCGTTCTTAACATTGGAGATACGGCGCATTTTCACGGACCCAGTATCGGGGAAGTAAAGAACCTTACGTGCGTAAACATCACCAACATCAGCACTGGCGATTTCAAGCCCCTCATTACGCAAATAGTTGTATACAAAAAGAATATTACGCTGACCAATATCACTCATAGACGCGATCATCTGACCGCCGCCGAAAAGCTTCACTTCTAAATTCTGTCGACGCCCACCGCGTTTAAGTATCTCGTTAATCAGAAACTCCATCGCCCAGGTCCCATAGCGTGAGTTCTGTGTTACCGGGTTGGATCCCCAGACATCGCTTGAGTGTTCATTCTGTTCTGGCAGCATAAAGTGATTCATTCCGCCAATACCTAGCTTACGGTCGCGTATGCAGGCGGAGACGCACGAACCCAACACGGTGGCAATCATCTCTCCCTGTGTCGAAACGTATAATTCACCAGGAAGGATTTTTGCGGCCCAGGTGTTGTGAACCCCATCCCAATATCGCGCGACATGCTCGAAACCACTGAGAGGTTTCGGCTCGGGTGGGCGCTGATGCATAGGCAGACCCCTTAATAGATTTTCTGGTAGATGGTATTACCCACCGACTTAAAGCGGTCTGTCAGACCGTTCAGCGACTCAGAATGACCAATAATCAGATACCCCCCCACCGGTAAATAATCGGCATAGCGGTTGAACAGGGTTTTCTGAGTCTCTCTGTTGAAATAGATTACGACATTACGGCAAAAAATAACGTCGAATTTTCCTTTCATGGGCCAACCTTCAAGAAGGTTCAGGCGCTTAAAGTGCACCAGGTCCCGCATGCTTTTCTTCACGCGAACCTGATTACCAGCCCGGTTCTTTTCAAAAAATCGTTCAACCGTATCATCAGGCACCGACATCAGGCTATCCGCAGGGTAAATGCCCTCAGCCCCGGTACTGACAACATTTGAATCAAGATCGGTCGCGAGAATTTTCACATCAAATGATGAAGCCAAATGCGCTTCAGCGAGGGTAAAGGCGATTGTGTACGCCTCTTGACCGATGGAACAACCAGAAGACCAGATTCTGACCTTCTTATCTGATTTTTTCTTTAATTCCGGGATGACCGTATCCCTCAAAAAATCAAAGTGATGAGGCTCCCGGTAAAAAGACGTCAGATTGGTTGTAATTAGGTTTATAAAATTTGTCGATTCGTCCCTAAAATTGTCTTTAAGATACGCCAGGTAATCTGCAAAGTTTCGATACCCCGTCTGACGCAGCCTGCGAGCTATACGTCCGTAAACCATATTCGCTTTATGGCGACCGAGAACAATCCCCGTATGTTTAAGAGCAAGAGCTGCGATCTCATCGAAATCGCGCTCTGTCATTAAAAACTCTTTGTCGGCTAACAGGGGCTTATCAGACACATGTGCGTTCATACCTGATCAGAACTCTTCCCAGTCATCATGAGAATTACTGACCGACAGCCCACCTTGATCAGCAGCTGGTGCGGACGGAGCTTTTGTCGCTGTAGGAGCCGCAGCTTGAGAAGGCGCTGCCGCGACTGGAGCATCCATCGCCATAGACCCCGATGCAAACGACGCATCAACGGTGAAGAATTCCATCAGCTGAGTCATACCCTGAGCCTGTCCGGCCATTGCCTCACCAGCCGCAGTTGCCTCCTCAACCAGAGCAGCATTCTGCTGGGTCATTTCGTCCATCTGGGCAACCGCGCTGTTCACCTGATCGATACCTGCAGACTGCTCAGCCGCCGCAGTGCTGATTTCCTGAATCATGGCCGATACACGATCAACCGCACCGATAATTTCGTTCAGAGTTTTACCCGATGCATTCACAAGTGACGTGCCAGCTTCAACTTTGTCTACGCTGTCGCGGATCAGATCCTTGATCTCTTTTGCTGCTCCGGCAGAACGCTGAGCCAGGTTTCTTACCTCACCGGCAACCACCGCAAAGCCCCGTCCCTGCTCTCCAGCTCTCGCTGCCTCAACGGCGGCATTCAGTGCCAGCAGGTTGGTCTGGAAGGCGATTTCATCAATTACACCGATAATGTCTGAGATTTTCTTACTGGCCTGATTAATTTCATCCATCGCAGTGACAGCTTTCTCAACGACTTCGCCGCCTTCTTCCGCTTTGTTCTTCGCCGAACTTGCCAGCTCGTTGGCGTGTACAGAATTTTCGCTGGTCTGTTTCACCGCACTGGTCATTTCTTCCATGCTGGAAGCGGTTTCTTCCAGACTCGAAGCCTGAGACTCAGTACGCTTACTCAGATCCGCGTTGCCCTGAGCAATTTCACTCGCGCCCGTAGCAACGGTCGAAGCAGACTCACGGATACGGGTCATGATTTCGGTCAGGCGCTCAACTGTTGAGTTCGCGTCCTGCTTGAGCTTGCCAAATGAGCCCATGTAGTCTGTTTCAATTTTGCGGGTCAGATTGCCATGCGCCAGAGCATCGAAGATACGTACGGTATCGTTAACAACATCATCCGCAATACCAAGCAAACGGTTGAGGCCTTCGGCCAGACCAAGGAAGAAACCTTGCTTACCGATAGTGTCGATCCGACGCGACAGATCTCCACCCGCGGCGGCTTCAACGATGGTATCGATCTCACGCTCAGCACGAACCTCAATGGTACGATCTGTCCACTCAACAACCGTACCCAGACGCTCATTACTTTCATTGATAATCGGGTTAGCGATCAACGAATAATGACGACCACCAACCTCGATCTGGGTTTTATAGGTCTGTGTTAAGGCAGCCAGCATAGAGCGCTGATGCGCAGGATTCTTATGGAATGTATCGATGTTCGCGCCCATCAAGGCCGAGGCATTGAATGAAGGCAGGTCCTTACGCAGATCCGCTTCAGAGTCCTTCATCATATTTTCAACGGCTTCGTTCATATAAATGATATTGCCGTCAGTGTCTGCAATCATGGCGTTCGTGCTGACAGAGTCGAGTGCCTGACGTACGCGAAGGTTCTCGTTTGCAATCCGCTTTTCTTCTTCACGGGCTTTTAGGATATCGGTCATATCAACCCACTCAACCACGGTACCAATGCGGTTACCATCGGCGTCGTACCAGGGAGATGCAGTCAGATCAAACTTGACGTCATCGAACGACAGCTGAGTTTCGATAGGCCCATCCAAAGACTGCAGAATGCCTCGCTGATGCGAAGGCTTTTTATGGAAGCTATCGACGTTGGTGCCGATCAACTCCGACACTTTAAAGTTACTGAGATGCTTCTGGATGTCTGCTTCACGATTCTGAAGCATTTTCACCATCTCATCGTTCATATAAACAATGTTGAGATCATTATCTGCCATCATCACCGTTGCCTGACACAACTTCAATGCACTGGCGATCTGAGCATTCTTCTCATTGACCACAGCCCTGGCTTTCTGCTCGGTAATATCTGAGGCAAATTTCACGACCTTAACGACATCACCATCATCATTGACGATAGGGTTATAAGTCGCCTGAATCCAGACTGAGCTACCATTTTTGGCTACACGCTCGAACTCATCGGCACTGAATTCACCTTGTCCCAGCTTCTTCCAGAATTCTGCGTATTCAGGGCTGTTTGCATACTCTGGTTTCACGAACATGCGATGATGCTTCCCCTGAATTTCGCTTAGCTGATATCCCAGAGTCTTCAGGAAGTTATCGTTCGCCGTCAGGATCTCACCTTCTGGCGTAAACTCGATCATGGCCTGGGCACGGCTGATCGCTTCTACTTTGCCCGCGAAATCAATATTCCGGCGTTTCTGCTCGGTAATATCAGTTGCGTACTTAATAACCTTCACCACTTTGCCTGTTTCATCAAAGATTGGGTTATACGTCGCCTGAATCCAGATACTCTCGCCAGCTTTATTAAAGCGCTCAAACTCCGCCGTCTGAAAATCTCCACGTGCCAAAGAATTCCAGAAGGCCGCGTATTCTGGAGTTTTAGCGTACTTAGCCGACACAAAAATACTGTGGTGCTGGCCCTGTATCTCCTCCAGGCGGTAGCCCATCGCATCCAAAAAATTCTGATTTGCTGTGACAATCGTTCCGTCCGGCTTGAATTCAATAGAAGCCTGACTTTTCTCAATCGCAGCCAGCTTCCCTTCCATTTCACGGATTTTATTAGGGTCGATGGCTGCGCCACCGGAAATGATATTGCGGAAAAAGCTCATAGTTACCTTCCTGTACCTTCTTCAGGCAAATACCTTACGGCAGTTAATCTTCATCAATAGAATAAGGAGTTGCAGCCATACCCATGCGTAGCATCAGTAGCTCTTCTACATCGAGCAGAATGACCATCTTCTCGTTCACGTTCACCAGACCTTTTATAAAATCTGAGTTGTCGTCCTCCGTAAGTTCTGGAGGTCGACGGGTATCTTCGTCGGCAATGGTATAAACATCGGATACAGCATCGACAACAATACCCATCACGCGCTCGCCATTGTCACTGTCAAATTTCAGAATAATGACAACAGTGGTTGCGGTATAATCTGCCTCATCGAGACCGAATCTCAGGCGCAAATCCATAATAGGAACGATGGTTCCCCGGAGGTTGATCACACCGCGGATGTACGAGGGCGCATTAGGGATCAAAGTGGGTTCTTCCCAGCCGCGAATCTCCTGAACAGCCAGAATATCTACACCGTACTCTTCACCTGACATGATGAACGTCAGGTATTGCTGCTCGTCGCCGATGTCGCCTTCGGGCAAAACTATTTCTTTCTTAAGCTCTTCCATCCCGGACCTCATGCAGCTCGTTCAGAGCGGTTCTGGTTTCGTTTAACAGGAACAATATTTTTACCGATACTGGAAATGTCGATTATTAAAGCAACGGTTCCATCACCCAGAATTGTGGCGCCCGAAATACCGGACACTTTCTGATAATTCTGTTCAAGACTCTTAATAACGACCTGCTGCTGGCCCAGAAGATCATCGACCACGATGCCAATTTTCTCGTTGTCACCTTCAACAACCACCAGCATCATTTCATCGACAACATCTTTGTCATCACGCAGTCCAAAGATCTGATCGAGTCTTACAATCGGAATATATTCATCGCGCAGCTGCATGACGTACTGGCTACCGGTGACATGATTCAGTGAAGATCTGTGAATCTGGATGGATTCAACAATCGATACCAGCGGGAAGATGTACGTTTCTTCGCAGACCTTAACGAGTTGTCCATCGAGAATAGCGAGTGTCAGTGGCAAGCGAATAATGAAAGTGGAACCCACGTTACGCTGAGACTTCACTTCAATACTGCCATTCAGCGCCTGAATATTCCGACGCACCACATCCATACCAACACCACGGCCAGAAATATCGCTCACCGCTTCTGCTGTTGAGAAACCCGGCAGGAAGATAAGGTTGTGAATTTCTTCTGGGGTCAGGTTGTTGTTCTCAGGTACCAGACCTTTTTCTATGGCTTTCGACAGAATCCGGTCTTCGTTCAGACCCGCGCCGTCATCTGCCACTTCAATAACGATATTTCCGCCCTGGTGGTACGCATTCAGGGTGATGGTTCCCTCTTCGGATTTACCGGCAGCGATACGCTTTTCTGTTGTCTCAAGCCCGTGATCCATTGAGTTACGAACGAGGTGCACAAGAGGATCGTTGATCTTTTCCATCACCGTTTTATCAAGTTCCGTCTGCTCACCGATGGTTTCGAGAATAACTTTCTTACCGAGCTGACCACCCAGATCCCGTACCAGACGCGGGAAGCGACTGAAGGCAAAACTGATCGGCATCATGCGTATTTTCATGACGCTTTCCTGCAGTTCGCGCGTATTCTGTTCCAGCTGAGACAAGCCTTCCTGTAATTTTGCAAGACGGCTCAGATCAAAGTCCTGTCCAAGCTGCCCCAGCATCGACTGGGTAATCACCAACTCACCGACCATATTAATCAGGCTATCGACTTTATCGATGGACACCCGTATTGATGAGCTTTCGGCGGCCTTCTTCGGAGCTTTTGCAGGCTTCGCAGCTTTCTGAGCCTCAGCGATCACAGGTGCTTTTTCCGCAACAACCTCTGGTGTCTCTTGAGATTGCTGTTCCTGCTCTTCAGGGGCTTTCTGATCCGGTATTGTGCTGTTATCCGCAGTGGTATCTGCATCACCCGTTAGAGGCGAATAGGTCAGATCACACTCATCCTCGACCCACTCAAAAATCGCTTTGATATCTTCGAGTGGCACTGAGGTCGTGACTTTGATCTGCCAGTTGATGATGCATTCTTCTGGCGTCAGACTGCTCAGTTCTGGGACATTGTCGATATCGGCGGTAACATCAAAGCTGTCTTCCCCGACCAGTTCGCGCAATTCACGGAACATACGGAAGGGTTCATTACCGGTCATCAGCAGATCGGTATGAGGGTGTACATCGATTAACCAACCATGATCTTTTTCGTCAGAGTCTGCGTCGGTATTTTCTGAAGCAGCACTCTCCTGCTCCATTCCAAGAATCACCTCGAATTCTTTACGCAACTCGGCAGGGCGTTCTGTCTCTGGATCGTTTCCATCCTGCATATCGGAAAGCATGCCACGCAGACAGTCGACCGACTGCAGAAAAAGGTCGACGTAGCGGGGCTCCATGGAGCGTTTTCCGGAGCGTATTTCGTCAAGCAAGGTTTCAAGAACGTGTGTGAACTCAGACACAGGCATAAAGCCAAATGTACCTGCGCCACCTTTAATAGAATGAGCCGCGCGAAAGATATTATTGACGGTCTCGTCATCGACATCTGCAGGGTCCATATCCAGCAGCTCACTTTCCATAACGTCCAGGCCTTCGAAACTTTCTTCGAAAAATACCTGATGAAATTGCGACAGATCGACACTCATGTGCTTACCCCAGAACGCGCTTGATCGTACTCAGCAATTGATCCGGATTAAACGGCTTCACGATCCAGCCGGTAGCACCTGCCTGTTTGCCCTGCATCTTCATGTCACCTGCCGATTCGGTGGTTAACATAAGCATCGGGGTAAACTTATAATTGTCGAGTTGACGAAGATTCTTCACCAACTCAATGCCATTCATGTTTGGCATATTTACGTCGGTCAGCACCAGGTCAAAACTCTCCGTTTTAGCGATTTCTAACGCCTCCACACCGTCAGTCGCTTCGCGTACGTCAAAGCCCGCACCTTTCAGTGTGAAACTCACCATCTGACGCATGGATGCCGAATCATCGACCGCTAAAATACTCGTCATAGGAGTACTCCCTCTTAGTAAACGAATAATTAATCTGGCAGGTTTATCGCCTGCTTGAGGCCAAGATAGCCCGTTATCTCCCGGATATTTTCAGAGACCGCATGCCATTGAATGCTGTTACCTGTGGTTTCCAGCGTTTTCCGGAGGCTGATCAGAAGCTGGTAACCCGCTGTATCCGAGTACTGCACCTCACTGCCATCAAGAACAACATCCCCACCTGCTTGCACTGCAGCCTCAAGCTTCTCTAGGAGAGCTTCAGCCTGATCAATGCTAAGGCGGTTACCACAGTTAACTGGGCTGGTGTCGGTCATGGTTTTATTCCGGTCATGGACATGACCTTAAGATTAGTAGGCAATCTGTGAGCTGCCACACAATGTGGTGTTTTTTTTATAGATCGCTAAATGAAGGTATGAAAGTCAGGAAATATGCGATTTGGATAATCAGCGACGACGGTTGGCCCACTCGTCCGCTTCACGCTGTTCAGCGCGGCTGATAGTCCGCTTGTGCTCGTCTTCAAGCTTATCGATCATGCTCTCCAATGCATCGGCTTTATGATGAATCTCAAGATAGGCATCCCGCGCACGCTGACTGAGAGCCTCAAGTTCCTTGAGTTGCGTATCCTGTTGCGCCAGAGCAGTCTCTATCTGACCGATAAATTCGAGAGAGTTATGTATTTGTCCGGCAGCGACACTCTGGTCCGCCGGGCTGGTGATCTGACGGCGGTACTCCTGAGCGTACGTGTCCAGCTGCGTTCGTTTGTCTCTCTCGGCGGTCAGACGCTGCTCAATATCACCCCAGCGCTGAAGCGCCTCTTTTTCTTCTCTTCGCTTAAGGTTAAGCACGACGGCCAATCGTTTAGAGCGAGGATGCTGATAGGTCACTTATCTGCACCTGGGAACAGATCATTGAGCGCCTTACGGCTGTTCGCAATATCAGCACCTTCGGTCAGCCCTTGCCTGAGCATGGCTTTGATCTGTGGCATACGATCTATCGCGACATCCAGCACCTGGTCCGTGCCAGCCTGATACGCCCCAACAGCGACGAGATCCTGATTCTGACGATAATGCGCCATAAGACGGCGGCACAGTTGCGATTGCTGTAGCCAGCCTTCGTCGACAACCTGAGGCATCACACGGCTGACGGAAGCCTCGACATCAATCGCTGGATAATGCCCTTCTTCCGCCAGTTTCCTGGACAGGACGATATGACCATCCAGAATTGCCCGACTGGCATCGGCAATCGGGTCCTGCATATCGTCGCCTTCACTCAATACCGTATAGAACGCCGTAATAGACCCACCACCTTGTTGACCATTACCCGTACGCTCGACCAACTTTGGAAGCTTATTAAATACTGAAGGTGGGTAGCCTTTCGTGGCTGGCGGTTCACCCACAGCCAGAGCGATCTCACGCTGCGCCTGTGCATAGCGCGTTAATGAATCCATCAACATAAGAACGTTAAGTCCCTGATCGCGAAAGAATTCAGCGACCGAGGTCGTGTACATGGCGGCTCTCAGACGCATCAAGGGCGAATCATCGGCAGGTGATGCAATCACAACGGCACGCTTAAGGCCCTCCGGCCCGAGAATCTCGTCGATAAATTCTTTAACTTCACGGCCACGCTCACCAATCAGACCAACCACGACGACATCAGCGTTGGTGAAGCGCGTCATCATACCGAGAAGCACACTTTTACCGACACCCGAACCCGCAAACAAACCGATACGCTGTCCGCGTCCTACTGTCAGCATGGAATTAATGGCGCGAATACCAACATCGAGCGTTTCACGGATGGGTGCGCGGTGCAGCGGGTTAATATAGCGCCCCTGAAGATTTCCGGATTCGGTATTGAGAAGCGGGCCATCAAGATCCAATGGCCGGCCGGCACCGTCAACAACCCGCCCCAGAAGAGAGAAACCAACCGGTACATCCGCACTGCCCTGCAACGGCCAGACCCGTGCCCCAGGACGCAGTCCATCAACCTGCTCAATCGGCATCAGAAAAATACGCTGTCCATCAAAGCCGACAACTTCTGCCTCAACATCACCGCCACCCGGACGCTCTACCCGGCAACGATCACCTGTACGGACATCGATACCGATAGCTTCCAGCGTAAGACCGACCATGCGCACAAGACGACCGGATGTACGCGGTTGATACACCGCCTCGGGTGTGAGATCACGCCAACGGCTGCTCAGAGTCATCGTCTGATTCCTCCGTCGTCAAATCCGGATTTGTGTCTGGTTCCGTGTCTGTTTGTGTGTTTTGTTCCGTGCTCTGTTCTAACCCTGCGCCGTTTTCAGTTTCAGGTTGCTCAACTTCGGACTGCTGAGTTTCAGACTGCTGAGTTTCGGGCTCCAGAGCTTCTGATGTTGATGCCGCCGGCTGCTGAACATCGCCCTGAGTGATCTCTTCAATATCATCGTAGCCATCCAGTTCATCATCTGCCTCTGTATCCTCTGATACATCAACCAGAACGAACTCACCAATGGAGTCGTCAGGATAACCGTCAGACGCCGTCAATAATTTATTCGCCAGTGCGACGATTGTTTGCTGAAGGCTTTCGCTGACTGAATACTCAACCAGGGTATTTTCACTTTCGACACGGCATTCGCCCGCATTCAACGTCTTATCGACAAGCAATTTATTCGCTGCAGAATGGGATGCCATCAGTTCAGAGTCGGCTTCGGAAACGTAAACCTTTGCCAACGCCTCACCTGAAGGTAAAGCAGCAATGGCCTTGTCGACAAACTGCGCGATACTATCGGCTCCAGAATTCAATTCGTGCTCTAGCACCTGTTCGGCGAGCCGGGTAAGAAGCATCAGCATAACATCAGGCAGTTCAGCGTCACGCTCTTTGAGTGTCGCCGTGAGCGTGGCACTAATCTGACGCAGGCGCTGTGCCTCGTCAGTGACTTCCTGACTGCCTAACGCTTTGCCTTCCTGAAAGCCCGCAGTCGAACCTTCTTTTTTACCAGCATCAAAGCCTTGAGCCTGACCATCGGCCTGACCTTCGGCGAAGCCAGCATCGTAGCCGTCTTTATGACCCTGTTGACGCCCTTCGACCAAGCCTTGCTCTAAACCGGCGTTGTAGGCTTCCCGGCGAATCGCTTCCAGTTCTTCGGCCGTCGGGAAATTAGGAGGGGATTCATTACTGTCAGCGTCTGCCTTACCGGTAGACTCGTCATCTGAATCTGCGGGATCGGGTTCACGCTCGACAGTATGAACAGGAGGCTCAGTCCAGAACGGCAGTCGCCACGGACGCGCTTCTTCCGCACTTTCAGCAGGAATCGGCGCATCACGTTTCTTCAGTTCGGTCATGGGTTACACCATGGCCTCACCACCACCGCCCAGCATAATTTCACCGGCATCAGCCAGACGACGGGCAATGGTAAGAATCTCTTTCTGAGCGCCTTCAACGTCACTGAGTTTGACCGGCCCTTTCGCATCCAGATCATCACGTAACAGCTCGGCAGCGCGTTTCGACATATTCTTGAATATCTTTTCCTGAACGCCCGGATCTGCCCCTTTTAATGCCAGCACCAGAAGGTCGGTCGACACTTCGCGCAGCAGGGTCTGAATACCCCGGTCATCAACGTCAACGAGGTTATCGAAGACAAACATGAGGTCTTCAATCTGGGTACCCAGATCTTCATCGACCTCTTTAATCTGCTCAAGCAGCTCAGAGGCAATCGTGCTATCCACGAAGTTAACAATACTGGCCGCGCATTTGATACCACCCATGGTCGTGGTTTGTGTGCCTGCCTTGCCAGAAAACTGGCGTTCAAGGATATCGTTAAGTTCCTGCAGTGCCGCTGGCTGAACGGCCTCGAGCGATGCAACACGCATGATGATGTCTAGGACGACTTTCTCATCAAATAAAGACAGCACTTCCGCCGACTGATCCGCGTCCAGGTATGACACAACAATAGCCTGAATCTGAGGGTGCTCGTGACGAATCAGGTCAGCAACCTGACGCGGCTCCATCCATTTCAATGAATCCAGGCCTGTGGTGTTACCGCCAAGAAGAATCCGGTCTATGAGTGCGCCCGCTTTATCCTGACCCAGAGCCTGCGTCAGCATATTACGGATGTAGTCATCAGCGCCAAGCCCCATGCCGGTCTGACCACTGACAGCATCAAGGAACTCTGATACCACGCCTTCAACCTGAGTCTGGTTCACACTCGCAAGAGTGGCCATGGCCGAACCTACACGCTGAACCTCTTTCGGGCCCATGTGTTTCAGGATTTCGGCAGCGTCTTTCTCGCCCAGAGACATCAACAGAATCGCAGCACGCTCTGTGCGGTTGAGATTAGCTAGTGCATTGCCCGCCTCGGGCATCGTATTATCCGGCATCGTCGTTTACCCACTGAATAACTACCTGAGCGACCCGGGCCGGATCTTCTGCGATCAGCCCTTTCAAGGCATCCAGCTGACGCTCATAACTTTCTGACGCACCGGGAAGTAGATATTCATCCATGCCCGCCAGTGTCACCTTATCATCATCCAGACCGGCTTCAGCATCTTCAAGCTCATCGAGCAGTAAGTCACTTTCTTCCCGACCTTTATTTGTAATGCTCTTAATAGTAGGACGGATAACACCGAATATGAGGATCAGAACGAACAATCCCGCCAGCACCTGTTTTACCAGTTCCCAGAACCAGGGCTGAGTCCAGATATCAGGTTCGCCCAGCGTCAGCGAATCATCACCCATGAATGGAGAGTTGATGACGTTCACACTGTCACCTCGAGCCGCATTAAAGCCAACGGCATCTTTCACCAGAGTTTCGAGGCGCTGCAGGTCATCCACAGTCCATGGCTGCGTCGTGGTGTTCCCATCCGCATCAAGCACCGCTTTGTCGTTAATTACTACCGCAACGGTCAGGCGACGGATATCTCCGACCGAATGCTGGCGATAGCTCAGTGTACGATCGACCTCGTAATTACGAGTTGCTTCTGAGCGACGCTTACCTGCCGCACCCGCACCGCCGGCCCCCGTGCCAATGGCTTCTTCCGGAGCAGCTGCTTCTGGCGGAGGCTGGTTAGAAAGCGCACCAGGAATGCCGCCACCAGCCTCTGACATGTTTTCTTCGTCGATGACCTGCTCACTGCGCAGCGCAATCAAATCAGGATTAAAGAGTTCAGAGCTTTCTTCTCTGATCGTAAAGTCGATGTCTGCCGACACTTCCGCTTTGTAGTTCGCAGAGCCCAGCACCGGCTGAAGAATATTATTCACCGCGTCAGAAATAGACGACTCAACTTTTTCGCGATATTCCAGCTGGCGGGCTGCCAGCATTTCTTCCGTGTCATCTTCAATTTTCGACAGCAGATTGCCGTGCTGATCAACCACTGACACATCAGACCGATCCATTTCACTGACACTGGTTGCGACCAGATTCACAACAGCCTCAACCTGATCTTTACTCAGGTTACTGCCGGGATATAACTCTACAAATACCGATGCACGGGGCTTACGTTGATCACGTACAAACACCGACTGACGGGGAATCGCCAGATGAACACGGGCATTGCGCACCGATTTAACACTGGCAACCGTACGTGCAAGTTCACCTTCCAGACCGCGGCGATAGCGTGCATTTTCAATAAACTGACTGGTACCGAGCGCGCTGTCCTGCTCAAGCACTTCCAGCCCGACGGTTTTATCATCGATCAGGCTGGCCGCAGCGAGTTTCATCCGTGCCTGGTGCACATCCCCCGCTTCGACCATCAGAACCTGGGTCGTCGGATCAATCTGGAATGGAATACCCTCACGATTCAGGATCTCGACAATATCCTGGGCGTTGTGATCCTGCATGCGGTGAATCAGAGGCTTGTAGGTGGGTTCGCCTGACCAGATCATGACCGCAATACCAATGGCGACGACCAGTGCGATACCACCAATCGCCATCACCTGACGCGTCATAGGAAGGCTGCTGAAACCAGCGAGTAGAGGATGTCCGGATGTCGGAGCGCTATTCTCGCTTAAGCCTTCGGCACCAGTATTCGTGCTACTTGCCTGAGGTTCCTGAGCGTTTGCGTTAGCGCCATCAGCGCCGGCGCCTGCTTGTGCGGGTACGTTTTCCATAGCTCAGCTCGTTATACAGGCATGTTCATGATGTCTTTATAGGCCTCGACAAGTTTGTTACGAACCTGTGTCATCGCCTGAAAAGAAACGCTGGATTTCTGCAGAGCAATCATGACCTCTGGCAGATCAATGGAAGGGTCGCCCTGTTCAAACCGTGTTGCCAGCTGTGCAGCCGTCTGCTGGTTTTCATTCACATTATCGATGGCATTTTTAAACATGGACTGGAAATCAGGAACCGTATTATCACCACTGACTTCGTTAATGCTGGTTGCTTGCTCGGCTTGCTTAGAGATCCGTGCAACGGCGTCCATTTCAGCATTTGGTCGCACTCCCTGGCTGGCCATTTCATTCTGCGAACGCAACTGATCTTTTACCTGTCGCATCTGCATCAGAACTGAACTTACATCAACACGATCAACCATTTTCTACACCCTCTTCTGCAACGCATCGGCAACTTATTTTTGACACTTTTTCTATATTTTTCCGATGCATTCTTTGACGTTGCAAACCCCTTGCCAGCTTCGCGCTTAAGACGCAGCCAGCACCATAGATTCAACATCAACACCCTCATCTCTTAAGCGCGCCACCTTGTAGCGTAGTGTTCGAGGGCTGATACCCAGCCGTTCAGCGGCTTCTTTTCTACTGGGTTCTTCTTTCAATGCGCGAACGATTAATTCAACCTCACGGGTACGTAAGTCAGAACCTAACTCGCCTTCATCCTGCGTAACATCCGCCACATCCACAGACACTGGTGCCGGGACCTGACGATGCTTTGGCACCGGAGTCAGAATAAAGTCATTTGCGTTCAGTTGATTTCCAGTCTGCATAATCAGTGCACGCTGGACTGTGTTATCCAGCTCACGAACGTTGCCGGGCCAGCTGTGCGTTACCAACTTACGTTCAGCATCGGCATGCAGTGATGGTGCTGGTCGTTTCATTTTATCGGCATGATGCGCGAGTAAGCGGCGCGCCAGAGGGAGGATGTCGTCGCGGCGTTCGCGCAGCGGTAGCCACTGCAGAGGGAATACGGTGAGGCGGTAATACAGATCTTCTCTGAAGTTACCTTCGGCTACGTAATCCGCCAGTTCACGGTTCGTCGTGGCAACAATACGAACATCAAGATCAATGGTTTTCTTACCGCCCAGACGTTCGACCTGACGCTCCTGCAGCACTCGCAGCAGTTTCGCCTGAAGCCCCATGTCCATTTCAGTAATTTCATCAAGCAGAATGGTGCCACCATCCGCCTGTTCAAACTTGCCCGGCATAGCACTGTAAGCCCCGGTAAATGCGCCCTTCTCATAGCCAAACAACATGGCTTCAAGCATATTTTCCGGAATAGCAGCACAGTTCAGTGCGATAAAAGGGCCACTTTTTCTTGGCGAATTCTGGTGAATATAACGGGCAAGAACTTCTTTGCCGGTACCGCTCTCACCACTGATCAACACCGTGGAATCTGTTGCCGCGACACGCATGGCCATCTGAAATAACTGCTGCGACGCGAAGGATTCACACACAGGTTGATCTTTATCCGATACCTCAGTTTCACCTTGCGTATAGGGCTTTAACAGAGCCTCAAGTTCACGCAATTCGAATGGCTTCATCAGGTAATCATCAGCACCTTTCTGCATCGCCTGAACTGCCTGAGAAACATCGCCATAGGCAGTCATTAACAATACAGGCAACCATGGGTGCTGCTGCTTTATGTGATTCAGCAACTCAAGACCGTCCATGCCAGGCATATTAATATCCGACAGAACAACGTCGAAATTATGGTGATTCAGCAAAGCCACAGCCTCGATGCCGTTCGGAGCTTCTTTGACGTCGTACCCTTTCATTTTCAGGGTATCTACGACTGCTTCACGTAGAGTCGGATCATCTTCAACAACGAGTAAGCGCATAATAATTCCTCTTAGATACCTGTTTGAATTAACCGCGTGCGAGCGGCAGGTACATTTCTGCAGACACCCCACCCAGTGGGCTGTCGGTTAATCTGAAATCACCGTGATGAGCACGAACAACCGCCTGCACAACGGCCAGACCCAGCCCGGTACCATTGCTTTTTGTTGTAAAGAAAGGCTCCATCATGCGGTTTTTCTTGTCATCCGGCAGGCCTGGACCGTTGTCCATGACGGCGATACACAGCCTGCCCTGCTCGTCACGACGGGCGACCAATTTGATCTCGATAGGGTGCTCACAGGACTCAAGGGCGTTATTAATCAGGTTCATTACGGCGCTGATTAAAGAGTCCCGATTACACATAAGGGAAGCTTCCCCCACTTGATTCTCAAGCGTGCAGACAGCGCCGCTCTGCGCAACAGCGACCTCCATGGCCGAGGCAATACCGTCCAACAGGGACGTTACTTTCACATCATCGTTTAATGGCGCCTCGCCACGGGCAAAAATCAACATATCGCGCACCTGGCTTTCCAGGTGATGAAGTCGCTCCTGCAACTTACCGGCAAAGCGAATACGGTGTTCTTCAGCGAGATCTTCGGAACTAAGATGGCCCGCGTAGAGTGTCGCCGCTGCCAGAGGTGTCCGAATCTGATGCGCCAGAGAAGCGACCATTTTTCCCATGGCCGACAAGCGCTCGTGTTGAGCCAACTGAGACTGCAACGCACGGGTTTCCGTCAGGTCGGTAAGAAGAATCAGCTGTCCACGCTCATTGGTCATGGCTGCGGTGCGCAGACTGACGCGGCGACCATCAACCAGTGAAATTTCATGACCGTCATCCCGGCGTGGTTTGAAACAACGCTTAATCACGTTGCGCCAGCGCTGGCCAAGCAAGGTGCCAGCACCCGAAGCTGCTAATAAAAGGTCTTCAGCGGCTGGGTTACTCTGAATAATGACGCCATTTTCATCGAGCAGCAGAACACCTGCAGGTAGCATCTGCAGCAGGCTTTCCAGGCGATCGGCCAGACGTTCTTTTTCGCCCAGCTCCTGCATACGCTGCGCAGACACCGTCGCCAGTTCGCCGCTGAGTTGCTCAACCTTGTTTTCGAGAAAGGCGTAAGAATCCGTCAGCTGCTGCGACATCTCATTGAACATGTTAAATGCGCGCTTGAGCTCACTGGGGTCCAGGGGCTGCTGATCGTCAGGAACTGAACTTAATGCCACACTCGCCATAAATACCTCACCAGAACACCACATTTGCGGCGGAAAAATGTCACTGATAGGTATTGGGCAATTAGCGTGCCAGCAACTGCAATAAACTTAGAGGGAGGATAATTTAAAAAAGAGAGGTTACGAAAGTCAGGTAGGATTGAAATCAACGGCCCGCCAATGCAGGCCGCTTCTGTGGCTGATCAGGCCATGTCTTTTTCTTTGCGGTTGATGTTGTACTTACGCATTTTCTCCACCAGTGTCGTACGGCGGATACTGAGTTTCTCGGCAGCGCGTGCGACAACGCCATTGGCATCATCAAGCGCTTGCTGAATCAACGAACACTCAAGGTCAGACAGATATTCACGCAGATCCAGACCATTCACCGGTAACAAGGCTGGGCTGTCGACACCCGCCAGACCTTCGTTCTGAGTGACGTCCGCAACAACCGGTGGTGTGTACTGCTCATCGTCTTCATCCACGTGACGGAACTTCTTCGGCAATTCATTTACACCAATAACACCGTACGGATGCAGAATTGCTAAACGCTCTACCAGGTTAGCCAGCTCACGAACATTCCCATGCCACTCATGACGGCACAGCGACATAATTGCAGCCGAGTTAAAGCGGATAGAACCGCGCTTTTCATTTTCCAGGCGGGAAATCAGTTCATTCAACAGCAGGGGCAGATCTTCGACACGCTCGCGCAGCGATGGCATATCGATGGGGAAAACATTCAGACGGTAGTACAGGTCTTCCCTGAATGAACCATCCTCAATCATTTTTTCGAGGTTCTTGTGCGTGGCTGCAATAACACGGACATTCGCTTTAAGGGTTTTATTACTGCCAACACGCTCAAACGTATGCTCCTGCAACACACGCAGGATTTTTACCTGCATATTGAGCGGCATGTCACCGATCTCATCCAGAAAGAGCGTACCACCCTCTGCCAGCTCAAAACGCCCCGGACGGCTGTTGATTGCACCGGTGAATGCGCCTTTCTCATGCCCGAACAGCTCACTCTCAAGCAGCTCAGCCGGAATAGCACCGCAGTTCACAGGCACGAAGGGTTTATTACGGCGATGCGAATGATAATGCAGGTTACGGGCAACCACTTCCTTACCCGTGCCGCTCTCGCCCTGAATCATAACGCTGACGTCTTTATCGGCCACCTGCATGATCAGCTCACGCACATGTTGAATCTGACGGCTGGTACCCACAAGGCTTCGGAAAAGTTGAACTTCGCGTCGCTCACCGCGACTGCGGTTGTGCGTATATTGTTCGCGGAACACCTGACAGCGGTGAAGGCTATCAAGCATTTTATTGTAACTTGGGGGCATCGCCAGGCTGGCTAATACACAGCGGCGGACATTTTCAGATAATTCGTCGACCTGTATCTGGCTGCCAACAAAAAGGAATGGCAGCCCCTTATCCCAGGCAAGCATCGCCTCAACAGTTTTCTCAAGCGACTGGTTATCACAGTCGCCCAGCATTACTGCACTGATCTCAGTGCTCTCTTCAATGCTGGCATCCGCAACTTTGCGCCAGTCTGACGAGCCCGCCACGATAACTTCTTCGCCCAGGAAATCGAGAATTACCTTAAGATCATGGCGACGTTGTTCGTCGTCATCGACAAGTAAAATTTTGATTTCTCTCCACATGGCAGATGCCCTTTCCCTCAATAAAACACGGAACAGCGTAATCAACGCCAACTGATTGACTTCCCTCTTTTCAGTTAAGTATCAAAATGCGACGAAGTCAAACTTCTGACGTTAAAACTTATCCAGTTAGCCCAAATCTATACTTAATTTGTTGAAATACCTAAGAATATGGCGCCTCAGGACAATAAAAAGCCCTCTGAAAAGAGGGCAAGGAAGTTCACACAAGTGAAAAAAGTCGTGGAAATTCAGGCAGATACTGAACTCGACAGGCGCCCTGATGCTGATTCGTCGGTTTCAGGGCGAGTACCATGCACAGACTCAAGATATTCCTGACGAATACCGTCCCAGCCCGTCTTGACCTCCAGCATCAGCCCCATAACTTCATCAATCATGTCTGTACTATTCTGCCCGCTCGCTTCCAGAATTCGACGTATCATGTAGTCATAAAGACGATCGAGATTTCCGGCCAGTTCACCTCCCTGAGTGTGATCCAGGCTCGACTTCAACGTCTGGATGATTTCATTCACCCTGCCAAGCAAACTTGCCTTCTCCTGCATATCCTTACGCTGAATAGCTCCTTTCGCCTGCGCCATACGAGTCAGAGCCGCTTCCATCAGAAGCTGAATCAGACGATGTGGGTCCGCATCGAGGACCTCGGACGTAACGTTTACCTTTTGGTATTGCGACGCGCCGGATTGATACATACACAACTCTCCTGCCGAAATAGCCCACCGAAAAACCTGATGAGCATAATCAAGTGATACTCTCTTTGACGGCCTGCGAGCAGAATTCTTTAGTAACTTTTTGTAGTTTCAGCGAATTTTCAGACGGCACAAGCGGCAAGCTCTTGCCCGGCAATCAGCGGCAAGCGGCCGCCCTCCTCGTTCAGATAAATTAAAAACCCCAATAAAATCAACGATATAAAAAATGGCACAGAATTTGATCGTAGGGCTGTAAATGCTAAGAGGTTATTCACATGGCCAGCGTACAAACGACAGCACAATTAAATACAGCACGGCAGACAGACCACCGAAGTCTGCTCGCTGCCGCCAGCCGTTGTTACAATGAGGCCAGCCGGGAAAACAACCCAGTGTTATTGTCTCAGGCTGCCGACCTTGCTTATCAGGCATGGCAGGCTGACAACAATTACATTCCCGGTATTAACCTGCTCGCCCGCATTGCTATGCGCCGTGGTGCTAATGGAGAAGCCCATCACTGGCTGCAAACCGGTTTAAGCCTGAAGCCTGAAAGCACCGGCCTCTTATACAGCGCAGGTCACCTGGCTCTGATCGAAGGAAAGCAGACACTCGCGGCCGATTACTTTGCGGATGCGACCCGCATTTCGAAAACGAGCACGAAA
This sequence comes from Thalassolituus sp. UBA3500, assembly GCF_002377545.1. NCBI lineage: Bacteria > Pseudomonadati > Pseudomonadota > Gammaproteobacteria > Oceanospirillales > Oceanospirillaceae > Thalassolituus > Thalassolituus sp. UBA3500. Next base: position 18,584 of record NZ_DFQB01000013.1, on the reverse strand, counting down.
GCTCCGATTTACCTCGCCCACATACGCCTCCTGCAAGGCGAGTATCTCGAGGCCTTTCAACTGTATCGTGAGCTGATAAAAACCCGCTCTGATGATGTCCAGATCCGCAGTAAATTATTTGAAGCTGCCAGCTACATCGTTGCAGACTTCTACTCCCAGGAATTGGAAAGCGAGCTTTTGCGCTGGTTCGAGTTTAAAGACGTCGACTACAACCAGTTGAGAAGCCTCACCACCTCACTGCTCAAGCACAAACTACATCTGAGTGAAGCCGGCTGCCCGATCGAGCCGGAAACCATTGCGTCGGATCCACTCTTGCTTAAAGCCATGATGCGCTTTCATTTCAGTGATCCGTTAATAGAGCGGCTGTTAATTACCTTACGCCAGAGCATTCTCCTGAACAGCAGTCGCGATCTTGCCATTGATTCAGGCTATATGCCTTTCGTTGTCGCCCTGTCGGGACAAATCGAGCTTAACGAGGCAGTCTGGTTTATCAGCCAGCAAGAGCAGACGCTCGTCAGTCAGCTTAACCAGCTTGCAGCAAAAATCCTGCAGATAAGTGAATTAAAAGCCGAAGACATCAGCGCGATCATGCTGCTGACCATGATGTACCAGCCACTGCGTACAGCACCTTTCTACATGGACCTTAGAGAAAAAGCTCTGCTATGGCCTGATCATCTGAGTGAGTTGATGAGCCTGTGCTTCGATCAACCTCTGCACGTTGCAGAGGCAGCGAAGGTAATTCCTTCACTTGGGCTCAGCAGCAACGCCACATCACGTAAAGTAAAAACTCAATACGAGGAACATCCATATCCTCGCTGGACGAGTTTGGGATATAACCAGAAAACCGACTACTACGCATCGCTTCAGGCGCTGTTTCCGAATCGTCTCGACGATCTGCAGCCAGAGTCCGGACCGATAAGTGTGCTCGTTGCAGGCTGCGGTACCGGCCGCCACGCTTTGCGACTGGTTAAGTACTTCCACCGTATGCAGGTGACTGCGATGGATCTCAGTGCTTCTGCTCTGGGATACGCACAAGTGCAGGCGGAGCATCATCACCTGCCAGTAGACTTCATCCTGGGCGATATTCTTGTCTCAGAACGCTTAGGGCAGCAGTTTGATGTCATTGAGAGCTCTGGTGTCCTGCATCATATGGAAACGCCTGAGGCGGGCCTGAAGGCGCTTGTTGATGCATTAAAACCCGGTGGCATCATGAAACTCGCCCTCTACAGTCGTCAGGCAAGAACTCTGATCTCTGAACTTCGCTCTGAACTGAATGGCAATCTTCCGCAAAGCGAGCAGGAAATACGCACAGTCCGTGAAGCCCTGCTGCATCAAGGAGAAGGACGCTGGCGCGCCATTCTGCAGTCACCCGACTTTTACAGCATGAGCAGTGTGCGGGACCTGTTATTCCATACTCAGGAACACACATTTGATCTGCAGGAAATACGTCGCATGATTGAAAGTGCCGACCTCGAATGGGTTGGCATTGTGCCACCACCGGGCGCTCAACAGCTCGCAGAGAAAATTCTGCGTTTGCCACCGGCTAACCTGACGTTAAATGACTGGCATACATTGGAACAGATAGAGCCTGCGCTCTTCGCAGGCATGTACCAGTTTTATGTGAGGAAGCCGGTATAAAATCCGTGGTAGACCTGTAGGAGGGAAGCATCTTCCCGACAGCCTGACTAACCTGATCATTGTCGGGGATAAGATCCCCTCCTACATCGGCAACGTAACTCACCTCGTAGGAGCGCTTCAGCCAGCTTACCTGGCTATGCGCGAATAGCAGTTACAACTGCCAGTTAATCGGCTGCTCACCACGCTTCATCAGATATTCATTAATCGTTGAAAACTGACGATTACCGAAAAAACCCCGATGCGCCGATAAAGGCGACGGGTGTGGTGATTGCAGAACCAGGTGTTTATTGCGATCAATAAACGCACCCTTTTTCTGCGCGTAACTGCCCCACAAAACAAACACCAAACCTTCACACTGCGCGTTTAGTGCAGCAATAGCCGCATCAGTAAACTCTTCCCAGCCTTTTTTCTGATGTGAGCCGGCGTTCGCCTGCTCGACTGTTAAGGTCGCATTTAATAATAAAACGCCTTGATCAGCCCATGGAGTTAAATCACCTGATCCACTCATACTCAAGCCGAGATCCTGATGAATTTCTTTGAAGATATTCACCAGAGAAGGTGGGACTTTAACGCCCTGCGGCACAGAAAAACTTAAGCCCATGGCCTGATCTGGGCCGTGGTATGGGTCCTGCCCGATGATCACGACACGAGTTTTATTGAATGGCGTGTGATTAAACGCATTAAAAATTAAATGACCCGGCGGGAACATAGTTTTGCCCGCGGCTTTTTCGGCTTTGAGAAAGTCGCGTAGGTTCTGCATATAAGGCTGATCAAACTGATCGCCAATGACCGCCAGCCAGGAGGGATGTAACTCGCTGGGTTTATTCATGGTGTGGTGCTCTTAAATCAGCCTGAAAATCATCGCGAATAGCCTCCGGCTGATTCGCTCCCACAATGAGAGGTTGGGGATAAGATCTCCTCCTACCTATCAGAGTCGCGCAAACTGGCTACGCGATTAACCTCTTGCGGCTGAGGCGTCAGCGAGGCAGACCTGACAAGGCGAAGGCTGGTGAAAAGCGCGGAATGTATTGTAATACATGAGCACTTTGAATCAGCCTTCACCACCGTCAGGGCAACGTAGCTAGCCTCAGAGCGGCTTCATATGTGGGAAGAGAATAACATCCTTAATGGTGTGCGAATCGGTAAACAACATCACCAGACGGTCAATACCAATACCTTCACCTGCAGTTGGTGGCATACCGTACTCCAGCGCACGGACATAATCTGCATCGTAGTGCATTGCTTCGTCGTCACCGGCGTCTTTTTCTTCAACCTGCTTACGGAAGCGAGCGGCCTGATCTTCGGCATCGTTAAGCTCCGAGAAGCCATTTGCCAGCTCACGGCCACCGACAAAAAATTCGAAGCGGTCAGTCACAAATGGGTTGTCGTCGTTACGGCGTGCCAGCGGTGACACTTCCCATGGATATTCGGTAATGAAGGTCGGCTGATCGAGTTTTTCTTCAGCGGTTTCTTCAAAGATTTCGCAGATGTACTTACCAGGGCCCCAGGCAGACTGTTTCTCAGACTGAGGAATACCGACTTTTTTCGCATACTCTTTAAGCGTATCGATATTTTCTTCCGGATTATTCAGTACATTGGCATCCATATCCGGGTTGTACTTCAGAATCGCATCGACCATGGTCATGCGCTGGAATGGCTGTGCAAAATCGTATTCAGACTCACCGTATTTAATGGTGGTGCTACCAACGACATTTTCAGCAACAAAGCGCAGCATGCCTTCGGTCAGGTCCATCATGTCACGGTAATCGGCGTATGCCTGATAGAACTCAATCATGGTGAATTCTGGGTTATGGCGAGTACTCAGACCTTCATTACGGAAGTTACGGTTAATTTCGAACACACGCTCAAAACCACCAACGACGAGGCGCTTGAGGTATAGCTCAGGCGCAATACGCAGGAACATATCGATATCCAGCGCATTGTGGTGTGTTTCAAATGGCTTCGCAGTTGCACCGCCCGGAATGGTTTGCAGCATTGGCGTTTCGACTTCCATAAAGCCGCGCTGCGACAGATAGAAGCGAATGCCTTCGATGATTTTTGAACGCATCAGGAAATTATTACGCGTTTCTTCGTTGATGATCAGATCAACATAACGCTGACGATATTTCAGTTCCTGATCCGCTAGGCCGTGGAATTTATCCGGCAGTGGGCGCAGTGACTTGGTCAGAATCTGGAAGTTGCTCAGATCACCCACATCAACGTACAGCTCGCCTTTACCAGACAGGCTCAGTGTGCCGGTTGCCGCCACGATGTCACCGATATCCAGTGACTGCCACGCGGTGCTTTCTTTCTGCAGTGGCTTCGCCATGTAGACCTGCAGGGACCCCGTGACATCCTGAATACCGATAAACGGACCGCCGCGACGCATGACACGACCTGCTACCGCAACGCGGTGACCTTCTTCAGCAAGCTGCTCTTTGCTCTTTTCACCGTGCTCAGCTTTCAGATCAGCCGCCAGATGTTCCCGACGGAAGTCGTTCGGGTGGCCATTAGATTTGCTGTTTTCACGCAGCGTTTCGAGTTTGGCACGGCGCTCGGCGATGAGCTTGTTTTCGTCCTGAGCGGTTTGATTCTGATCTGTCATTTGGCACCCGGTATTCTAGGGATCAATGTTAAATTCTGTTTGGTCTGCAAATATACATCGCGCAAGCTTCGCGTTGCGCTCCTACAGGATTCTTTTATCGTAGGAGCGCTTCAGCCAGCTCGCCTGGCTATGCGCGAAAAAGGTCAAAGCCCGGATTTCAAGCTCGCCTCGATAAACTGGTCCAGATCGCCATCCAGAACAGCCTGCGTATTACGCGTTTCAACGCTGGTGCGCAGATCTTTAATACGCGCATCATCGAGAACGTACGAACGAATCTGGCTGCCCCAGCCGATATCAGCTTTACTGTCTTCAAGCGCCTGAGATTCAGCACTGCGCTTCTGCAGCTCCAGCTCATAGAGCTTGGCTTTCATCTGCTTCATCGCCTGATCTTTGTTCTTGTGCTGGGAGCGGTCATTCTGACACTGAGTCACGGTATTGGTCGGCAAGTGCGTAATACGTACCGCTGACTCTGTCCGGTTTACGTGCTGACCACCAGCACCTGAGGCACGGTATACGTCGATGCGGAGATCGGCCGGGTTAATATCGATTTCGATATTGTCGTCGACTTCCGGAGAAACGAATACCGATGAGAATGAGGTATGACGGCGGTTACCCGAATCAAACGGGCTCTTACGTACCAGGCGGTGGACGCCTGTTTCAGTACGCAGCCAACCATAAGCGTATTCGCCCTGAACGTGAATCGTAGCACCTTTGATGCCTGCAACTTCACCTTCGGAGACTTCCATCAGCTCGCCTTTGAAGCCATGCGCTTCGATCCAGCGCAGGTACATACGCAGCAGCATGTTGGCCCAGTCCTGAGCCTCGGTACCACCCGAGCCAGCCTGAATTTCTACGTAGCAGTTGTTCTCGTCCATCTCGCCCGAGAACATGCGGCGGAATTCCAGAACTTCCAGCTCGGACTGAAGGCCATCCAATTCGCTTTTAACTTCGTCAACGGCATCTTCATCGTCTTCTTCGACCGCCATATCAAGCAGATCTTTGGCATCGCCGAGACCGCTATCCAGGGTATCGATGGTCTTAACGACGGCTTCCAGAGAAGACCGTTCGCGACCCAGCTCCTGCGCGCGGTCCGGGTCATCCCAGACATCGCCCTGAGCCAGTTCGTGTTCTACTTCTTCGAGACGCTCAACCTTGTTGGCGTAGTCAAAGATACCCCCTAAGCACGTCGGTGCGTGCCTGAAGGTCTTTAATCTGTTCGACGATTGGATTGATTTCCAAGGTGGGTACCCCTGTCGCTGTCTAACGTATGAAAATGACGCGGCATTTTACAGGAAAGACAGCGGGGTTTCATCCTGTGTGGCATAGAACCACACACTGGTTCCTGTGGGAGTGAATCAGCCGTAGGCTATTCGCGCTATTTGAAATGGGTAGGAGCGCTTAAGCCAGCCTGCCTGGCTATGCTCGACAGACTCAGGGTATCGCTCAAGCTTCGCGTTGAGCTCCTACAATATCGTGTGACGACCCTGTAGGAGGGAAGCTTCTTCCCG
>NZ_DFQB01000013.1:0-12545 GCF_002377545.1 Thalassolituus sp. UBA3500 | reverse complement strand
CTGTAGGAGGGAAGCTTCTTCCCGGCAGCGTGTCACCCGAGCCCCCTATCGGGGATAAGATCCCCTCCTACAAGTTTGCGCATGGAAGCTATTCACGAAGAATTAATCCTTGTTATTGCCATTGAGCGCATCAAACTGCTGCTTCACATAGTCCAACGTTGTATTCAGCGTCTGAATCAAAGAGTCGTTATACAGGAACTTAGCCTTCAGGCGGGCTTCCTGAGCATCCATACGGGCCTCAAGATCCGCACGGTCCTCTTCAACGGTTGTAATGTCCTGATCCAATGCTGACAGCTTGTTGGTAATGGTGCCGCTGCTGTTGTCGAGGAAGTTCAGCAGAATATCTTTCAGTTGATCACCAAAGCCGGTGATGTACGTGATGTCCCCGCGGTCACCAATATCACCACCGGTGATTTTAAGGCGGATACCCGACGCATCATCAATAGTGCCGTCGGCATCTTTACCGCGCTCACCATCACCAACACCGCGAACAAAACCAAACAGATCGGCAGCATCATTTGGCAAATCTTTTATCTCGACCGACGACTCAGCACCGGTACGGTTAGAAATAATACCGAACTTATTAAACGCGAACGATGAGGTATCATCTGTGTACTCAACCTTCACTGAAACGCCTTCTGCCTGAAGAGTCGCGTTGTCATTGATCGCTGTTTGCATGGCCGATGCCAGTGCCGATCCACTGATGTAGGTCGCCGGAAAATTCAGCTGAATCTCAGCCTCAACCCCATCCACTTCAATGGTGAAGCTGCTATTGTCCGCATCGAGAACGACAGGCGTATCAAAACCTGCTGATTCGTTGCCGATATAGAAACCGGGTGACGCCTTAACGTTGCCATCCACCGCACGCAGAAACTGCCCATTACCAGAAGCTTCAACACCATTAATTTTGCCCGCGACGTTCTGGCCTTTCGGAATTTCCTGACTGTAGATACTGACATCCTGCAGGCCAAGAAAAGCAATAGCATCCGCATCAAGCTCAGTGAACCCAACACGAGTGCCTTCACCACCAATCTGAATATTGAATGAGCCAAGGTCGCTGTCAGGGTCATAGTTGTAGCTGACAACCGGATCAAGGTCATAACCGAACTCACGACCGCTGCTCATACCGAAACCATCAAAACCATTCGTGCTGGTTTCGGCAGATAGTCCCAGTGACGTCGCCGCTGTACCACCGAGGTTGCTGACCTCAATGCTTGCCGCAGAGCCGAACGTGGCTGACGTTTTTACGCCCTCTTTCGAATTCGTCTCAAAGTACAGCTGACCAGAACCATCCACCGCAGCCGTAACATCAGCTGCCTGGTATTCACCTGTAGCGATCAAGGCTTCATCCAGCGCACTCTGGATAGCGACCAGATTCGACTGGCTATCGTTGCTACCAGATGTGCCGTCACCTGTAACATCCACATTAATGGCAGTTCCACCGACGGTAAGCGTAAAGCTGGCATTCTGACCTGGTGCCGAGAAATCAAAGCCAGTAGAAATATCACCAAAAGCTGATGTCTGAGCGCCACGCCCATCACTGACAACTTCAATAAATTCTTCGTGTCCGGTCGCCACCGTGCTGAGTTTCAGCCCGGTACCGTCCAGGGATGCAGTCACTACGCCTGCACCATACGCAGCATCCAACGCTGCCTGGACGTCAGCAACGTTGTCGCCAGAATCAGTATTAACAAGAATATCCTGCTCAACACCCGACACATTCAGACGGAACCCGGCGTTCGTTGTGGTGAAGTCGATATTGGCACTGATATCACGTGAACCGGTCGCTGTCTCGCCACCACGCACTACGCCCGCGAAATTAGGATCTGCACTTAAAGTCGCACTTAACTGATTCTGTATTTCAGTCGCCAGGTCATCACCCGTAAGGTAAGTGCCTGCGGGGATGGACACGAAACCATCCGAATCGATGCCATCCACCTGTACCTTAAAATTAACCGCAGCCGGAAAATCAACACCAGGGTCTTTGCCGTTGGTCTGGGCGCCCTGCGTCGCGTCCAGACCGAGCTGCGTATCCGTTACAGATGCACCAACAGAAGTAATCTCGATTGAGCTGGCTGCACCGACCGACGTCGTTTCAAATTTCAGATAACCATTATCATCGAAGGTGGCCAGTACCTGACCATTAAGAGCGGTCGAATCAATCGCCGTCTGAATCGCCTGCAAGGTATCATTGCGATCACCAAACACGCCGTCGCCGTTAAGATCCTGTCCCTGAGCATTTTGGTCGACAGTGACAGCGACCGGGCCAGAACCGTCCACATCAAGACTGAAAGTCGCGTTATTCGCCTGAAAATTAATACCGGTTTCGGGATTAATAAAGCGACTTCCAGCATCAGTAGTGGCACCACGCCCTGCAAACGCAGCTGCGTTCAGAGTCGTCAGCTCACCACCTTCGTAGGTACCGCTACCCAATGCACTGAAGCCCAGTGTATTAGCCGTGTTTCCGCTTACTGACTTGATGTAAACCTGAGAATCAGCTCCATACTTATTCGACGTGATCGAGAAGTTATTGCTGCTAGTGTTGAAATCCACCGATACCGAGTGGCCGAACTGAACCAGGGTATCGTTACTGTTGATCTGCAACGCCAGCTCTGCGGCCAGATCATCACCTGAGGTGTAATCACCATGCGTCAGATTTACGGTTGCATCTTTGCCATTCACATTAATAGTGAAACTGTCGTTACTGCTGTCGACAGTCACAGGAGACGCAAAATCCAGCAGTCCGAGAGACGCCGATGTATATTTTGCCTGCGTCGCCAATTGCGTGATTTCTACGCCATACGTGCCTGACTTCGTATTAATAGAGTCGTTGACATAGGTAATCTGGCTATCACTGGTGATACCTGATTTCGCCAGAATACCAACAATAGATGAGCGTTCTTCATTAATCGCTTTGCGGAACACCGATGGGTCGTACTCGAGCAGATAATCGTTGTTCCGGTCGGTATTCACGCCCAACTCGGTGAGCGAGCGGTATTCACCACTCAGGCCTGCAATCGGCTGAGAGATCAGCGAGCGAATCTGGCTCTGCATGGTGCGGATGGTTGAGTCACCCAGCAGCAGGCCTGCCTGCTGACTATCAGTATCAAACGAGGAAAGATCATCTACAAATTGTTTCAGGTTGTTGTAGGCATCAACAAAACCCTGAATATTCTCACTCAATTTATCAGTATCGGGAGACACACCAATACTGACCTGAGTTCCTACATCTGCACTTTTCAGATTAATCGTAACGCCTTTAATGACCTCATCGACATTGTTACTTTCGCGAGTGATCGTCAGGCCATTCACGCTGAGCTGCGCATTCTCACCGCGACTGGTCTGCTCGAGATTATCAGGACCAGCCTGAAGTTCATTAAACGCCATCGACGCCAGACCATTGGTCAGCAGGTTGCCACTATCATCACGCGCTTCAATCCGCATGGCGTTGCTGGAGCCCGTGTCGTCGCTCGTCATCAGAAGACGAAAACCCACACCGTCGTTGATAATGGATGCTCTTACGCCCATATCGGCGTTATTAATCGCATCACGAATACCACTCAGAGTACGGTTTGATTCATCAATGGTAATAGTACGGGTTGGACGATCCGTGTTGACGTCCTGGCCCGTGACATCGCCAGTCACCTCATCGTAGTTGTTAGTGCCGAAGCTGAACGTCAGCTCACCTGTTCCAACGATTTCATCAAAACTGTTGAATGTACCCGTTGCCAACGAGTGAGACTTTGCCGTGTTAAGAACTTCAACACTGTAATTACCCGGATCGGCCGTGGTCGACGTGGTAACCGTCAGAATATCTTCGTTGCTGGAAGTGGCGAGGGTCGCACCTGCCGCACTGGGCGACGCGAGATTGTTGACCGAAGACTGCATGGTAGACATCAGGCCTTTGATTTCACCATAGGCCGTAATCTTGGCTTCGATCAGCTCCTGGCGACGGTCAAGACGAAGTTCACTGACTTCTCTCTCAGCGCCAATGATCTGCTCGACGAGGTCGGTGGTCAGTACACCTGAGCCCAAACCTAACGATTCTATCGATGCCATACAATCCTCTTGCCGCACATTGCGGACATAAAAAAACCCACACTCACCTTATCGGCCAGTGCGGGTCTCTTTTTAGAGCGGTTTACTTAACCGTTACACTTGCGCACTGAACAATAAAGATGGCTCTTCATCATTCAATTTCTGCGCCAGCTCAAGGGCCAGCTCGCTGGGGATCTGACGAATCAGTTCCGCAGAAGCTTTATCATAGACGCTGATAACCGTCTTACCGCTGTTTTCATCCAGTTTGAAGTCCAGAGTCCGTTCTGTCTGTTGCACGTATTCATTGATACGGGAAACAGCGTCACGCACTTTGTCTGAACTCACCTCTGCCCGGGCTTCGGTACCCTGCGGCAATTCCTTGCCGCTGGTAGCGCTGATATCAGCGCTGACGTTGACCTTAGCAGACTGACCCTGGGTGACGCTGACAGTGGACGCCGCAGCGGACTTATCCATCATGTTATTTCTCAGCTCGTTCATAATTCACCTCGTTGGTATCTGAGTCAGCAAAGATGGGCTGAATAGCCAGCCCATCTTACCGGTTACCTTATCCCAGCAGAGACAGTACCTGCTGACCTGCGGCGTTGGCCTGAGCCAGTACCGAGATACCAGCCTGCTGCAGTACCTGAGTACGTGACAGCTCGGCGGTTTCGGCCGCAAAGTCGGCATCCTGAATCCGTGAGTTCGCAGCATTCAGGTTCTCAGAGGTCACCTGCAGGTTGCTCACTGTGGATTCGAGACGGTTCTGAATCGCACCAAGGTCGGCTCGCTGGCTCGCCACCTGACCGATCGCATTGTCGATCGCGGTGATAGCTTCCTGAGCGCCTTCGAAGGTAGAGATGTCGATGTCAGCCAGGAACTGACCATCTTCACCGCCGCCGTAAGTACCTGTCGCCAGACCGATTGCATCCAGTTCAGAGTTACCGTTCGCACCACCTTCCAGAGTGAACTCTTTCGCAGAAGACAGTGAGATCGAACCGTAAGTGGTCTCGTAAGCCGCAGCTTCCGCAGAAGTACCGCCGCCTGCTACAGAGCCCTCACCGAAGGTTGCTTCACCGATACCGTCGACGCCAGCATCCAGACCCAGCACTGCACCGATAGAGGCGCTTGAGCCAGACTTATCGTCGATTGCGATGGAGACGTTACGACCATCTGCTGCAGTCAGCGTCAGAGACACACCGTTGTCTTCAGCTACCACACCTGTTTTACCAGAGTTCTGGTTAATCAGGTTCAGTGCGTCAGCACGTGCACGGTCAGAGTCCAGGTTACCGCCACCATCAGTCTGCAGGGTTACCGTACCGACTTCTACACCGTTGATGTAGATACCAGCCTGATCACCCTCTTCGAACTGAGTCAGGTCAACGTTAGTGCCGTCGCCACCAACCACTTCGGTCGCGTTAACTTCAGCAGATACGCCGGTCTCGTCAGATACTTTGTTGATTGCTGCTGCAATCGCGATCGCTGACTGAGACTTCTCAGAAGAGAGGATCTTAGAGCCATCAGACGATACAGTTGCAGAAGAAGTATCCGCATTCACATCCGCGCCACCGATGGTTACGCCGTTGATCAGCAGGTCACCGTCTTCAAGACCGTTCACACCTGTGTAGTCTTCAGAAGCGCTGTTACCGCTAAAGAGCTCGCCACCAGTCGTTGGATCAGACAGAGTAACGTTTACGTCTTTGCCATCGTCAGAGTAGAACTTCAGTTCGCCCGACAGATTCAGAGCGTTTTCTCCAATATCTGTAGTACCGCCTTCAGCGACTGTAATGGTCTGGCCGCTGGCGTTCTCAGTTTCCAGGCTAACCGTGTTAGCGCTGTAGTTACGGATAGTCAGTGATACTTCGCCGCTGTCTGCGTCGTAAGTTGCTGATACATCCATATTGGCTGTAGAGAAGTCAGTACCGTTGATGTCATCAGCCAGACCTTGCAGCGTGAAGTTACCATCGCTGTCTGGAGTAGCCGTTACATCGATATCAGTACCACCCGCCGAGAAGCGCAGCTGCTCACCAGATTCAAGAGCCGAGTCTGTAATGGTCAGGTTAATCTCTTCGTAGGCGCTGACACCGCTCACACCGTTAATGGTGCTTGCCAGTTCTGCAACCGTTGAGCCTGCCTGCAGAGGCGCAGCAGGTGATGCATCAACACCGCCAACACTCACAGAAAGGTTCGTTTCAGCGGTAGTTGTCAGTACATCACCAGCAGAAGAACTATCCGTCACAGTACCCGCTGCACCCAGCAGTTCAGTACCAGCGTCAGTCAGAGTTACGTCAACCGCTTCACCAGTTGCAGACGTTGATGCGAAGGCCAGCTCACCAGTCAGAATGGTCCCATTTGCGCCTGTTGAGATCGTAGTACCGTCGATGGTTACTGCACCTGCAGTCGTACGATCGGCAGTCAGCTGGGTGGCAGTTTCGTTGCGGAATGTGAAGGTCACATCACCGCCAGTACCGTCCAGTTCAGCATTGAGGAAACCTGTTGCGCCCAGGTCCGCAGCAAAGTTACCAGCGTTCAGCTGATCAACCACGCTTTCCGCACGGAGAATCGCAGAAGTACCAGAAACGTTTACAGTCACGCCACCGATGTCAAACGAGTCACCCGCATCCAGACCCGAAAGCGTCATGGTGCCCTGCTCGTAGAAGTTAACATCGATACCCGCAGTCGTTGCCGCAGTCTCAGCAGCATCTGCATATGCAGCGATGTCCTGGTTACCCGCATTCGAGTAAGTAACCGCAGTTGTACCCTGAACAATCGTCAGAGATGCACCACTGTCGGTGATCTGTGCTGCAGTTGCCGTAGTCGTTACGGTAGTTGTCACAGAACCAGTGGTTTGCGAAATGAAGGTACCGCCGGAGTCAGCACGCTGCAGAGTGTTCGCCAGCGAACCGCCGCCCACAGTAGAGGCAGAGGTAGTGTCAGCCACTTTAGAAGACACAGAGACTGCTTCAGCTCGGTCGTATGTACCCGCAGTCAGACCCGCGTTTGCCAGGTCGCCACGGCCAGTGCCGTTACCACCAGATACTTCAATGGTTTTCTGGTCGCCGTCAGCAATCAGAGTGTAACCACCTTCGTAGGTGTTGCTGTATGTGGTACCAGACTGCAGCGTCGCACCGCCAGACAGACCGGTTGCCGCAGCAAAGGTATCCTGGTCAAGGCCAGTCAGTTCAGTGGTATCGAAGCTCAGAGTGATGTTCCGGCCGTCTTCAGCAACCAGGTTTACACCCGTCGAACCGTTTTCAGTATCAACCGCACGAACACCAGTCTGTTCAGCAACCGCGTTGATTGCCTGCGTGATCGCTGCACGGGATTGCGCCGTATCGGTCGTTGTAGAGAAAGAAATGTCTACGCCGTTCAAAGTGAAAGTACCGGAACCCGCGGTGCCGCTCATCTCACTACCACCAGCAACGTTTTCATTTACCTGAGCGGTAACGCCAGTTTCGTCGCTGTAACGGTTAATCGCTGCTGCTTTAGAAATCGCAGAAGCGACATTGTTAGAGACAGAAGAAGTGTCGTCTTCTGCACGGGAAGCGGCAATCGCAACACCGTTAAGAACCAGGTCGCCGTTTTCCAGAGCGTTGTCAGTACCACGCGCTGAAAGACCTGACTGAGAAGAAGAACCCAGCTTGTCAGCAGTCAGCTCACCGATAGAGATATCAACCGTCTGACCAGCGTTAGCGCCAACCTGGAAGGTTGCAGAGAAAGAACCGTCCAACAGTTTACGACCGTTGAAGTCAGTTTCTTCTGCAGTACGCGAAATCTCAGAAACCAGCTGATCAACCTCAGCCTGGAGAGCTTCACGGTCAACGTCAGAGTTAGTGGCGTTAGCAGACTGAACCGCCAGCTCACGAATACGCTGCAGAGATTCGTTAATAGAACCCAGTGCACCTTCAGCAGTCTGTGCCAGAGCAATACCGTCACCGGCGTTACGTACGGCTACATCCAGACCTTTGATCTGAGAAGTGAAACGGGTAGAAATCGCCAGACCAGCAGCGTCGTCTTTCGCGCTGTTGATTCGGAGACCAGAAGACAGGCGCTGCAAGGCCTGCTGGTTCGCCGACTGGGATTTGTCCAGGTTACGCTGAGCGTTCAGCGAGGCAATGTTGGTATTAATAATTTGAGGCATGGTGTTTCTCCTGTACCTACTTCTATTGGAACCGGCATCACCTTCGACGCTTTTCGGCTCCGCCTGACTTTGTCATAGGGTTTAACGGCGCCCCCGTAGAGTTCTTTAGAAGTTTTTTTCAACAAAGTGAGGGGCATATGCGACACCCTTTTGACACCCTCGCAACACCCCTGCTAACCCACTGATATATATAGAAAATTATTTTTGACACTCACCAAATCTGGCATTAAAAAAGTTTGTTACGAAATGTTTTTCTGTGCTCTTCCTGCAAGTCTGCTCCCCCCTTCAGGTGGCATGATCTCTGCTACTTTCTCTGTTCAATAAGGAGAAATGGCATGACACACCCACGAGCCGCCGGTGCTATGGCGCTGAAAGACAAAAATCTGGCGTACTTTAAGAAGAAGCACCCTGCTCTGTATCAAACTGCGTTGCAGGAAAGCTTCAGTAGACTGACGCTGAATATTGATGGCGATACAGGTAGCGTCGATCTTTGGCACGACAAACAAAGTTTGTATCAAGGTGATGCGCATGCCTTTGCAGATAGAGAAGTTGACGCATACAAAGACAACTTCGGCCCCGGACAATCAATAGCCACCATACTGCCACCCAGTCCGGGGGAGATTGGCTTTCATCGTTTCTTCTCTAAACGTATGCACGCTCTGACGGATCAGATCCCGGACGATGCAGACCTGACCCAGAATTACACCATTCCCGATTTCTATCCCATGATCGTATTCTTTGGCTGTGGCCTGGGTATCCATATCGAAAGAATGATCCGGGAAAACCGAATTCTTAACGTCATCATTTTCGAGCCAGATCCTGAGTACTTCTTCGCCAGCCTCTATGTCACTGACTGGGAAGATCTATTCCGCGAGTTTGAAAGGAAAGGCAATAAGATCGACATACTCGTCGCCAACGGCGGAGTCGCTCCACCGGAGGTGTCTTCTCCCGCACTCTGGAACCTACTGATCAACTACGGCCCGAGCTTCCCGCTGTGCGCTCTCTTTTATAATCACATAAGCAGTGCGCCCTATAACCCCATAGTCAAACGTATACAGGGGGATATGCACTTCTTCCTGAATCAGTGGGGCTACTATGACGATGAAATAAATCAGCTTAACAATGCTCTGCATAATATTGGCGCAGGCGTGCCACCTATGTCTTACGACCAGATAGATACCACTCTACCAGCGGTTATCGTCGGCGGTGGACCATCCTTTGATATGCGGGTTGAAGAAATTAAGCGCCATCGCAATAAGATGTTACTGATCTCGTGCGGAACATCGGTACACAGCATTATTGCTGCCGGACTCATGCCCGATATACACGTTGAAATTGAATCGCACATGTTGACGTACGATCATCTTTCAAAAATCGAGCATCCAGAATTCTTTGAAAATACGTTGCTGGTTGGCGCCCTACAGCTGCCTCCCCAGGTATTTAGCTTATTCAGACACGGTTACTACTTTCTGAAAGACTCAACGGCGCTGGGAAATATGTTCGGCAGCCAGGAAGAAATCGTACACAGAGCGACGCCAACCTGCACCAACACCGGCGTGGCCGTAGCAACTCACCTTCAACTTAAAAGCGTCTTCCTGTACGGCATGGACTTCGGCTTCCCGGAGAAGAATCAGCATCACTCGAAGAACAGCATCTACTTCAGCGATAAAATGAGTGACTCCATCAAAGAAGGGGTTAAACGTAATCTGGAGAAATTGGTCGAAACCGAATCAGTTCATGGCGACCCTATGTACACTTTTCCAATGTACAACACCTCAAGGATGAGTATTGAACAACTGACAAAGCACCGCACACTGCACCAGCAAACACAAAGCTACGCATGTTCAGAAGGCGCAAAGATCGCCAACACTGAATATCTTACACCGGATGCCGTAGATGACTTCTTCGCTACACGTGAAGACATCGCTTCAACCGAATTTCTGAAGGCACTCAAAGGTACACCCTTCACACAGAAGCAGATGCGCGAGAAAATCGACGAGCTCGGTGCTTTCCTGAAAGAAATCAGCCGCTCATTCAGTGTGTGCTTAAATTCTCTGAAATCGACCGAACCTGAAGACGTATTTCGTGTGTGCCACACGATCAACCTGAATCTACTGCAACAGGTCTTCCCTAAGTATGGCCTGACCGCATACTTCATACGCGGTTCAATATGGCATTACCTGAATATCGGGTGTGCTCACTCACTTTCGATAGAAAATAAAGCCAGCCGGGATAAATTTATTACTGAATGGAAGAGTAACTTTGGGAAATTTCTTGAAGATCTACCGTCTCATTACGACAGTATTACGTCTAAGCAATACCCGGATACTGCAGACCCATGGGTTCGCAACGATATCGTTTCTAACGAGCATCTATACGCCGAATGATTCGTTTCGAAGATCAATAATACCTGTGTGTGGTAACACACATGCAGGCGCAATCGGTGGCAAAGCACAGTAGACTTTTCGTCCTGCGGCTAACGCCACCACCATCGCGTAACTGTTTAATCCGACAACATACGTCGCCTCTGAGATCGCATGTGACAATGAATCTTCCGTGTTTACAGAAACTCTGAACTCTACACACTCAGTAAGAGCGTCGTACTTACCGGGAGGGTCAGAAGGATGAGGGCGAATCACAATGTTGCCGACATTAGCACCGGTCTTTTTAAGAGCGGAGAGAAAAAACTCGAAGGCTGAAAACTCGCCGGGATTTAGTGAACCGGATTGCATATCACCCCATTGCTCCCGCACAGGCTCCATCAAAAACAGAACCGTGCCAGACTCTGTTACTGAACTGATCTCCGCGACCTGATCCTCCAGGTACCTACCCGGCATGATTCGTATACAAGCACCAGGAAACTCTGAAGCTGCCACAGCCTGAGCCTCATTATCAACCACCCAAAGCTCATCAATATCTGCCTGGCCATCCGCCTGATAGTTCAGTCTCGGACGATAATTCACCCAGTGATCCAGCACAGCGAATACAGGAATTGCACGCTGTCGGGCGAGATACATCACATTCTTTTCGATTTCAGTTGCCCAGCCTGTGCCCGAGATAATCCAGTCCACCCTCTGAGCCAGCGCCTCTGTATCGTCGATGTTTTCGAATTGATTCAGCAGCCCAAGACGATCTGCTATTTTTTTAGCGGGGCCATGCAGAGATAGAATGATATCAATATCAGAAAAATCGCCTGCCGTAATCCAATGCAGGATCTGATTCGCCGCACCCGCATCGTGAGCGACAATGCCACAACGCCCCGCAGGAAAATCAGTCATAGGAGAATCTGGCGAAATGCAACATATCGAAAGCAACGCCTTCAACTAATTCATGCTGTACACGAATACCATCCGGGACCATATCACTCTTACGAATAACCCCCAGCATGGCCTTGTTACAGCCTAGGGTGCCTGCAGTCACCTTACGCAAACCAGGCAACGAAAGCACCTTATCCATCACCATTAACCAGGCTGTAGAACCAGCACCGGGAGCCGATGTTTCACCGATCAGGATTCCCATATCAGCCGTGCCATGACGTTGATTGAAATGAACCGTCATCGTGCCGATATGGCCGTGAATTTTATGCTTCACAGCAAGAAATACCGAGTTACTCCGGCTTACGGAATCAAAGAACTCACGACAACTGGCTTCATCATGATTCATAAATCTCTGATTACTGAACCTGACCAGTTCCTTATTGTTCAACCAACCAATATATCGCTCTGAAATATCATCCAGAGTAAAAAGACAAACTTTCAAGTCATCCTTTTCAATCGGCAGTATGGATTTGAAGTCATTACTGAACATGGTTACGCCTTACCGACTCATCTCGACCTTGTGTGCCCACACCTTATGGAAAGCACGGATAATCAGATCGACATCCGATTCGGTCAGATCATAAGTACACATTCCGAAACCCAGATACGTACGGTCATTCATATCCTCTGCGACCGGACATATTCCCTTCTCGTAGGAAATATCCTGCCTGGTGAACTCAGCACTCCAGGGAAATCCACTCGTACCGTAAGCTGTTTTCTGCTGATACATAGGCAAAAGATGCAGGTTCTGATACTGCGTCGCAAGAATCACACCCTCGGCTTTCAGCGCTTCAGCAATTTCAAACTTACTGACACCCGCGACATCCGGGTCGACCAGAAGTGGAAATACGTAGTACACGTGGGTATTCCCATCGGCAACATACGGCACTGACAGCCCCGGCAGCTCACAAATACCCGCCGCCAATCGTTCGGCCAGAGCGCGACGGGACTCAACCAGCCCATTTAGCTTCTTCAACTGCTCCATGCCAATCGCGCACTCAATTTCTCCCAAGCGGAAGTTATAACCAAGCATGTTATTGATCGGCATAGCC
>NZ_DFQB01000057.1:0-10783 GCF_002377545.1 Thalassolituus sp. UBA3500 | reverse complement strand
TCGCACTTCAAACTTGATACTAAGATTTATTCCAAGTGCAGATAGTGCCTAAAATTGGCCCTGAAACTCTATAAGTTTTCATTTCATTTGAAAGTTCACATGTGAGATCCAGTGAAATTCCATCCAGTTCGGAGTTTTCTTCTGTGCTCATTTTTGTGGTTACCCATATTTCATAGCTATTTCCTTGATAGTCAATAGTTACTACTTGGCTAACCGCAAATTGTATCGGAAGTACTTTTTGACCGATTGATCTTTCATACAGAGCTGGAAATTCAAAATATCCGTTTTGGTCTGTTACTGTTGTGTCTTCCAGTGGCTTTTTCCAGTCAGTCAGTCGTGTAACTTTAGCGCCAATAGCAGGCTGACCATTTAAAGTGACCTTGGCTTTGATCGAAGAAAATGTACAAACTCTACCAATATCTGAAATCGACATGGAATGTCCCTTGTTAATTATTAATAACGTTAGTAATAAAAAAGAAAATATTTTTGATATCACTTTTAATATTCTTCTTATATGTTCGTCAATGTTCATGTCGACAGAATATTATAGCCGTTGCGCTAAACCGCAGTTTTTCTGCTCCGTTAGCTAACATAGAACTTTTTCGGAATGATATTTCCACTATTATCCACCCACCAATACGGTCGGACACCCCAAAACAATCTTGCCGCCGTGAGCTGTTGAGTCCCCCATCCGTGCTGCAGGTTTATTGCTCATCAGGACGGTTGTACTGCCCATAACAATAGAATCGGGAGGCCCAACGCAGACACACATGCTGCCCAGAGTCGCGGCTGGCATGTTACCGATGAGCACCGTCGGCGCGCCGGGAGAGACAATAGGGCCACCAACGTGCGGTACCGGGCCAGATGACATCGGGCAGACGTGCATATCAGTGATGCGTGAGGCTGGTTTTGCCATGATCAGGCTCCTTCAATCATGCCGTTTCCGCCGCGAGCCAGGTCGATCCCTTGGGCGAGGAACAGCTTGTAGTTGTCTTCTATTTTTTCTGGGTCAATCGTGGCTGAGGCGAGTGTGATACTACCCGCCACGGCATGGGCGTATAGGTAGGCTGGTGGTGGCACTTCGGGTTCGCCTGGTGGCGTCATGCTTCCGGTACACCAACTTGCTGCGGTGGCCGCCCAGCTGGCTGCAGTTTTGTACTGTGTTTTTTCACCGAGTTCTTTGCAGCGCTGGCGATGGTCCTCGGTGGGTTTGCGAGCCCAGGTTTCGGTCGCCAACAGGGCATTAATGTTGTGTTCGTCGGTATCTGGCTTTTGGGCTTTTCTCGCTGCCAGACAGGCCCACCAGACAGCTTCTCGCTTAGGCAGGCCGTGGGCCAGTAGCTTGATGGCATCCTGGTAGTAACCTGCTTCCATTAAACGCTCAATACTAATCTGCGGGGCTGTATCAGGAATTACGACATCAGCGGCCTCTGGCTCAGTTAATTCAAATTCTTTGAGCAGTTCGTCGGCGGTCAGCGCCTGTATTTTTATCAGCTGAGTCATGCTGTTACCACTTAGTTAATTTTGGTCAGGGCACCCTTCACCGTGAGTATGCCGCCAGCTGATACTTCGCCGATGGCGCTGGCCTTGGCCTTGAGCATGGTGCCTTTAATCTGAACGCCGGTCTGGTCGATTTTGATGCTGTTAGCGCCGACTTTCAGTTCGATTGAGGTCTTGGAGGTAATTTTAATCGCGCCCATGGCGTCGATAGTGGACGTTCCTTTGCTGACTTTCAGGCTGTGATTGCCTGAGTCTACTTTGGTTGTCTGATTACCTTTCGATACGGTCAGTGAATCGTTGCCTTTGCTGACGGTTGCTGTGCGATTCTGTTCGACGGTCAGTTTCTGGTCGTTCTTAACGGTAACAGTCTGGTCGTTTTCGACGGTGCCGGTCTGGTCATTATGAATGATCCAGTTGTGATCCTTGCCGGCTTCCATATAGATTTCTTCGCTGCCCTTTTTATCGTCAAAGCGTAGCTCGTTAAACTCGCTGTCTTTGATCATGGTCTTCCAGCCACTTTGGGTCGATGTGTAGTTCGGACCAGCGTTGGTTCCATTATATACGGCACCTGTGACCAGCGGACGATCAGGGTCACCATTGATGTAGCTGATCACCACTTCCTGGTCGATACGCGGGACAAAGTTAGCCCCCCAGCCTTTGCCAGCAAACTGTTGCACTACTCTGACCCAGCATGAGTTCTGCTCGCTGTTCCAGGGAAAGGTGACTTTGACCTGAGTAAAGGTATCTTTGGAACTGTCGCTGCCGGTCGCCTTTACCTCGGTTACGGTGGCAACCTGTGGCGCGTGAACCTGGCGTCGATAGGCATCGTGTCGTGGTCTGACCAGGGTGTCTGACGGTACACAGCTGAAGCGATTTGAATTCTGGGTTGATTCACCATTGCCGTCGCGAGCAATGATGCTTAGATGCGTAATCAGGTATTTACCGGTCTCGCTGGAAATAGGGTGATCAAGCTCGAAGCGCGCACCGGCATATAAGGCAATAATATTACTGGTGCCTTGAGCAACATCGAATCCGGCTTCTACGGCTTCCATGCTATTCTCAGCAAAGGACTTACTCTGAGCATCCACCAGTGTATGCTCGCTATCGCCTTCGGGCTGCAGATGGAAGGCGCCATAGCCCTGGGTTGTTAAACCAGCAATTTTGTTCAGATCTGACTTGGTTTTAACTGTTTGTTTGTGATCTTTACTCGTCGTGTTTTCAGAGTAATCACGAAATTCGAAAGCGTTCGTGTGGTAATTGAACGTACGCTGCCAGCTGTGCACTGAGGGAATATCCGGCTGGACTCCGCCACCGTCATATTCGGCCTTGGCCGCGCCTGAGTCGACGAAGTCTTGAGCATCGTCCACAAAAATCAGTTCGTGTTCGCCGTCTTTGTGCGTGAAGTAGTAGCTGATTCCCTCTTCTGCGAGTAGACGTGAAACGAAGGCAAAGTCCGTTTCTTCAAACTGAACACAGTATTCACGTTCGGCAAATTTACCTTTGGTGTTCAGCTTGAATGAGACAACCTTACTGTATTCTTTCAGGACTTCTTCAATAATCTTGTCGGCGGTTTTTTTCTGGAAAATCCGGTTTTTTGCACCGAGTGTGGTAAACCAAAGTCCCGGCACTACTTCTGCGCGGTAGCGACGTAAGCCTTCATCATTAACATCAAGCATGGCCAGGTGGTTGATGTAGCCGTGAATAAAGCGAGATTCCTTAGTCTTTTCTGATTGCAGGCTGATAGTGACGTCTTTACCCAGAAGATCTTTCTGAGCAATCTCGTGGTTGTCAGAGTATAAATCGAGATGAAAATGGAAAAGATCTGAAATGTATTCGTCGCCCGTCAGCTCCGACACAATCATTGCGTCTTTACCTAGCGGAGTCGTTATCTGAATAAGGCGGTTGTTCTGACTGAGTGCCGTCATGCTATATCACCACTGCGTTTGTGATGGGTAGCGTAATGAGGGGGCTACGCTTCCACTTGCGTTAGAATCCTTTAGAACAGAGCAGCCTGTTGCAGGCTGCTCTGAGGTGTAATGGGGTAGGATACCCTATTACAGTGGTTTTGCAGTAGTCAGGTCGTAACCAACCTTCATGTTCTTAGTATTCTTGTTGGTCTTGTCTGCGTGAGTCAGGTCAGCTTCGATTTTTGCGAAGCTCAGAGAGATAGACTCAGCTGGAGCACCGCCAGCTGCAGCGCTGATGCTGTAAGAAGAGATGATGACTTCATCCAGAGTGTAGACAGCGTACTTCTCTACTTTCTCTGCACCAGTCTGAACAACGTGGATTTCTACCTTAACACCAGCATCACCAGTAACAGATGACTTGAACAGACCACCTGAAGCAGCGTCCAGTGGCTTAGTTACAGTCACTTCGCTGATGCTTGGACGAGATGCTTCACGGTTAGACATTGCACCCGCTTGCATAGTGATTGAGCGGCCAACGCCGAAGCTCATGCTATCAACTTCAATCCAGTTTTCGTAACCAGCTGCGGTTACGTTACCTGATGGGTTGTTGCCGTTGAAATTCATGTAGATAGCCATTTAACAATTCCTCTGTATGTAGTTAAAGATTTCCTTCAAGCCTTGGCTGTGCGGGCTGATTTAAAGCGCTTAAACCACGGCCATATGGCAAGTGAGGCCAAGTTAAACAGATTAGATTCGAGACGAAAACCCCTGTTTTTCGATTATTTATTCGACTCTGGCACGAATTTAACAGGCGCACTTTCGGTGTAGGCAGGCCCGACAGACAGGGTCTTTAAGTAAATGGGGAAGGATAGGTGTCAGTGGGGACTTTGACTCTGACACGATTTATTAAAAGAAATTTTTTGCTGAAATCGAGAAAATCACGATGACTCGTAATATTGCGCCATTAGGTGCGTGCGCCGATTTAAACAGTGGTCGGTTTTGACTTTTTCTTTGGGCGGCCGCGCTTAAGTGGACGTACCCGGTGGTTGGCAATTTTTTCAATTTTCTCGGTGAATTGATCTCCGCCGAGTACCTGGCCAAGTTTGATGGTTTCAGCAATGTAGGTCAGTAGTCCGCGGTCGAATTCATAGCGGAATAGCTTGCTGTATTCATTCGCACGTTCTTCGTAGGAGTCGCCGAGCGCCAGATATAGACGGTGGTCTTGCAGGATCTTACTTTTTTTACGACCAGTGTGGTGATTGAAACTCGACCACTCATAAAGCTCAGGGCTCTCGACAATCCCTTCATGCATGGGCTTCAGTTCAACGTAGCGATAGCAGGTAAGCAGATAGGCCTCGGAATCAATGACGCTGGACTTATAGCGACCACCCCATAGAGTGCCTGAGCGCTGGTAGCGGTGATTGACGTACTGCACATAGCGACGACCAAGCGACTGCATCATGGATGAAATGCCGTTTGCAATGTTCGGCGTAGCAACCATCTGAATCGCATTGGGCATTAATACGTAGGCATGGAGGTCAACATCGTATTGCTCAGCCGCTTTTTGCAGGGACGCCAGATAGAACTCGTAATCTTCGTCGTCGAAGAAGCAGTTCAGGTTGTTGTGCCCGACCTGAATGATGTGCTGTGGAATGTTGGCGATGTTAATACGCGGCAGTCTTGCCATGTCGAGTATGTATCCCTGCTGACGGTGATTCCCTGAAGTTTCAGACGCTGCCACGCTGAAGTGAGGCCAATTATGCTGAACAGGTGTTGCAAAATCAACCAGAGACGATTCAGGAAAAAATCTGTCACCGCCCCGCTTTTTTTGTTTTAATCGCAGCAGTCCACACAGAGCCGCTGTATCCGCAGCCTGCCCGGAGGGCGAGTGCTCTGTTCACTTGAGATATGGAAAATGGAATGAGCAGAAGCGTCTCTCTTGCAGTAAATGGTCGCACGGATATCGGCCAGATCAGGGAGGAAAATGAGGATGCAATTACCTGGTTTGCTCATCCTGATCAGCCGTTCGCGTATGTCGTCGTTGCAGATGGCATGGGTGGTTATAGCGGTGGGGCGCTTGCCAGTCGGATTACTATCCAGACGCTCAGTCTCTGTTTCAGTCAGCTAATCACGCCCACATTTCTCGCCTGTACGCCCGAACAACAGAAACTGATGATTCAGTCCGCAGTTCGCAGTGGGATTCATAAAGCCAATCTCTCGATCATCGAAGCAAAAGCAGAAAATCCTGACTTCTCTCATATGGGGACGACGGTTGTTCTCGCCGTGGTCTGGCAAGACCAGCTTACGGTGGCTCATGTCGGTGATTCCCGTGCATACCACTGGAGTCTGAAGGGGCTGACGCAGTTGACCCGCGACCACAGTGTGGTTCAGGAAATGATTGATGCGGGTACGCTTACCGAGGAAGAGGCCAGGACGAGTGATGTGCGCAATCACATTACCCGTGCGCTCGGGGTTCATGACGACGTCGAACCTGAGCTTAAGACCTACCGTTTAACCGAGAGCGCATTGCTTATGCTCTGCTCTGATGGTCTGACCGAGTATTTTGACAATGCCGAATTGCAACATATTCTTGCCACGCACCGTCCGGCACTCGAGTGTTGCTACCGCTTAATTGACGATGCGAACCACAGTGGCGGTCGGGATAACATCAGTGTCGGCATGCTGGAAGTTACCGTCGGACCCCATCAATCTGCAGCGCCGGTTATCTCAGTACCGAGCGGGCAGGGTGAAGATACTACTGTTCGCAGGAATCAGCCGCGTCCAGGGGAGTAACCTTGTTGAGTGGTTTCTCAGTAATATAGATACCCATTTCAGCCCCGCCTGACTTTCTGTGCGGGGCGCCTCTTTGCCCTGTGGATTTCTTTGGGTAAACTCCCGTTCAGAAATAGGTTTACTCTTTTATGTGT
Source organism: Thalassolituus sp. UBA3500 (assembly GCF_002377545.1). Classification (NCBI taxonomy): domain Bacteria; kingdom Pseudomonadati; phylum Pseudomonadota; class Gammaproteobacteria; order Oceanospirillales; family Oceanospirillaceae; genus Thalassolituus; species Thalassolituus sp. UBA3500. The sequence goes on along the minus strand of NZ_DFQB01000057.1, from coordinate 4,449 downwards.
TTTAACAGGCCGGTATTCAAGCACTGATCATGTTGCTATAATGCCGCCGATTTTTACTGGGTCTGGCGTCAAAATAGCGTTGATAAGGCCCGATTTATGCGGCTCTGCTCTGGGCAGGCGCTAAACGGATTGCAATTTCAGTAGGGCAAGGATGTCTCAGAATTTTCCTCATAGAGATCGTTACGTGGGCCGTTTCCCGGCTCTACTGCTTCTTGTTAAAACACAGATGCGTGCAGCCGTGCCTGCACGTTTAAGGAACAGGGATATGTTGATTCATTCCAGCCTGGGTGCGTCCGTGCGCCGGGGTGTTACGTTGTCGTTACTGTCACTTTTTGCCGCTGGCGTTGTTCAGGCAGCGGATCCTCAGGTCCCTGGTATTTCAGCCCAGCAGGCATCTTCTTTACGTGATGTATTTGGTATTAATGCGCCTGATGATCAGCCTGACGCAGATGAAGATTTTCGCCAGCGCGCTCGTCAGAAAGATCTGATGCCAAGCACGGATGGCGATATCCCAGATATTAATGATCGTGATGCTGGCCCTCGCATTCTCGTGAATAAATTCGCTTTCGAGCGCCTCGAAGAATTTCCTGAGTTCGGTATTACACGAGAAGGTGTGCTTGCCGAGGCTGAGCGTCTGCGTATTGTTTATATGAAAGAAGATCAGCGCGGTGATGCTGGTTACACGCCCGATGAGCTTCGCGAAATTACAGCCTATCTGCGTGATATTGGCAGCGATTCAGATGTTGATGATCTGACGCACGAAGACATGCAAGCGCTGATCGAACTGATTCGTGACCAGAAACGAAGCCGCGGCCTTAGCTTCGCCGACCTCGAAGAAATTGCGAACCTGCTGACGATTTATTACCGCAAGCGTGGGCTGTTTCTGGCGCGTGTGCTCTTGCCAGCACAGGAAGTTGAGAATGGTGTTGTTACCTTCACTGTCATGGAAGGGCGTTTAGGTCAGCTTGAAGCTCTTGGCAACGAGCGCTACAGCGAAGAGCTGCTCGAGTCGCCACTCGAGCACATCGTTGGCGGTATTGTCACGAGTCAGCAAGTTGAAGAAGCCCTGTACATTCTTAACGACCTGCCGGGTATGACATTAACGGGTGCGTTCAGCGCTGGTAATAACCCAGGTGAAACACGGCTTCGCTTGGTGGTTCGTGAGGAAGATGACTTCTCTTATCTCGTGCGCTTTGATAATCACGGTGCTCGGTTTACAGGTAAAGCGCGCGCATACGGCAACATGCAATGGCACAACCCGGCGGGCATTGGTGACAACCTGAGCATCGGCCTGCTACGTTCTGAAGATATCGGCCAGAATGATTCGGGTGACGGTCTTGCAGATGAAATTGGTACGCGGGAGGCGCACAGCAACCTCGGTCAGATCAGTTACTCGTTGCCTGTATTTAACCTGCGCAACCGGGTGACGATCAGTGCCGATCGCAACACCTTTGATCTTGTTGATGAAGACGGTGGCATTATTAATGCCCTGGAAATTAGCGGTGTAAATACTACCTACGCGCTTCGTTACGACTATCAGATTCGCCGTACCCGTGACTTTAATATGTCGACGGGGCTGGCAGTTACCGATAAAACATCAACGGTAGAGAGCTATATCGATTTTCTGTCGACGAAAGATCACGTAGTGGCGGGTGAGTGGAACTTCTACATCGATGGCCTGAGCCAATCGGGTATTCGTATGCTCAACACAGCGAATCTCCGCGTTCAGTACGGTAGCTTCCAGACCGACGTTGTTGAAGGTGCTGATGAAAATTATGTGCGCACGGCGATTGATACCAGCTCGCTATTCTTCATTCCTCTGCCATTTACCGAGAAATACAGCCGCTTACTGACCAGCGTTCGCCTTCAGCATACTGACCAGTCGCTCCCTTCGTTTGAGCAGTTCAGTATGGGGGGCTCAACGGGCGTTCGCGGTTTTCAGGTCGGCGACTTCTCTGCTGATAAATCCGCATTTATTAGTAACGAGTGGTACTTCGACCTCCCTGAGTGGAATCTATTCGGTAGAAATACCCTGAACGATGTATTCCAGGCCGGTATTTTATTTGATCTTGCATACGGCATTCAGAACGGCGGTTTCATAACGGATAGCGGTACATTGGCAGAAGACGAGTGGGCGCAGATGAGTGCTGCTGGTCTTGTATTTAAAGCAAGCTGGGGTTCGACCTTCAGCAGCAAAGTGTCTGTTGCTACCCCTGTATATGGTAAGTCGAGCCTCGACCCGCAGGAGGGTGACTCCAGTACCGAACCACTGAATAACAATCCTGATGCTATCGAAGTATTCGCTGACATCAACTTTTATTTCTGACGCACAAAAGCGCAGCGCCGGTGACCAGACAGCCGGTACACATGGATAAGCTACCGGAGGGTTAAGCCCTCCTTGCAATGAGAGCAGTGACAATGACCCACTACACGAAAAAACGCATTGAAACCGTATCAAACAGTTTCAGAAAAAATGCCCTGAGCGTTGCTATATCAGCCTTGAGTACGACCCTTGCCGGGGTACGTGATGGCCTGAAAGGTGGGGTGTATGTCACTTTAATTGCAGGGCAGGTGGTAGCGCCGGTTGCGTGGGCGGCGAATCTGCCTGAGCTGGCTGCTGGTCAGGAAAGTACTATCTCAAATACTGGTAGTACACTTGATGGAGTGACAAACCTTGATGGTGCAGCTGAGTATACAATTACAGGTTCTCCTAGTCGTGCTTTGGTAGAGTGGGATAGCTTTGATATCTCTCAAAATTACGGAGTAGAGTTTAAGCAGGGTGGGTCAAATAACATCTTGATCAATCAGATTAACTCTGGTGCGTTTAGTGAAATTAGTGGTCTTCTCAAAGCTGACGGAAATATCATTCTTGTAAACCCGAATGGCGTTACGCTTACTGGAACATCCGTGATTGATGTTAACAGTCTGGCTGTTGCTGGTTTTTCTGGTGGTGGCGATCTTACTGATTTTTTAGACGGCACAATAGATGATCTGGACCTGGGCTCGGGATCGGGCGTCATTACGATTCAAGATGGCGCAAATTTAAGCGGCATTGATCAGGGGGTTGTCCTGGTTGGTGGCTCAGTTCTGAACGGAGCGGATATTGCTGTTGCTAACTATATTGGTATGGGGGCGGGCACCGGAGGTGCGATCACTTTCGATGAAAACAATATTATTGGTTTCTCTGTCGACGGTGACGTGGCGACTGCTAATGCATTGAAAAGCCTCGGGGATCTTACCGCAACTGGTGGTACTATCTTCCTATCGGCCAGTGCCGCTGGTACAGCAATAAATAGTGCACTTAATATCGAGGGCACAGTCCAGGCTGCCTCCATTAACATTGATTCCAATAAAATTACCCTCGGTGAATTAGGGCAGACAGCCAGTCACGATGTTAATATCAGCGCTACCAATTCACTATCTCTTTCAAACTTAAGCAAAGTAACAATTGAATCTGGCGCAGACTACTCTATAACTGCGCCCTCAGTAAGCTTGTCTGCAGAATTTAACGATATTACTACCTCAGCAATCGATACAAATATACTCAGAGCGAATGGTGATATATCAAGAGTAAGCGAGACCTCTTCTGAGCCGGGATTGTTAATAAAATCAGTTTCATCTGCTCAACTAGAAAATGGAAATATCTCGACAGATACTAATGCAAACCTCATAGCTGATTTAGGATTAGGGTTAGATAACTCACTTCAAACGAACGGAATATCATTTTCAGGTGTTAGTTCGGCGGAGCTGAACAACAATGTTCTCTCAGGTTCTGTAGGCACGGACAGTTTCGAAGTCACAGGTACTGCTCTGACGGCTAACGCAATCTCTGTGACCAATGCAGCCACAGCCATTGATGCCGGTAACGGCGACGACACAGTCACTGTTAACGATGCCAGCTCAGCACTTACTGGCACTGACAACGCGCTGGACACAGCCATTTATCAGTTCACCTCTATTGATAGTGCTGACCTCACTGATAGCGCCCTGACAGGTACTTCTGGTGCCGATACCTTCGAGGTGACAGGGGCTAAGGCTCTGACTTCTGCTGATATCGATTTCAGTAATGTTGCCTCTGTCGATGCCGGTAACGGTGATGATCAGGTTAATACTAATGCCGCTGCGTTGGTCGCCAATACTAATGAAGCTTTGGTTACAAATAGCATTAGTTTTACGGATATTGAATCTGCGGATCTTAGCGATGGGACACTGACCGGTACTGCTAATGCTGATGCATTCGAAGTCACGGGTTCAAAAGCTCTGACGACAGCGGGTATGAGTTTCACTAATGTCGCTTCCGTGGATGCCGGCGACGGTAGTGATCAGGTCAACACTATTGGCGCGACTCTGGTCAGTGAGACCGATGCCACGGGAACTGTCGCTATTGATAACGCCCTGACGACCCAACAGATCGCATTTACCTCTGTAGAAAATCTCGATCTGGCGAGC
>NZ_DFQB01000031.1:0-29917 GCF_002377545.1 Thalassolituus sp. UBA3500 | reverse complement strand
TCTGCGGTTTCAGCTTTTCCTGCATGTATGTTCCGGTGCGCAGTGCGCACCCTACGTGTGACGATGATCTGAATTGTAGGGTGGGCATTGCCCACCATGAACTTACGGTAACAGTGGCGTTACTCTCCGCCGTTGACCGTGTCATTCACTCCATCGCAAGCCCATTCTTCAGGGTAGATGCCCGCTCTTGCATAGCGATGAAAACTCGAATACGGCCAGTCGGTCACCTTTGATACCATGCCATGTTTTACTGGATTGAAATGGATGTAATCAAGGTGATTCCGGAAATCTCTTTCGTCACGTATCAAGTGTTCCCAGAACCTACCTTGCCAAAGCCCGGACTCTCTGCGAGCGTTTGCTTCGATTGAAGGCAGAATAACTCGTTTGCTTACTCCAGCTTTGATGCGCCCCCATCGTTTGGAAAAATCCTGATCGCCCTCTGGAAGTGTCCACATGCAATGCATGTGGTCGGGAAGTAGTACCCAAGCATCAATCTCGAAAGGTTGTGATTTGCGCACTTCGTTTATAGCCTCCCGCAAAGCAAATCGGAAAGACTCTGTTGTTAGAAGCGGCTGGCGGTTATGGGTAACGACTGTGAAAAAATAACTTCCTCCTGGCACTCCTGCCCGGCGGTAGTTCGGCATACATCACCTCCTTGTGAGTATATTGATTCCACTGAGAAATACTGGTGCGCAGTGCGCACCCTACGTTATCCGAATAGTATCAAAAGTAGTAGGGTGGGTATTATCTACGGGTGCAATTTTGCTAGCGTGTTGGTAAGCCGTTAGCGATAGACAATCTCTATCGCGAGGTTTTAGCTAATGCCTATCACCCTCTTAGAAAAGATTGATTTATCTTATCAGTGCTGAGGCGCTACTATAATCCTGTACTTTGAATTAAGGCGCTTCCGGCACCATATAAGTAGCAGCCAGAAGCCGAATCAACATAAAGGAAACCATCATGCTTGATGCAAACATGAAACAACAGCTGGGCGCATACCTTGATAACCTGCGTAACCCAATTTCACTGCTGGTCGCTGTGGATGGTTCGCCTAAGTCGAATGAGCTGGAAGAGCTGGCGCGTGAGATCGCTGAACTGAACGATAAAATATCGGTCAGCACGACGGAAGAGAAAATTAATGGTCGTGCGCCTGTGATGGCGATTGCGAAAGAAGACAACGCACCGCGTGTATTCTTCGCAGGCATTCCACTGGGTCACGAGTTTACGTCTCTGGTGCTGGCCCTGCTGCAGGCAGGTAGCCATCCTTCGAAGGAAGATCAGGCACTGCAGGATCAGGCGAAAGCACTGACCAAAGAACTGAACTTTGAAGTGTATGTATCGCTGTCTTGCCACAACTGCCCGGATGTCGTTCAGTCGATTAACCTGATGGCGGCTCTGAATCCGAACATCACCGCAACTATGATCGATGGCGGTGTATTTCAGGAAGAAGTGACGAGCAAAGACATCATGGCCGTGCCTGCGCTGTACCTGAACGGTGAGCCCTTGGCGAACGGTAAGCAGACTCTGGCAGATATTATCAATCTGGTGGATGACGATGCCGACGAGAAGGCAGCAGCTGCACTCAAAGACGTTGATCCGTTTGACGTTCTGGTTGTCGGTGGTGGCCCAGCGGGTGCATCGGCTGCTATCTATGCGGCACGTAAGGGCATTCGCACGGGTATTGTTGCAGACCGCTTTGGCGGGCAGGTGGCAGACACAGTGGGTATTGAGAATTTCATCTCTGTACCTTACACCGAAGGGCCGAAGTTGGTGGCGCACCTCGAAGAGCACGTCAAAGAGTACGACGTCGATGTGATGAAGGCTCAGAAAGCCGTCGGCGTTCGCAAAACCGACAGCGGCCTGACTGAGGTCGAGTTGGCGAATGGCGCAGTCTTGAGCGGTAAGTCAGTGATTCTGGCCACAGGCGCTCGCTGGAGAGAAATGAACGTACCGGGTGAACAGGAATACCGTAATAAAGGCGTGGCGTACTGCCCGCACTGTGACGGTCCACTGTTCAAAGGCAAAAAAGTGGCTGTGATTGGCGGTGGTAACTCAGGTATTGAGGCTGCTATTGATCTCGCGGGTATCGTTGAGCACGTAACTGTACTTGAGTTTTCAGACACGCTGCGTGCGGATGCGGTACTGGTGAAGAAAGCAGAGTCTCTGCCTAACGTTGAGATCATCAAGCAGGCAATGACCACAGAAGTACTGGGTGATGGTCAGCGTGTTACCGGTTTGCAGTACAAGGATCGCGAAACAGACCAAACTCATATCGTCGAGCTTGCGGGTATCTTCGTTCAGATTGGTCTGGTGCCGAACACTGAGTTCCTCAAAGACACAGTGACGCTGACAGAACGTGGCGAGGTCGTGATTGATGACCATGGTCAGACCAATATTCCAGGTATCTTTGCCGCTGGTGACTGCACGAATGTACCGTACAAGCAGATCATTATTTCGATGGGGGCCGGTGCAACAGCTGCGCTTGGTGCATTTGATCATCTGATTCGTAACTGATTTTAATTTAAGCACCCTTGCCACTGTTACAGTGGCATTCCTCTGAAAAAGAGGAATAAAAGCCGCAAGACATGGAGTCTTAGCGGCTTTTTTTATGCGTGCTGATTCAAGATAAATAAAGTTCCTGAAAATTAAAAAAATATAATTCGAACTATTTTTTACACAAGTTCTCCGATTACGTACTCGTTTTTATTACGGAGATATTCTATGAAAATGGTCATGAACACACTGACAAAGAAAATGGCAATTTTGGGTATCGCGGGCGCTTGCGCTGCTCCAGTAATGGCCGACCGTGCGATGTATGCCGGTGGCGGCCTGGGGATGGCAGAGCTGGGAGACGACAATGACGTCACCATGCCATACGGTCGTTTTGGTATGTATATTAACGAGAATTTTTCTGGTGAAGTGCGTGCTGGTTTTGGCCTTGACGATGATGGCGTAGAACTGGACAGCCTGTTGGGTGGTTATGTCCGTGGTGGTATTGCCTTATCTGACGTATTTTTTCCATACGCGATTGTCGGTCTGACCCGTGCTGATTACAGTTATGACAATGGCGCCTTCAGTGATTCAGACGATGAAATGGGCCTTTCAATGGGTATTGGCGCAGACTTTAACATCAACGAGCGATTAGAAATTAACGCTGAGTATATGAACTACATCGACGACGATGATGTAGAGCTGGATGCACTTGGGGTTGGTCTGGCCGTGAATTTCTGAGGTATGCTTTGGGGTATGACTGAATCGCATACCTCTCTTACTGCTTCACCTCTGCCTGAGCATAGCTGCCCGCTGTGCGGCGCTGACAACCACTGTCAGCCCGCCGCCTCGGGCTCTTTTGATACCCCATGTTGGTGTATGACTGAGACAATCGGTCAGCATGCACTCAATCAGATTCCCGCTTCAAGGCGGAATAAAGCCTGTCTTTGTCCCTCTTGTGCCACTGCTGGCAATCAAACTCAGCAAAAGTCCAGACATACGTAAAACTGTCATAGTTCGCTGGTATCCCTGACCACTGGTGGAATAGCTGGTTTGGCGTATCAGGTTCGGCCAAATAGCTGCATTGTTCAGACCCTTGGCTTAGGGTGACATGAGCAGTTCTGACGAAAGAGCCTTCGGGTTCTATAGAATAATGACAGTGGCAGCTGAGTTCTGTAGCGACGCCACTCTGAATAGGCAGGGATACTATGTCTGGTACACACTCAGTTCTGGCGCACGTGCAGGAAGCAGAAAACGCGCCGGTCAATACAACCTTTCTGAACGATGTTCTGCGAGGGCTTAGTCAGCCGCAGAAGTCTCTGTCATCCAAATACTTCTACGATGAAGTCGGAGATCATTTGTTTCAGCGTATTATGCGTTGTGACGACTACTATCTGACCCGTTGTGAGATGGAAGTGTTTCGCGAGAAAGCGAACGAGCTGGTGTCCGAGCTGAATATCGACGGAGCCGAATTTGATCTTGTAGAGCTTGGGGCCGGTGACGGAATAAAGACACGTCATCTGCTGCGGTACCTGTCAGAAGCGAATGCTGACTTCCGATACTTACCAGTCGATATTTCTGGTCACATTCTCGATGTGTTGTGCGCGGGTATTCAACAGAATATTTCGGGTATTGATATTCATCCATTCGAAGGCGATTACTTTTCTGCATTGGGGGAAATTGACCGATTTTCTCAACGTCGCAAAGTTGTACTATTTCTCGGCTCTAACATCGGAAACATGCCCATCGAAGACTGCCACACATTCTGCCTGCGCCTTGGCGAACATATGCATCCTGGTGACCTGTTAATTACAGGCTTCGACCTGAAGAAAGATCCGCGAACGATTCTTAAAGCCTACGATGACAGCGAAGGTCTGACACGGGATTTTAACCTCAATTTATTGCATCGTATCAATCATGAGCTCGGGGCTGATTTTAAACTGGACTCTTTCGAAGACTACCAGACGTACAACCCGGTAAGCGGTGCCTGTCAGAGCTATCTGATCAGTCAGAAAAGTCAGACCGTCACCATTGCTGGGCATCGGGTAGCCTTCGAAAAGCACGAGCCGATCTTCATGGAAGTCTCACGGAAGTTCAGCCTGGCAGAAGTGGATGATCTGGCTGTGACCACCGGATATTCACCAGTAAAACATTGTCTGGATAGCAAGGGCTGGTTCGTTAACGCCGTCTGGATAAAGAACTGATGACAGACCTGTTGAATCAATATCGCATGGTCCGGGCTGCTTCTAAGTCGATATGTCGGAATCTCGCTGCTGAAGACTATGTTGTTCAGCCTGTTATCGATGTGAGCCCTCCGAAATGGCATCTGGCGCACACCAGTTGGTTCTTTGAGACCTTTATTCTTTCACCGCACTCTTCCGGCTATCAGGTATTTCATCCCGCGTGGGGATATCTGTTTAACAGTTATTACGAAACGGTAGGCGAGCGCGTACCGAGAGCAGACCGGGGAAATCTGAGCCGTCCAACGGTCGACGAAGTCTACGCATATCGGAGTTACGTTGATGAGGCCATGGCTCAGTTTCTCGAACAAAGTAGTCTCTCTTCCGAGCTCGAAGCATTGATCGTCCTCGGCCTGAACCACGAGCAGCAGCATCAGGAACTTTTGATTACGGATATTAAATATATCCTTGGCCATAACCCCTTGTACCCATCTCTGGAAGTACCTGAACTGCGATCGGCTCAGGCTGTCGCCTCCGAGTTAACAGAGCAGTGGTCTGCCGTGGGAGGTGGTGTTTATTCGGTGGGCGTCCCGGCCAGTCATAAAGGGTTTTCGTTTGATAACGAACGTAGCGCGCACAAACAGTACATCGAAGATTTTGAAATACGTCGCTCTTTAGTTACCAACCGCGAGTACCTGGCCTTTATAGAAGACGGTGGGTACCAAGAGTTTGATTTATGGCACTCCGACGGGTGGAGTTGGGTGCAGGAAACGAATGCTGTTGCGCCTCTGTATTGGCAGAAACTTGATAATGAATGGATGACTTACGACTTCAATGGATTGCGTCCTATTCAACCTGACCTGCCAGTGGTGCATGTAAACTTCTATGAAGCATCGGCGTTCGCAGCATGGAAAGGCTGCCGCTTACCAACCGAGTCTGAATGGGAAGTCGCTTCTCATAAGATTCAGTGGGGCGAGTGCTGGGAGTGGACTAATAGTGCCTACTTACCTTACCCGGGTTTCAGCACAGCCAGCGGCGCTGTTGGCGAGTACAATGGTAAGTTTATGGTGAATCAGATGGTGCTGCGGGGGAGTTCAGTCGCGACGCCAGAAGGGCACAGCAGAAAGACCTACCGCAACTTCTTCCAACCCTGGCTGCAGTGGCAATATATGGGAATTCGTTTAGTGCGTTGAGCAATGTTTTGTCACGCTTGCTTCTTTAGCGGCTTGGTGTAATCTCACGCTTCGAAATTCGTTAATTAAGAGCTAGTTTTCATGCCTAAGGCCAGTGAAATTAAAAAGAATGCTGCGGTTGAGTACAACGGCAGCGTGTACTTCGTAAAAGACATCGAGCGTTCTGTGCCGCAGGGCCGTGCCGGTGGTTCTATCTACCGCATGCGTATGTACGATGTAGTGACTGGCGCTAAGCTGGATGAATCCTTCAAAGACAGCGATATGCTGAATCTGGCAGATCTGGTACGTCGCCCGGTGACTCTGTCGTACATTGATGGTGACGAGTACAACTTCATGGATTCTGAAGACTTCACCATGTACCCGCTGAACAAAGAGTCGATCGCTGAAGAGTCGATGTTCATCAATGAGGAAACTCAGGGCCTTCAGGTTGTAGTACTGAATGATTCTGCGGTGGGTGTTGATCTACCGACGATCGTTGAGTTAGTGATCGTTGAGACTGCGCCTGCAATGAAAGGTGCGTCGGCGACATCCCGTACTAAACCCGCGACGCTGAGTACAGGTTTAGTCGTGCAGGTGCCTGAGCATATCGCAGAGGGCGACCGCATTAAGGTGAACACCGATGAAAGCAAGTTCACAGGTCGTGCTAACTGATCTGAGTTTCTTTCATATAGAGCCCGGATTATCCGGGCTTTTTTGTCTCTGAGGCGTGGATATACTTTGGCTTCAATATTTCTCAAAAAGCCGCCGATGCAAGCGGTACGTGGTGACTTACGTGTCGGTGACTTTTTAGACCTTCCACCTGAAATACGGTCTCCCGGACAATCGTTACTTGTCTTCGTGCGGCATACAGGCTGCCCTTTTGCTGAGCGAGATATCAAACGTGCGCGTGCCTGGGCGGCAGAGAACCCAGAGGTTCAGGTGATTGTGGTTACGCATGGTGACGAGGGGCTGCGCGACACCTGGGTGGCAGATATTGGCGGCGCCGAGGGGCTGACGCTTTATCATGATCCTGAGCGTTGTCTTTATGGCCAGGCAGGCCTGGGCTTCAGCGCTGCGTCTCATTTTATGGGCTTTCCCTCGTTATTGGGCGTCATGCGCTTATGGCGAGAGGGCACCCGAAACCGAAGTGCATCAGGAACCCGCTGGCAGCGTGCGGGCGTTTTGCTACTCAAGGATGGCAAGCTGGTCTGGAGGAATATTCCTGAATCTGCCGAGGGCTTCCGTTTGCCTCAAAAGTCTTCGTGCGGAAAGTAGTGGCTCTGCTTGTCGAACTGTCGGCTGAACTCCCCTGCGTTCTGTTGAATATACTCCACAAAGGCCCGTGCTGCTGGCGTCAGGCTTTTGTTCGCTGGGTGTACAAGGCACCAGCTACGGCGCAGTGGAAAGTGGTCAATGGGCAGAATCTGCAAGGTGCCCAGCTGAAGTTCTGGCAAGATACTCAGCTTCGGTAGCACAGCGACGCCAAGGCCGGCGATGACCGCATGCTTGATTGCATCGTTTGAGCCCAGAATCATCGCTTCGGGTATCTTCAGTTTCGTTTCATGGCAATGAACTTCAAGAGCCAGGCGGCTACCAGAGCCAGCTTCGCGCATCAGTAACCGGCTGCTTAAAAACTCTTCGGCACTGACGGCTTGTTGGCCGAGTAGGGGATGCTCTGCCGGTGCAACTGCCACCAGTTCGTTATCCAGAAATGGAATCGAGATCAGCCCCTTGCCGTCTGGCACCATCCCCATAATGACAAGGTCGTCGACATTGTCACTTAAGCGCTCGATTGCTGTTGCCCTATTAACTACCCGTACGCTGATCCGCACGTCAGGGTTCTTATCGAGAAAGGGGCGCATCAGGTAGGGCACGACGTATTGAGCAGTATTGACCGCAGTAATGCGCAGTTCGCCTGCCACCCGCCCTTCGAGCGCCGCAAGCTCTGTTTGCAGATCGAGGATCTCTGCGAAGATACCTTTGACCGCGTCGTACATGCGCTCGCCAGCCGCGGTGGTGTAAAGCTTGCGCCCGATGTACTCGAACAGAGAGGTGCCCAGCGCTTGCTCCAGCTGTCGTACCTGGCTGCTCACGGCAGGTTGCGTCAGGCCGAGCAGATCCCCTGCCTGGCTATAGCTGCGCAGGTCATAGACGGCTTTATAAACCTGGAGCTGGCGAAAGGTCAGGCGGCTGGCGAGTTTCTGGATTGTGAGGGGCATCAAAGGTCTCTATAAGGTTAAGCTTATGGATGGTAGTAAATATATCAGTTTTGATTTTGTTGTACGGACTTATAATGCAGCTAAGGCGACAGATAAAGCAGACAAGCGTGTGTGGGCTATGTTGTGAAGTGGCAAAATCATTTAGGCTACGCAACCCTGAAGAAGAGGTAAGACAGTGAAAGACGTTATCAATGGTGTGCTCAATTTCCGCAAGAATGTTTATCCTGAGCGGAAAGACCTCTTTGGTACCCTCGCGGGAGGGCAAAGCCCGGATTTCCTCTTTATTACCTGCTCCGACTCGCGGATTGATCCTAACCTGCTGACAGGGTCCGATCCTGGAGACCTGTTTATCTGTCGCAATGCCGGCAATATCATCCCGCCTCATTCCAACGAAACAGGGGGGATGACTGCCTCTATCGAGTATGCCGTGGCTGTACTCGGAGTGCGCCATATTATCGTCTGCGGTCACACAGATTGCGGCGCGGTTAAGGGGGCTCTGGATATGGATGGCCTGAATGGTCTGCCTCACGTTAAAGAGTGGCTGGGGCACTGCCGCTCAGCCATGGAGATTGTGCGAGAGCGTAATGGCATTGAAAGTGGAGCCTGCCTGGACAATCAGCATCTCAATGAAGCCATTGAAGAGAACGTTCTGCAGCAGGTTCAGCACCTGCGTACACATCCGGTTGTCGCTGCCAAACTTGCCACTGGTAAGGTAGAGATTCACGGTTGGGTGTACAATATCGAGACTGGCGGTATTCGCTGCTCCTCAGAAACAGGTAACTCTTTCGAAAATTTTGAAACCCGGTACCAGAAAGAGATCTCCGAACTTAAGTGACGAAAGTCATTATTTTATGTAACAAAATGGGCCATTGTTTCTGTGGCTCGTTTTATCCATTGGCTATGGCCTGAAAAGGCGTAAACTCCCCAATTAGTCAATAGACAAATTCCAGTTTACTTAACGGTTGTTTATTTTCTTGTCATCAAAGTGATGACGTCAGATGGTGGGGCGCTGCCCCGATAATAAAAATAATAAGAAAATAGCTCACACTACGTCTGCGCGCCTGTTGATGGCGATTCTCGAGGTGGTGGTGTTTCTGACTCTCTTATTATTTTTGTTGTCGCACTGGGATATCTCCCTCTTGTCGCCTTTCTGACACTGCTTGAACAATAAAATAAATGAGCCCTATCAAAAGGGACAGGAGTTCTCACTATGTCAGCGAACAAAGCAGCGCAGAAGAAACTGCCTCCAATCAAGATGCGCTTCAAAAAGCGTGAAGACATTACCCTGGATGAGTGCCTGGGAATGTACAAACTGTTTAAGGTGTACTATCAGAACACCCCGTTTGAGCAGTTTCTGGAAGATTTTTCTAACAAAACAGGGGCACACATTGCCAAGCGCAAAACCGATGGCAAAGTCGTAGGTTTCTCGACCGGCGTTGCTCGCACCATCGAAGTTGACGGTAAGCCTGCCCGCATTCTGTTCAGTGGTGACACAGTGATGTCGAAAGAATACTGGGGTCACTCTGCTTTCCCGCAGTCGTTCTTCCGTTGGTTACTGTCAGAGCGTCTTCGTCACCCGACGCTGCCGATGTACTGGTTCCTGATTTCTATGGGATATCGCACCTACCTTATTTTGGCAAACAACTTTTACAAGTATTATCCGAACATTGATGGTGACGATCCGCAGCTGAAGAATGTTGCATTTACAGCAGCGGATAACATCTTCCCGGGTGCCCTGAACCGCGAAACGGGTTTGCTGGATTTCGGTGAAGATGCCTGTGCGCTCTCAGACTTTGTGACGCCAATTACAGAGAAAGAACGTGCTGTTCCCAAGATTGCTTTCTTTGAAAGCCGTAATCCGGGTTGGCACAAGGGCGATGAAATGGCCTGCGTTGGTTCAATGGATTGGGGTTCGTTTGGCCGGATTATCCTGGATGCGCGTCGCACACTCTTCAAGAAGGGTACTCGTAAGACGAAGAAGCAGGCGAGTTCGGCAGAGGTTAACCACAAGCCTGAGAACATTGAGGTGACCGTCGACGATATTTACAACAAAGAGTCTGACAGCAGAACTGCCTGATATCTTTGTGAACTCCTGAAAAAGCCCGGCTGTTTTGCAGCCGGGCTTTTTTATTTTCGGCTTGTTGCAGACTCAGCCTGGATAGCGCTGACGCAGATATTCGAACATGGCTCTCATGCCCATAGCTTCACCGCCTACAGGCTTGCCGCGAAGGGCGCGACGATTCCAGGCCATCACGTCGAAATGCACCCATGGGGTTTCTTCGACGAATGCTTCCAGATAAAGCGCTGCGGTAATTGCACCCCCAAAGGGCCCGGGAACTGAGTTCACCATATCGGCAACTTCGCTGTGCAGGGCTTCTTTGTACATGCGGAATAATGGCAGGTTCCAGACAGGGTCTGACACTTTTTCACCGGCCTGCATAAGGTCGCCAGCCAGCTGCTTCTGATTGGTGAAAAAGCCGGGCAGATCGGTCCCGAGCGCAACACGGCATGCGCCGGTCAGTGTTGCAAAGTCGATCATCAGGTCTGGCTTCTCGCTGGCACCTTCGAACAAGGCGTCACACAGTACCAGGCGCCCTTCGGCGTCGGTATTATCAATCTCGACGGTTAACCCCTTACGTGTAGGGATGACATCGCCGGGTCGGAAAGCGTTGCCGCTGACAGCGTTCTCAGCCGCAGGAATAAGCAGTCGCAGGCGCACAGGGAGCTTGTTCGCCATGATCAGGTAGGCAAGGCCAATGGTGTGTGCTGCGCCACCCATGTCTTTTTTCATCAGACGCATTGAGTCGCCTGGTTTCATGTTCAGGCCGCCGCTGTCGAAGCAGATTCCTTTGCCGACCAGTGTAACCTTAGGGTGGTCTTGGTTTCCCCAGGTCAGATCAATCAGGCGCGGGTCATGTTCGCTGGCGCGGCCTACCGCGTGGATCATCGGGTAGTTCTGCTCAAGTAATTCTGAGCCTACGACATCCCGTACCTTTGCTCCGAACTCATCAGCCAGCGAATGAACGGCAGAGGAAATATTCTGCGGCATCATGTCAGACGCTGGCGTATTAATGAGATCACGCACGCGCTTAGTGCCTTCGATCAGGCGACCAGCTTCCTCGATGACGGCTTCATTATTCAGCGCCAGTTTTGCGGTCGCGGCAGGTTTCTCTGTGTAACGATCAAATCGATAAGCGCCTACGCCCCAGCCAAAAGCCAGAGCCAAGAGGCTTTCATCTGAGAGTTCAGAAACGGGGGTGTATGTACCAGCAGGCAGTGCACTGGAGAGATTGCCGCAGACGAAGAAGTCCTCGGTCGATTCAACAACACACAAAACGCTATCAATACTGCCACTTGATGACGGAATGACCGTATGCCCTGAGCCGGCGTAGCCTGAGTGCAAAAGCCATTGCTTGACGTATTCTGGCTGGTCATCAAGCCAGTTGGCGTAATGCTCTTTTTCTATCAGGTGAAGGGGCGTACCTTCCTGGCTATGCATCAGTACTGCAGACATCATTATTTCCTGTTTCTGGGTATTCGCTAGTTAGTATAGGAGTATAACAAGGGGAACAGAACCAGACAGACATTCGTGGCTCGGGTAAACTAAGCCGCGTTTATTCTGGGCCTTCGGAGGCAGAATGTGGGATGAGATAGGCGGTGGCTTTCTGATAGGAGCCGCTGCGTCTTTGCTCTGGATAGGAATCGGCCGGATCAGTGGTATGACCGGGGTACTCTCTAGCGTATTTATGCTCAGGGACACCGGGCGCCACTGGGCGCTGGCGTTTCTTGCTGGGCTGCTGGTCGCCTAGCCAATTATGCAGGCAGTGGGGTATTCAACACCCATTAACATTACTGATGATTCGGTGCTTCTGGTCTCAGCAGGGCTGCTTGTTGGGTTTGGTACATACATCGGCAATGGCTGTACCAGTGGTCATGGAGTGTGCGGCATGGGGCGGCTTTCCTTCCGCTCTTTTGTGGCGACATTGACCTTTATTGGCGCGGGTATCGTGACAGTTGCGGTGATGAATGCGCTGGGGATGGGGTTATGAAGCATGTAATACCTTTTTTGAGCGGTCTCCTGTTTGGCTTAGGCCTGCTGCTCTCGGGGATGAATGATCCTCAGAAGGTACGCGGATTTCTGGATATATTCGGAAATTGGCAGCCTGAGCTGATCGCGGTGATGGGAGGTGCTGTTGTGACTTTCTTTATTGTTTTTCAGGTGAGTAAAACACGGGCTCGGCCACTGTTCGCTCCGAGCTTTCATCTGCCGAGCTTGCAGGCGATTGATTTTCGTCTGATGTCTGGTGCGATTATGTTCGGAGCAGGGTGGGGGCTGGTAGGTCTGTGTCCGGGTCCTGCTTTGGTGGATATTCTCTCGGGAAATGAGAGCGTGCTTATTTTCGTGGGGGCGCTGATTGCCGGTAACCGGCTGGCTCACTATGTGGTGGGGCCGGTAAAAAGTAGCTGAAGGGGGAAATCAGAATTAGCTATCGGGCCATTAGTTAATATCTGTTTCTGCTTTGGGGGAATCCGCGGTTAACTATCAGAACAGATAACCGGGAGCAGCACCCATGCAACACATATCTCATTCCGCTTTATTTATATTGTCCGTATTCAGCGAGCCTCATCTTTGCACTGATGAGGCGGCTGTTGCTGACTTAAAGAACGCGTGACAGGAACTCTTCGGCGTCTTTTACAGACTGTTCCGGAATTTCTTCCATCGGAACATGGCCAACGCCAGGGTAGGTGATTAATTCCGACCCTTTGATGTCACGGTGAAACAGTGGTGCATTCTTCGGTGTGATCCAGATGTCTTTCTCGCCCCACTGAATCAGTGTGGGTGCTGTTACGTCAGAAACCCGCTCGGGCGTCATATTGTCGAGTTCTTCGAAAACTTTCAACAGCGACAGAGGGTTGCCTTTGTGTAGCATCATATCCTGATAGCATGGGATCTTTTCTTCGGCTATGCGGCGTTTGTCGCCATACACTTCACCGAGAATATATCTGACGACAAACTGGGGTGTCGCTACGCGCACCAGATGGCGCAGGTAAGGAGTGGTGAATAACTTCATGATCAGAGGCAGCTGCATCGGATAGCCCGCCGCATCCAGTAACACCAGAGCCTGAACTTTGTACGGGTGCTCCGCCGCAAAACTCCATGAAATGTAGCCACCCAGTGAGTTGCCTATAAGCACCACTTTATCGAGCTGCAGGTGCTCCGTCAGTGCATTGATGCGGTCTACGATGCCTTCGATGGAGGTATCGCCATCAGTGATCGCGCCGCTGAGGCCAAAGCCTGGCACATCGAGGCGAACAATCCGGTACTTCCCCTTCAGGTGATCTACCCAGCCATCCCATGTCTGTAGTGAGGCCATAATGCCGTGCAGCAGGACGAGTACGGGAGCGTTCTCGTCCTGATTGCCCTCTATGCGGTAGTGAATATTGTCACCGCGGTAATGAAAGAACCGGGAGTTATCGTTGGTGTAGATCTCGGCGAGTTCGGCTGTACTCAGTTTGGTCAGGCCCAGATAACGCATCAATGACATGCTGCTTTCCTTTGTTTTTGGATCACACGAAGCATGCCCGTCTCCGAGGAGGGCGGGTAGGTTGAATAGCGACAGCATTGACTTCGAAATTGTCATCGTTTTGTCAGATGAGGGCCATCTGACTGTCATTTGCAGAGGGTTTACTGTGCGCGTCAGTCACAGAATGAGCCGATGATATGCCTCTGTCTCGCAGGGAGTTTCTGATTGATAGCCTGGCCAGTGGATTTCTATTTCCTGGTGGAAAAGATCAGAGAAAACAGGCTGGATTTCCTTTCCGTCACGGTATTGCCAGTGGCGACCCTCTGACTGACGCCATCATCCTCTGGACCCGAGTAAGCCCGCAGGATGACACTGATGTTGTGGCTTATCGCTGGGTAGTCGCAACCGATCGATCTCTCACAAACGTAGTAGCGTCGGGTGAAGGCCTGACGTCTATCGAGAGAGATTTCACGGTTAAGCACGATGTGCGGGGCTTGTTACCGGGGACAACCTACTTCTATGCGTTCTATGCTCGTGGTCACTGGTCAGATACAGGTCGATTCCGGACACTGCCTGAGGGGAACGTCGAGCATCTGAGACTCGCTTTTACCTCCTGTTCCAATTACGCCGCGGGTTACTTTAACGTATATCGCGAGTTGTCTCATCGTCATGATCTTGATGTTGTTCTGCATCTGGGCGACTACATTTACGAATACGCCAATATCGAAGAATCACTGGCATCCGGCCGGGTTAATGAGCCGCTCGGTGAAACTGTCTCACTGGAAGACTATCGGGCTCGCCATGCTTCTTATAAAGCCGACAAAGATCTTCAGGCAGCCCATCGCCAGCACGCTTTTATCGCGATATGGGATGACCACGAAGTTGCGAACAACGCCTGGCAGGGGGGTGCGGCTAATCATTCGTTAACCCAGGGGGAGTGGGGACAACGTTTAAGCGCCGCAGTACAGGCTTACTACGAATGGATGCCGGTTCGTGAAATCAGTCATACGGGCAGACTTGCGTTGTATCGTGGGTATCGCTTCGGAAACCTGCTGGACCTTTCTGTACTGGATACCCGTCTTGCCGGAAGAGACGCGCCCGTAGATACCCCTGATGCCATCAACGCAGAAGAGAGAACCCTGTTGGGCGCCGAGCAGGAAATCTGGTTAGAGAGTCGCCTTGCCTCGGCACAGCAGGAAGGCGTGACCTGGAAGTTGTTAGGCCAGCAAGTGATGATGCACCAATTCGGTTTGGCCGAGCAGCCATTTAATTATGATCAATGGGATGGTTATCCGGCGGCACGCCGTCGACTATTCGAATGTATTCGTCGGCACAATGTAGAAAATTTTGGTGTGCTCACCGGTGATATTCATTCAGGATGGGCAATGACACTCAATGATGACCCATTTGTTTCAACCGAAACTCCGATAGGCTTCGAACTGGTCACGCCTGCGGTAACATCACCAGGAATCAGTAATAAAACGACGGCTGCATTAGCGGGCTCGTCGTTAATGCAGGTAATGCCTCATCTGAAATTCATCGATTTTTACTATCGCGGATTTGTATTGCTCGATATTACCCATGAGCATTTGCAGGCTGAATGGTGGGTGGTGAATCGTGTCGACAGTCCACGCTATGACTCTGCCTGTATGAAAGCGCTGAAACTGAACCGTGGAGAATACCGCTATATCGAATCTCAGCCAGTAAAACCTGAGATGTCCTCAATGGAATTGGCTGATTTTTCAGGCGATCTTTCTTATCTGAGAAATTGGTCTGCGGGGGATGAACTGGCAGCAACCGATATGATTGCTGCGTTACATCCGGGGAATTAAACCCCGGAATGACGAGGTTATAGTCAGGGTCTCAGCAAAAATTCGCGCGCATCCTTGACGCTGATTTCCGGAATTTCTTCCATCGGCATATGACCCGCGTTGTCATAAATCACAGACTCTGAATTACGGATATTTTTCATAAATGATTTTACGTGGCGCAGGGGGATCCAGCGATCTTTTTTACCCCACATAATCAGCGTCGGCTGGTTCATTTTTTTCATGTAGCCTGTCCGGAATCCACCGGTATTGCGGATGAAGTGAACGACACGGGCAGACGCGGCTCTATTGCCCTCGCGCATCGACAAATCATAATAAAGATCGACTTTTTCTTTGGTGACCTTTGAGCGATCACCATAGACATCTTTAATAACCGCCCAGAACGCTGACTTTGGATATTTTACCGCTTGACTGAGAAAGGTTGCTCCCGGTAGGGCCAGAGAAATCAGCAACCAGGGAGTAACGAACAGAAAGCCCGCAGAATCAATAAGAATGACCTTCTTCACCTTCTCCGGGTAGCGACCCGCAAATTCCCAACTCATCCAGCCGCCCAATGAGTTGCCGGCGACCATGCACTCTGAAATGCCCAGAGCGTCTGTAAAATCATTGAGGAATTCACTGTAGATATGTTTGAACATTCCCTTCGGGTGTGGGCCAGTCAGACCGTAATTGGGTGCATCGAGAGCGATGACGCGAAAGTCCTCTTTTAGAGTATCAATCCATTCTTCCCAGGTGTGCAGTGATGAGAACATGCCATGAAGTAAGATCAGTACCGGGCCCTCGCCAACATCACGATAATGAACATCCATTCCCTGCACCTGAATGAATTTAGAATCAGCGTAGGCGTGTCGGCGCTTAATCTCATCCAGTGGAATGCCATACTTCTCTGTAAACAACGACTGCAGCATGCTGGCCTCTGTAATCCGCAATGTTGGCGACCGTAGACGCCATGGCTGGTAAAATTGAGCCTTAGTTTATCAGACACCTGTATTATCACTATGGTCGAAACGGACTTTTTTAACCTGATCATCGAGACTGGCATGATGTTTCTGCTCGCATTTGCAGCGGGCTCAGTGCTGCCTGTCGGGTCTGAATGGTATCTGGTGTTATTGCTTGAACAAGGCGCTATCGCCTGGCTGGTGACCAGTGCGGCAATTCTGGGAAACACAGGTGGGGGGTGGTTGACGTTCGCATTGGGTCGGGGTGGCAGAAAGCTCTATGAGCGCTCGCACGAGGTACCGCGACGTTTCCGGGCCGCAGAGACGTTGTTCGCCCGCTATGGCAGCTGGTCCTTGTTGTTCAGCTGGGTGCCTTTGTTGGGCGATATTCTGGTTGCTCTCGCAGGTGCTGCGCAGCTGCCGTGGAAGCGTTCTCTGGTGCTTATTTTTATCGGTAAGGCGTTGCGCTACTACCTCGTATACCGTGTTTGGGCCGGATTAACAGATCTATGAGTCACCGACTGAAGGCGACCTTGTTTGAAGAAGATGACGGGAGAACGCCTGCGGACTTCATAGCCTGGCTATTACCGAGGCATTCAGAACTTGAGCGAGCTCAGCTTCTGGTCTCAGCCACGATAGATGGTCAGCCTTTGGCTGAGTCCCGACAACTGCCCGGCGAAGGTGAGTTTTCCGTCATGCTCGACGATCACCATGAGGATACAGTGTCGAATGATTGGTGCATCGTCTGGGAACGTCACGACCTGATGGTCATATTTAAACCGCATCAACTGCCCGTAAGCCGCACCACACGTAACTTGTTCGGTACGTTGATTTCAGAAATACGTAGGCATACACCCTGGCGAGATGCTCGCCTGTTGCATCGTCTTGATGCCGAAACCGCTGGTCTTATTCTTGTCGCGAAACATGAAGCAGCAGACCGGCGTTGGAAGAAACGCCTCAGCCGATTGGTCGCGGTTAAAGAGTATTATGCGCGTGTGTGGGGAGTACCGTCCTGGGAGCACCGGGAAGACTTTACCCCCTTGTCAGAGCGCACTGACAGCGAGATACGAACCAGAATGTATCCTGTCACTGATGGAGATTCTGACGCATACCGAAACGTGAAGCAGTGTCACTCGGAGTTTGATGTTATCAAGACAGAGGGAGAGACCTCTTTAATCCGCTGTCGGATTTATACCGGCCGTAAGCATCAGATTCGTGCTCACCTCGCAGCGCAGGGGCATCCCATTGTGGGCGATAAGATCTATTCATGTGATGGCAGCTTCTATCTGAAGCGATTGCAATCACCTCTCTCGACGGATGACTTTGAAACGCTGGGCGCCGAATGCCAGTTGCTGGTGGCGAGCACGTTGGTACTTAACCTTCCGGGTGAGGAAGTCACTGTTACTCTTCCTTCAGCGCTTTGTCATCCGACAGAGATTGAGCTGGCACGAGAATACTTGTCGTATAAGTGACTGTTGGCACATCTTCGTTTTGAGCCAGGCGTCTGAGTTGCTCGTACACAAGTCGTCCCATATCTTCAAAGTCGATGCTCACCAGCCCATAGAGCAAATGCTCTCGCAGCATTTCACGGTGCCCTGTACTGATTTTCCCAACACCCGCAATGATTCGGGTATTCATCTCTTCCTCCTCAAGCGCGTACATAGCCGCCTTGAATGCACGTTCATTGATGACTGGCCAATGCCCGACAGAGACCAGTAAGTCAGGCTGGATGTCGCGCAGGATACCTGTTAACTGATGCAAGGCCTCCCGGTGATTCGCATTAGGTAATTTGGGGCAACGGGTTGGCTCCGACCAGCCGCCTTCGCCGGATAAGCGCTGCCCAGACTCCATCGGAATATTGCCGGCGAGGTAGCGGCGCAGGGCATCAACCCGAATTGCGAGGTTGGGGTCGTGATCTACCGTCATGATACAGAGGGTTCCGGCCTCCGGAGAGGCCAGCGATGCCAACCTGCCCAGGTCTCGTCCAAAGGTTTCGTTGTCAGCCCCGACGTAAGGCAGAGAGGCGAGTTCTTCGCCCTCCTTGAAAGGCGAGTCGAATGTCATAACGGGAATACTGGCGTGAGTCAGCCGGTCGGCAATGAAGGATGACTGCGTCACCGAAACCGCAATCGCAGAGTAGCGTCCACTCGCGAGTGCGGCCTCAATCGCCCGTGCTTGTAAGTGCGCGTTTGCAGGCTCTGGAGAGCCCAGCAACTCGCAAAAATTACCGTCCAGCCGCGCGGCTCTGTCGCAAGCCTTCCAGGCCAGCACAAAATTCGGATCAGAGGTGCTCTTGGCTACCAGTCCGAAGATCTGTTGTTCGGCGCTGACTTGAGCAGACCAGATCAGGACCAGAGAAATCAGGAAGTATTTCATTGATAATGTTATCAATTCTCATTGGGCTGTACATAATCAAGATATACCCTATGGCCTGTTTGGCAAGGTGCGCGAGAAACAAAAAACCGGACACTTGGCCCGGTTTTATATAGCAGTTACAGCGTGGTATCAGGATGCTAACCGTCGACGTGCCATCACGCCGAGAGAGCCAAGGAGTAGCCAGAACAGATTGACTGCACCGCCGCTGCTGCCGCTATTTCTACTGGAAGGCCATTCTTCTTGTGAAGATATCTCTGATGACTGTAGCTTAACGAGGTCCGCCGAGAAAAAGCCCAAGCCCTCTGCATAAGTCTCTGAGGCACTTACGTCGTTGTCATACATCAGCTCAACTGTATTAACGGTTGTCCCATTAAAATCAGCCTGTCCCCGGCCAATTAATGTCAGGTTATAGCTGTCAGTGAAAATACCCATCAAGTTACCATCTTCAAATCTTTCGTAACTGTACGCTATGATTATTGGTTCACCTGGCACTAATTCTGCGGGCATTACTAACTTATCGGTAAATTGCCAGCGTAATTCGCTTTCCTCGCAAACCTGCTCTATGTGATAAATACCGTCGGAGCGGGCCTCTAGTATGCTGTAGCAGTCGTCGTCATTAAACCAGCGTTTGTATTGGTTGTTTCCTATTGTCTCCATAGTGATTTCGTACTCGCCATAATAGTCGTTTACGTAGGAGTTTTTCAGGCTTCCCAGCGGGAAGTAGGGTCGAAGGCCCACACTGGAGAATGTATCGGCATCGCTGACAGAGCTGCCTATTTTCATTTCGATGAAGTCGGCGACGCCGTCTGCATCAGAGTCATACCAGATACCTTCGGATTTCATAGGATCTCTGCCCAGAGCCTCTTCATCACGATTGTCGAGTCCATCTCCGTCAATGTCGTCATCGCACAGATCACCCAAGAAGTCTCTATCGGTATCAGTTTGTTCAGGGTTAGCAGTGCTAGGGCAATTATCATCCCAGTCGCTGAAACCATCACCATCACTGTCATTATCGCCATAGGTGTATTCACAAGCGTCACCTATGCCATCGCCGTCACTATCACTCTGGCCGGGGTTGTAGTCCCACTCACAATTATCAACGAAGTCGGCTATGCCGTCCGCATCCCAGTCATCAAAGTAGCTATCACATGCATCACCCCGGCCATCCTTATCCGAATCGATCTGGTCAGGGTTTGGCGTTGAGTAGCAGTTATCAGTGTCATCGGAAATGCCATCATCGTCCCAGTCTGGTCCGATATAGATCTGATATTCAATATCGTCGATGATAATCTGCTCGTCAGGGTCATTCCAATTATTAGACGGTACCTGTAACTCCATCCTCACTTGCTGAATACCGTCAGGAATATCAGAACTGTCAATATACCGATATCCATCTCTGTACTGCGCTGTTACCTCTGAGTCACCAATATAGATTTTCAGAATAGGTGAGCTGCCGTAGGAGTTATCACTTGATCTGTTGAATCGCAAATCGCCGCTACCATCAAAGTCGGCATAAAATTCAATATAAGGAAGTAAAGATCCCAACTCCGCTGCCGGACCGCGCAGGTCGTATCCCTCCGCTTCATAGCCACTGTCCTCAAGAATGAACCATTCACCGCCGTGAGTTAGGACCGTTGAGGGAATCAGGCC
Organism: Thalassolituus sp. UBA3500; assembly: GCF_002377545.1. Classification (NCBI taxonomy): domain Bacteria; kingdom Pseudomonadati; phylum Pseudomonadota; class Gammaproteobacteria; order Oceanospirillales; family Oceanospirillaceae; genus Thalassolituus; species Thalassolituus sp. UBA3500. Next base: position 9,538 of record NZ_DFQB01000031.1, on the reverse strand, counting down.
GTCATCAAAATTAATGGTAAACTGACCTGTAAAAGGGGCAGGTGAGTCCACGGATATATCAGTTCCGGTCCGGTATTCGTAATAATTCGGAAGACCGTCGTTGTCCTTGTCCTGATTGCGATCAGTATCGCTGAGAGGGTCAAGTCCGTTGGCTGTTTCAATATCATTCGGGATGCCATCGCCGTCAATATCACTGTCGCAGGCATCACCAATATAGTCATTGTCCTGGTCTGCCTGGTCGCTGTTCGAATCAGAGAGGCAATTATCGAAGAGGTCACTGACAGTGTCACCGTCGGTATCTCCTCCAGACGCGATGTTGTAGCGGCTGATTGTGGTGCCTTCAAAGCTCACGCGGATGACGCCCAGGAATGTGGCGTTATAGACCAGTCGAAGGTCGTCGGGGCTGCCTTTAGCAACGAATGACGTCAATTCCCCATCTGCCGACCAGACCTGCAGACCTGATTTATCACCGGAAACTGTTATTAACTGATTTGCGGGGTAGGCGGCTTGGTATATATCACTGCTGAGGGTCTGGTCATTTGACAGAGTATCGAGCTTGATAAGCTTACCGGTAGTAAGAACTGCTTTGCCAAGTTCAGGTAAGACGAACAGGTCGCGCTCTACCTGAACTCCTGTTGATAGGGAGGAAGAAGCTACACGACTTTCGGTTGATGTGTCGTAGCTGTGTTTATTGAGATAGGTCCGGTATAGCTGATAATAGGCTTCTTCTGACTCAATCCAATATGACGGATTCAGGCTATAGAATTGGTTTATGAATAGACTCAGAAAGTTACCTGAAGGATCAACTGAGTGCTTACGATCAAACGATCCATAACCTATTTCAATTTTATCCATAAATACGGCGATATCGGACCAGTCAGAACCGGGCATATATGTCAGCGCCGCGACCCTTGGAGTATCATCGCTAAAGTCTATTTTTCTAAGATACCCATCCGTATGAACACTGTATACCGAGTCAGAGTATTCGTCGTACGCGAGCTGAAGAGCATCTGATTCTATAAAGTAGCTCTTTGTGAACTCTCCCTCTTCTACGTCCCAGATATAAAGCCCGTTTGTTTCAGCATCGTAAATGATCGCCTCACCGGATTGTGTTGTCAGAATTTTCTCTGGAATGATTTGAGAGGTATTGGCAGGTAGTGGAGGAGATGTATTGAAGATTACAGGCGGAACGATATCACTTTCGGGAGAAATATATTCTGAAGTAAACCCAGTATCGGTGATGTTCAGTGCGACATACTCATCGGCAAACGCTGATAAATAAGCAAAGCTGTCTGATAGTGTGTAGAAACCAGTTTCAACGCCTTGCTCTGAGTACTGGATTAACTCGCCTTCGCTATCCAGTATCGCTATTGCCCCATCAATTCTCGAGGTTGCAACAGCATTGCTTGACGGTAGACGTGCTATGATTTTCTGTTCTGCAATATTCAGTATGTAGCCTGACTGAACTAAAGCCTCTGAGCTACTCAGAGTGATGGCATCTCTGTACTCTCCGTAGTTGCTTGAATAGAGTTGGTAGCAACTTGATGACAGATAGTCAGCGTCGGTTTTTACCAATTTGCACACACTATTGGAACTCTGATATACCAGCATGTTCGAAAGCTTTCCGCTTTTAAAGCTTATTTGGTTTGATGATATCGAACGGCTCGCTATCTCTAGGCCTGCTTCATTATATAGGCGAGCGTAATTGTCGGACTCTCCAGTAATTATGTAGCCATTATCAATAGCTACTCCCCTCACGTTCGCTGGTGTTCCACCTAGGTAGGACACACTGAGGTCAGTTAAGGATATTGCTCGAATTTCACGACTGTTTGCTACGACGATCTTGTCTTGAGAAATAGCAAGGTGTTGAGCCGTTGAGGGAAGATCAATGGCTGTTAACTCCGTGCCCGATGCGAGATCAAACCTGAGAATTTGATTCCTATCAGTCAGTGCGTAAACAATACCGTCGAACTCACGGGTTTCCAGAACTGCGGAATAAGCGGGAAGTACAATAAGTAACGTGAGAAGAGCGCCCACGAGCCAGCTACGGAGGGTCATAGATACTACATCCATGTAAAAAATAATTATCGATATGGTATCAAATGGTTGAATTTTGATCTATGTCGTCTGCCGACACTGACGGCTGAGGCCCGCTTAATTTACAAAAACCGGGCAGTCAGCCCGGTTTTTTAAACGTTTTGCTTGCAGTCTCATACTGTCAGGCGCCGGCGTGATAGCAGGCTAAGAGAAGCGAGTACCAGCCAGAACAGGTTGACTGCGCCGCCACCTCCGCCACCGGAAGAGGACTCTGGCTCTACTCTCTCGGTCTGTTCTTCATCCGGTAGTGCTGCTGCAACGGCCGCGACATCAACACGACTGTTAATTTTATAGTCGATCAGGTTCATGTAGTGCGTGCCGTATAAACCAATGTCTTTGAGGTAGATGTAATATACGCCGCGGCTGAACACTGATGAGGCGAGAGTTATGTATTCTCTACTTTCGTCGTTAAAGATCATTTCGCCTCGATCAATCATATAAATGATGTGATCCAGGCAGTGCTCATAAGTACATTTTGAATCGCCAGAGGATACAACAGTTCCCCCCTCCTGGATCTCGAAAGGCAGATGTAATAAATCAATCTCTTCGATGCCTGAATTCCATTCACCTTCTACAAAATAATCCCGGTATAGGCTCTTAAGGTATATGCCGTCCTTACCGATTCGATAGTAGTGATCACCCTCCCCGAACAGGGCATAGCTTGTATTTTTATAAATTCCCGGCGAGTCTTCATCGACAGTTTCAGTGAACTCTTGGTTGTAGGTAGGCGGCTCGATAGTGACTTGAGCACGATAGGTATATTCAATATCTCCTAATGGCACGTAGTCAGTCAGCGAGAGTGTCGCGAAGTCATCCGCTACGAAAGGGTCGGTTCCTGTATTCAACTCGTATATGTCGTTAGCGCCGTCGCCATCGGAATCTGTGTTGGTAGTATGAATTACATTCCCTATGGAGTCTTTGCCTAGGTCAGTCCCTCTGGAATCCCTGTATTCAAGCTGATCCTCAATTTCATCGGGAACTCCATCAACATCATCATCCGGATTACATGCATCACCGAGGAAAACAACATCGAAAAAGAGGGATTCTTGTTCTGAATTGTGCTCGGTTGGACAGTTGTCTCGTGCATCAGCGATCCCATCTCCATCGTAGTCGGGGTCAGCGAGGACTGCCTGGCTCAACAGGACAGTTGTGAATAGAAGGGGGATTAACTGTAGGCGGAACATCAATAACATCCATATTTGAATCTCTCCGGATACTACCACGAAGAATTTCTGTGGGGTTTAGCTTTACGCGACAAGTAATGGGTTGACATAAAAAACCGGGCAGTCAGCCCGGTTTTTTAACGACTTTGAATACTACTTAGCAAGCAGTTATAGCAGGCCGTTTACAGCATCAACGACTGCATCGGTGGTGATGCCGAACTCTTTGAACAGTTCGCCTGCTGGTGCAGACTCACCGAAGGTGTCCATGCCAACGATGGCGCCGTTCAGGCCGACAAACTTGTACCAGTAGTCTTTGTGCAGAGCTTCTACCGCAACACGAGCAGTCACAGCGCTTGGCAGTACCTGCTCCATGTATTCAGCGCCCTGGGCACAGAATACTTCGGCAGAAGGCATAGAAACCACGCGGATGTTTTTGCCGCTCAGTTTCTCTGCGGCGTCGACTGCCAGTGAGACTTCAGAACCGGTTGCGATGATGATGGCGTCAGGCGTACCTGCACAATCTTTCAGGATGTAACCACCACGGGCAATCGCTTCAACCTGCTCAGCGTTACGCTCTTGATGAGGCAGACCCTGACGAGAGAAAATCAGAGCGGAAGGACCGTCTTTACGCTCAACCGCTGACTTCCATGCCACTGCAGATTCGACGGTGTCACAAGGACGCCAGGTCTGCAGATTGGGTGTGTTGCGGAGGTTGGCAACCTGCTCAACGGGCTGGTGCGTCGGGCCGTCTTCGCCCAGACCGATAGAGTCGTGGGTATAGACAAAGATCGAACGCTGCTTCATCAGTGACGCCATACGCACGGCGTTGCGGGCGTATTCCATAAACATCAGGAAGGTGGCGCCATAAGGTACGAAGCCTTTGTGTAGAGCGATACCGTTCATCATGGCGCTCATAGCAAATTCACGTACGCCGTAAAAGATGTAGTTGCCGGACGCATCAAGGCCGCTCACGCCTTTGGCGCCACTCCATAATGTCAGGTTAGAGCCTGCCAGGTCAGCTGAGCCACCCAGGAATTCAGGCAGCATAGGGCCGAAGGCGTTGAGTGTGTTCTGTGACGCTTTACGCGACGCAACGGTCTCGCCTTTTTCCTGACATTCGCGAATGTAGGCCTGTGCTTTTTCTGCGAAATCTGCAGGAAGGTCACCTGCGATACGACGCTTATATTCTGCTGCCAGTTCTGGGTAGGCCGCTTCATAGGCTGCGAATTTGTCGTTCCATGCGAATTCTGCCGCAGCGCCTTTTTCTTTCGCGCTCCAACCTTCGTAAACATTTTCAGGAATTTCGAACGAACCGTGTTTCCAGCCCAGACGCTCGCGGGTCAGCGCGATCTCATCATCACCCAGAGGCGCGCCGTGGCACTCTTCTTTACCTTCTTTGTTCGGTGAACCGAAACCAATGATGGTTTTGCAGCAGATCAGCGTCGGCTGATCGCTGTTCGCGCGAGCAGTGTCGATGGCTTGTTTGATCTCTTCAGGATCGTGGCCATTAACCTTAGGAATCACCTGCCAGCCGTAGGATTCAAAACGCTTAACCGTATCGTCTGTGAACCAGCCTTCAACTTCACCATCGATAGAGATGCCGTTGTCATCGTAGAAGGCAATCAGTTTGCCCAGACCCAGTGTACCGGCCAGAGAGCAGGCTTCGTGGGAGATACCTTCCATCATGCAGCCGTCGCCCAGGAACACGTAGGTGTTGTGGTCAACGATCTCGTGTCCTTCACGGTTGAACTGACCTGCCAGAACTTTTTCTGCCAGTGCCATGCCGACACCGTTGGCGATGCCCTGACCCAATGGACCAGTGGTTGTTTCGATACCCGGTGCGTAACCGTATTCAGGGTGACCCGGAGTTTTGGAGTGCAGCTGACGGAAGTTCTTCAGATCATCAATCGACAGATCGTAACCGCTCAGGTGCAGCAGAGAGTAAATCAGCATGGAGCCGTGACCATTCGACAGAATAAAACGGTCGCGGTCGGCCCATTCCGGATTCTCCGGATTGTGTTTCAGATAGTCGTTCCAGAGAACTTCGGCGATGTCTGCCATGCCCATCGGGGCGCCTGGGTGTCCTGACTTGGCTTTTTGCACGGCGTCCATGCTGAGTGCGCGGATGGCATTTGCCAGTTCGGTACGGGTGGTCATGTAACGACTCCTGATCACGATTGCTTAGCATTGTCGGCTGCCATCATCAGGGGCCGCCGAAAAAGGGGCGCTATTGTCCCTCAAGAACTGGGAATGGGCAACGCCGTCGGGCAGATTATGATCAGATAAAACTGTAAAGAGTCAGAGTCGGTTGACCTCGTACGCCGCCATATTCACTGCTGTTGCAAGATTCAGAGATTCAATGGCGCCGCAACCGGTGATTGTAAAGGTATGCGGATCAATTGCTTCCAGCGCCTCGCGCGGCACGCCTCGGGCTTCGTTGCCAAACACGTAGCAGTCACAGCCCCGGAATGACGGATGGCCCATTTGCTCGCCAGCCATATCCAGTGTGGCAATGTTGCGGAAACGATGTGGCAGAGACATCAGGTCAACATCAAGCTCAATAGGGACGTGAAAAATGGCCCCCATACTGGAACGAACGACTTTGGGGTTGAAGGGATCGACGCTGTTAGGGCTGAGTAGCAGGCGAAAACCACCGAACCAGCCAAGGGTACGGATAATGGTGCCCAGGTTGCCCGGGTCCTGAATTTCATGAAGGTAAATTGCTTTCTGGGTTTGGGCCGAGTCCGGTGTTGCTTGAATCTGCAACATGGGTACGACTGCGATCAGCCCCTGAGGAGTCTTTGTGTCTGACATCTGCGCCATGGCTTTATTGCTGATCAGATGCTTGCGGAAGGGGGCGGGCCAGTCCTGGTGCTGCTCTGTGACGTACAGCTCCGATTCTTTAAGTGCGGGCTGCGTTGCGCATGCTCGCTCAAGTTCAAGAACCAGGTGCTCGCCTTCGACCAGATACTTCTGATGCAGGGTGCGGTATTTTTTCTGGTGAAGTTTACGGATATCGTCGAGTTTCATGCTGAGCCCCTGCGTAAGCCTACTGCGGTCAGGCGTAGTTTACGCCAGTGGTCGCAGGGAGTCAGTCCCCGGAGCTTCGGTCCAGGAGAATCTGCGTACCTTTGAACAGTATCATGATGCCATTCACCATCGATTCACGGCTGAGGTGGTAATCGTTAACTGCCCAATTGCGGGTTGCCTGAATGATACCGCCGACGATGGCGTTGCCGAGCACTTCGGTTTCTTCATCAGACAGTGGCCACGCTTTAACGTAAGCGCGTGATGCGCCCATCAGAATCATGACGAAGCGACGGATGTAATCGTTGTACATCCCGTGCATATGATCGCTGACGCCTTCGGCCTCAAACATACAGACCTTGGCCACGCGAGGGTCTTCCATTTCTTTGAAGAAGTCGGTGAGCAATGTCCGTATCAGGTCTTCAGGGAAACTTTCAGATGGAATGTCGGTAAGAGACGCTTGTAAGCGTTGCAGAATACCTTGAAGGCAGCGCTCATACACTTCAATCAGAAGTTCCTCCATGGAGCTGTAGCTCTCATAGAAATAGCGGTCGGTCAGGCCTGCTTCTTTGCAGATTTTACGTACCGTGGCGCCGTGAAAACCTTCGTTGCCGAACAGGTTCAGCCCGGCTTCAAGAAAGCTTTCGCGACGTTGAGCGGTGCGCTGCTCGGGCGTCATACCCCGGTAGCTGCGCCCTGTAGTTCTGGCATTGGATGTTGGCATATGCATATTTGACATCAGCTGTCGTCAGAAGTAAAGTGACATTGCGTGTCTTCAGATAGGTTTGATGAGGAAAACAGATGAAGCAATACAACACGGTTATTATCGGCAGTGGCTTTGGTGGTCAATGCGCTGCAATCAACCTTCTGAAGAAGGGACAGGAAGACTTTGTGATTCTTGAGCGTCGCAGCTTCATGGGCGGAACATGGGTTCAGAATTCCTACCCTGGCGCAGCGGTTGATGTGCAGTCTCCGTTGTACTCGATTTCTCATGAGCCTTATCCGTGGTCCCAGATGTACTCTGATCAGGCTGAGCTGAATAAATATACGGAATTCGTGATTACGAAATACGGTCTTCGCGATCGTACGCATACCAACTGTAACGTGGCAAAAATTGAATGGCAGGATGATATCTCACGTTGGCATATCCAACTGGATGACGGTGAGGTTTACGAGTCACAGTTTGTCATTAATGCGTCAGGCCCGTTAAGTACACCGGTGATTCCTAACTTCAAAGGGCGGGATTCTTACAAGGGTAAGTCATTCCATACCAACGATTGGGATCACAGCTACGACTATAAAGGCAAAAAAGTGGCGATCATTGGTAGCGGTGCAAGTGCCGCACAGATCATTCCTGAAATTGCTAAAGATGTCGGTGAACTGCATGTATTTCAGCGCACACCACACTGGGTGATGCCCCGTCACGATAAAACGTTTAAACCGTGGCAGCGCAGTCTGCTGAAAAATAAATTCCTCTATAAAATGCTGCGTTGGAGCATTTACTGGGGCCTTGAAACCCGTATTGTGGGATTCAAATATTCAGAGAAAGGCCTGAAAGCTGCTGCGCAAAAACCTGCTATGGCGCACATTAAGCGTCAGATTAAAGATCCTGAGTTGCGTGCCAAAGTAACACCGGATTACACCATCGGTTGTAAACGCATTATTTTATCGAACACTCTTTACCCGGCATTCTGTCGCGATAACGTGTTTCTGCACGATAAAACAGACGGTATCGATGAAATCACCGAAACAGGTATTAACACTGAAAAAGGCGAGAAGCTCGATTTCGATCTGATCATTTACTCAACCGGCTACGACGCAACAGACGGTGTTATTTCTTACCCTGTGGTCGGTCGTGGTGGTAAAGCCATCAGTGATGTCTGGGAAGACTACCCACGTGCCTACCTGGGTACAACACTCCCGGATTTCCCGAACTTATTCATTGTTACCGGCCCGAATACCGGTATTGGGCACACATCTGCAATTTTTATCATTGAAGCTCAGATGAACTACATCATGGATGCTATCAAGCGCGTTCGTGGGGCTCATGCTAAATCGATTGAAGTGACGCCTGAAGCAGAAGAACGTTATACCAATCACATCCACAGTGAAATGAAGAAAACGGTCTGGGAAAAAGGCGGCTGTAATTCCTGGTATAAGAGCAAAAGCGGTAAAGTTATCGCTATGTTTCCAGGCTTTAGCTGGACCTATTGGTTGCTCGCTAAGAACTTTAAGCGTGCAGACCACAGCATGCGCTGAGCCCCTTTAAATTACGCCAAAGCAGGGTGTTTTCTGATCAGATATTGGCTGAAAGCACCCTGTGAAATACGGGGGTTTAACGTACAGTTTAGTCATCATAAAAAACGTATGACAATAGACAGTTTTCAGGCATCGGCCTGATGCCTGAAGGAGAAAACCATGAAGAATCTGAGCGGTAAAGTAGCAGCAGTCACAGGTGCGGGTTCCGGTATCGGTCGCGCTCTGGCGATCAATCTGGCACAGAACGGATGCAATGTTGCACTCAGTGATGTGAATGAAGCGGGACTTGCTGAAACAGCTGAAATGCTGAAGCAATACCCGATAAAAATCACAACTCAGAAGCTGGACGTATCTGATAAAGACGCCTTCTACGCATGGGCTGATCAGGTGGTCGCAGACCACGGTAAAGCCAACCTGATCTTCAACAACGCTGGTGTTGCTCTGGCGGGTACAGTTGGCGACCTGTCTATTGAAGACTACAAGTGGATTATGGACATCAACTTCTACGGCGTACTGTACGGCACGAAAGCATTCCTGCCGCACATGGAAAAAGCCGGTGAAGGTCACATTGTTAACATCTCCAGCATCTTCGGTCTGGCGTCACAGCCACTGATGAGCGGTTATAACGCGTCTAAGTTCGCTGTACGTGGTCTGACTGAATCACTGCGTCAGGATCTGGATATCGCGGGTTCTTGCGTGAGCACTACCTGTGTACACCCGGGCGGTATCAAGACCAACATCGCTCAGTCGACCCGTTTTAACGAGAAGTCGTCTGAAATCACTGGCGCAAGTGCAGACGATTCTAAAGCTGAATTCGAGCGTCTGTTCATTACGACTCCAGATAAAGCGGCTAAGACCATCATCAACGGCGTTAAGAAGAACAAGCGTCGCGTACTGATTGGCCCGGATGCGGTTGCTTTCGACCTGATGGTTCGTACCATGGGTTCGTGGTACCAGAAGGTCATCGTTGCAGTTATGAAACTGCAGGCGAA
>NZ_DFQB01000019.1:0-8195 GCF_002377545.1 Thalassolituus sp. UBA3500 | reverse complement strand
TACCGCTGGGAGCAGTGGTTCTTCACGAAACTGATCGATAAGGGTCTGGCGTATAAGAAAGTCTCAGCGGTGAACTGGTGTCCGAATGACCAGACCGTACTGGCCAACGAGCAGGTCATCGACGGATGCTGCTGGCGCTGTGACACTGTGGTCGAGCGCAAAGAAATTCCACAGTGGTTTATCCGTATCACGGATTACGCAGAAGAACTTCTGAACGATCTCGACCAGCTGGATGGTTGGCCAGACCAGGTAAAGGCCATGCAGCGTAACTGGATCGGCAAGTCCCGCGGCATCCAGATGAGCTTCGGTCTGAAAAATCGCGAGGATAACCTTGAGATTTACACCACCCGCCCGGACACCCTGATGGGTGTAAGCTACGTTGCGGTTGCTGCTGGTCACCCTCTTGCAAAAGAAGCTGCAGAGAGCAACGCAGAACTGGCTGCCTTCATCGACGAATGCAGCAAATCAGGTACAGCAGAAGCCGATATGGCCACCGCCGAGAAAAAAGGCATGGCTATCGGTTTTACAGCGATCCACCCGATTTCTGGCAAAGAGGTGCCCGTCTGGGTCGCTAACTTTGTACTGATGGAGTTCGGTACCGGCGCGGTGATGGCCGTACCTGCGCACGACCAGCGTGACTGGGAATTTGCGAAAAAATACAGCATCGACATCCAGCAAGTGATTGAGCCTGCAAATGGAGAAGAGATTGATCTGGGTAAAGAAGCCTTCACTGAAAAAGGTACCCTGATTAATTCGGGTGAATTCGATGGCCTCGGTTTTGATGCAGCCTTCGATGCCATCGCCGCCAAACTGGAGAGCGAAGGCAAAGGCGAAATCAAAGTAAACTACCGCCTGCGCGACTGGGGCGTCAGTCGCCAGCGCTACTGGGGCTCACCGATTCCGGTGATCCGTACTCAGGATGGTGACACCATTCCTGCGCCTGAAAGTCATCAGCCAGTGATTCTGCCAACCGACGTGGTGATGGACGGCGTCAACTCGCCGATTAAGAACAACCCGGAATTCGAAAACATCGAACTGGATGGTCAACCTGCGTTCCGCGAAACCGATACCTTCGATACCTTTATGGAATCCTCCTGGTATTACGCGCGTTATTGCTCGCCGCAGGACGACACCCAGATGCTCGACCCGAAAGAAGCTAACTATTGGCTCCCTGTCGACCAGTACATCGGTGGTATCGAGCACGCGATTCTGCACCTGCTGTACGCCCGCTTCTTCCATAAGTTACTGCGTGACGCAGGTCTGGTGAACTGCGACGAGCCGTTCAAAAACCTGCTGACTCAGGGCATGGTGCTGGCCGAAGCCTTCTCTTACACCACTGAAAACGGTGCCAAAGAATGGGTTAACCCTCTCGATGTAACGGTTGAGCGTGACGAAAAAGGCCGTGTTATTGGTGCTAAGCGCACAGAAGATGGTCTTGAGCTGACCGCCGCGGGCATGAGCAAAATGTCCAAATCAAAGAACAACGGTGTCGACCCACAGGAAGCCATCAAGCAATACGGTGCCGATACCGTGCGTTTGTACACCATGTTTGCTGCGCCGCCGGAGCAGACGCTTGAGTGGTCTGATTCTGGCGTATCGGGTGCACAGCGTTTTCTTCAGCGCGTGTGGCGCCTCAGCTATGAACTGATTCAGCAAGCAGATCGCGGTGACATCAGCGACCTCAGCAAAGACGAAAAAGACGCGCGCCGTAAAGTGCACGAGACCATTCAGAAAGTGAGCGACGACTTCGGCGTAAGAAACAGCTTCAATACAGGCATCGCCGCCGTGATGGAGCTGATCAATACGCTGCAAAAGCAAAAGCTCGAAAGTGCTGGCGGCCGTAGCGTCGTCGCAGAAGGTCTCGATGCGGTCGTTCGTATGCTGTCACCGATTGCGCCACACATTGCGCAGTCTCTGTGGGAAGCCTTCGGTAATGATGGTCTGGTGCTGGATGCTCCGTGGCCAGTCGTTGATGAAAAAGCGCTGGAAAAAGACAGCATCCTGTTGATTGTTCAGGTGAACGGAAAGGTGCGCGCGAAACTTGAAGCGCCGGCAACCGCCAGCAAAGACGAGCTGGAAGCCATGGCGCTGGCCGATGACAGCGTGAAAAACCAGATTGACGGCAAGACAATTCGCAAGGTCATCGTGGTGCCAGGTAAACTCGTCAACATCGTGGCGAATTAAGCGAGCTAACTACGTTATCAGTCATAGAACCAGAAGAGTAATGAATCCACTATGCGCCACCTGATTATCGCTCTAACGCTAAGTGTGATCGCCAGCTGCGGCTGGCAACTCAGAGGCGTCTCTGAATTACCAGAGGGTTTCCGTATCATTCATGTTGGCGGTGGCCCCCAGAACATTCGAGAGCAACTGATTCAGCGTCTGCGATTTAATGATGTCGTGGTTCCTGAGCGGGCGCTTGATGCACCCGCTCAGATCGAGATTAACGAGTATTCCGTTGAACGCCGGACCCTGTCTGTAAACAGCGTTGGCCAGATCGCTGAATATGAATTTAACGCCTTACTCGACGTGACGGTAACCCGGGGTGAAGAAACCGACCACTTCGTCACAGAGGCACGGCGCACCCTCAGTAACGACGTAAATAACGTCGTTGCTACACAGCAAGAAGAACGACAGCTGCGCGACGCGCTTGATTCAGACCTGCTCAGTCGCTTAATGCGTCGGCTGGAACGTCTTTAATGAAACTGCGTCAGGACCAGTTAGGGCCTCACCTCGCCAAAGAGCTGGCTCCCTGCTATCTGATCTCAGGCGATGATCCGCTACTGGTGATGGAAGCCTGTGACGACATACGCAAAGCCGTAAAGCAGCAAGGCATTGATGAGCGCGAGCTGTTTCATGCAGAAGCTGGCTTTGAATGGCGGACTCTGCGGGAAGAAGCCTCAGCCATGTCTTTGTTCTCCAGCCGCCGCCTGCTGGAGCTACGCATTCCCAATGGCAAGCCGTCAGACAAAGGGGAGACCATTAAGGACCTTGCTGAGCACCCGTCGCCTGACAATATCCTGCTGATTATCTGCCCTCGCCTGGACGCGAAGACACAGAAAACCGCGTGGTATAAAGCCATTGAGAAACACGGCGTTGTACTGCCCATCTGGCCGATAGAGCGAAACCAGTATCCGAGTTGGCTGAAACGACGATTCCAGATGGCAGGGTTGCAGGCTGATCAGGCTGCCGTGTCAGCACTTGCACACCAGACAGAAGGCAATCTTCTGGCTGCGGTACAGGAAATAGAAAAACTGCGAATGCTGGGCGAGACAACCATCAGTGAAGAACTCATTATGCAGAGTGCAGGAGACAGCTCCCGTTTCGATGCGTTCGGACTGGCAGACGCCTGCCTGACGGGGAAACTCGGCGAAGCAAACCGCATGCTCAGCCACCTGCGCTCAGAGGGGCATGAACCCATTATGGTGCTTGGAGCGCTAACTCGGAAGATAAGACAACTCATCGCCCTGAAACCATGTCAGGGGGCACAGGCGCTCTCTGAAGGCTTTCGCACCCAAGGCGTCTGGCCAAGGCAGCAAGCCCCGTACAAAGCAGCTCTACAACGCCTGTCGATGAAAGATTTGCACAGAGCACTCAGTACCGCAGCCGAAGCTGACCTGGCCGCCAAAGGCAGTGGCGACGACGCCTGGCTCAAAATGGGTCAAATAGTCATTATCCTATCAGGTCAGGCAGACAAACTCTTTACATTGACCTGAAAAGAACCGTTAGCTGAGTCACACTTTTTTCTTCTTTCCGCTGCCATACTTTCCCGACTGATCCGATCAGCCTGAATTTGTACTCTGCCAGTCATATGGCTCACGACGACTAATCAAGCGTCATGATATCGACTGAATTTGGCAATTAAGATTTCAGAAGTGTAGCCAGTGCCGTCATACCGGATTCATAATTCGGTAAAAAAATAAGCGGGCCCAAAAACCGCATGCCTGATGGAGATTAAAATGAATACAGTAGCGCAGCAGCAGAACAGCGATCTCGTATGGGATCTTGAGAAACTCAATCAGCACAAACGTGCCATGAATTTCGTAAAGCAGTTCGAAAACCGCTTCTGTGTATTCTCAACATCAGTGCGTCAGCTTTATACTAACTACAGTATTTTCTTTCCGGAAGAAGCACACCGCCAGATGGTCATTCTCCCGGACCCGTATGCTTTTCACGATACCTTCAGCCACCTGAACCCAGACGCCGTCAGCGCTACAGGCCTGCATGTCATTCCGGGCAATCTGATTGGTAAGCAAGGTTTGTATCTGGTGATCTCTCACAAGGATAAGAAAGTCCGCTCGGTGCCTATTCCCTTTCAGGAAGGCATGCGACAAATTCTACGCAGAACCAACAGCGATGACCCCTTCCTGCCAGTACTGATGAAAGGCGACCTTCGTGAATTCAACGATAAGCTGCCTTGCCTGCACCTGCACCGCCTTCGCCTGAGCGAACTGTCGGGACTATCGTCACTGGAACGAGAAAGCATTCGTAGCCTGATCACAGATAAACTGATGGATCTGTATCAGAAGTCAGCTACCTTCAATACCGGCAGCTGAACCTTGTTGTAGCCTGAGAACTCAGGCGGTTTCTTTTGATGGGTCGTGATAATAGGCCCGTACCAGTCGCGCCAACCCCTGCCGCCATGCTTTATTTTTAATCCCAAACGTGTGGAACAGAGCCGTATGATCAGCAACAGGCGCCCACACCTCGGGTGTCATCCCCCCTTCCTGCGTTGTCAGTTCTACTGCCGTCAGGTCCTCAAACTGGCGAGCTTCAGCCAGTAGCGCCTCTGCAAAGGTATAAGAAGATACCGCCTCGACACCGGAGAAATGATAAGTACCCCAGAGATCATCTGCGAGATGAATCTGACGCAGCATCGCCAGTACCACAATGGCAACATCGTCGACCGGAGTAGGCTCAAACTCACGCTGCATATCCAGCGCCAGCGTCGGCTCTGAACGAATCACACTGAGAATACGGCTGGCAAAATCACTGCCATCAAGCGTCAAAAGCTGCCCCACACGAAGAATAATATGCTGAGGATTCTCCGCCGCCAGCATCTCCAGCTCAGCAAAGGCCTCGCTCAATGCACTGGTGTTATCAGCGGCATATTGTTCAGTGACTGTTTCTTTACCGCCCAGGTAGCGATGCAGAGTCGAAAGCAACACAACCAGTGCACCCTCTTCCTGAGCCCGGCCAATCCAGAATTTAGCCGACTCCACATCGGTATCTTCATTCAGCGCCGGCGAAATCACATACGCAGGTCGGGCACTGGACTGCAACATTGGTCGCTCGGTGCTGGCAATGGACACACCGCGGTGAATGAGATTCTGCTCTGCCATCAAGCGACTGATGTAACGGCCTACCGGGCGATCTGCGCCGATGATGTGGGTGTGAAAACTACTGATAGCCAAACGTGTATTCCGAGTATCGGGTTCAAAAAAGCAAGATTACCACTGCTACCCTCAGACAGCACGTGGGATTTAATCGACAGCCAATGACAACTCACAAATCATATTCTGATTCCGCAAGGCGTCATTTCTGTTGGGATACATACGAACATCGTTCAGGCCGATCAGCAGAGCCAGTCCATCGGTGAGACCAACAAACCCGGCTCTGTGCTCTTCAATGAAAGGAGGTTGAAGTATCCGTCCATCGGTAAAGGCTTCGTTGCGGACCATGCCTCCAGCCAACGGGTTAATACAATCCCCCGGACGGCGGAACAGGGCAATCGCCTGCGGGCTTATCACCAGAGCGTTGCCGTTGACCAGCTCAGCCTCGGCCACAGGGGAGCCATCGCTCAGAGTCAGGAGCGTCCATTGACGAATCAGATCAGATGTATTTTCAATAATCATAAACAAAAATGGCGACTTAAAAGCCGCCAGTGTACCCCACCCGAAAGCCCCTCAGAAGAGCTCAATTTCGCTATCTCCGCCACCTTCACCTTTACGACGTCGATCATTCACCTCCGCCAGCACCATGTCTTGCAGGTCCAGAAGCTCGTCATCGCTGAGCTGACTGATATCAAGTGCTTGAAACGTGCGCGCCAATGCAGCCTGAGCCTGATAGCAATGCTGATGAGCCGGACCACTGCCGGGCACAGTGACACCGCTCGTTCCAAATACTGGTTTTTTACAATACACACAGTTGAGTGACATAACTCTCCTTCGGGAGAAGCTGTTGACCGTCTTTGTGTGAGTATAGTCAGTGTTCCCCTATTCGCATGTCAGGTCAGGCGAAACTCTGACCTTTACATACTCAAGAACTACTCGAAGTTGACCGCTTTTTCAGCCCGATTGCCAAATTTGTCCTCAACAACCAGAGTCCAGCGTGTGCTGTTACCGATAATCTGACACGGCACCATCACATGCCCCGGGTAGGACACGAACCCATCACAACGGTCGCCCATAACACTCTCAAGCCAGACAGATTCAATGCCGCGGCCATCGTCATAGGCCATGCCCGACAAACGTTTCGTCTCGTCGAGCCACTCGATGTTACCTATCACTGGCGCATCGTAGTCAGGATAGTCGGCTTTATCCCATGGATCAGTGCCATCGCGCGTTTCAATATCATTGCTGAAGCCATCACCATCGAGGTCGGTATCTGTATTATCACCGATACCATCGCCGTCAAAATCTGCCCATTCTGTCGGGTCTGATGGAAAGGCATCCACATCATTGTTGTAACCGTCGTTGTCGCGGTCATCATCCAACTCATCAGGAATACCATCACGATCAGAATCCGGTGGAGTACTGGTATTGTCGTACGGATCGTAAGACAGCTCCCGCTCATAGCGGTTGATGATACCGTCACCATCGATATCAGAGTCACTGTTGTCACCAGTGCCATCACCGTCAGTATCACTCCACTCCTTACGGTTCAGTGGAAATACATCGCTGTCGTTCGGGACTTCATCGCCGTCAATATCTTTATCGAGTGCATCGGGAATGCCATCCCGATCCATATCAGCAGGAACGCTTAATGGATCTTTCGGATCTGTCCCCAATCGAACCTCATACTCATTACTGATGCCGTCACCATCGATATCGAGATCGATATTGTCGCCTTGGCCATCACCGTCAAGGTCAGACCACTCCAGAGGGTTATCAGGGAAGGCATCTTCATCGTTCAGGTAACCATCTCCATCCCTGTCCTGGTCAACAAGGTCGGGGATACCGTCGCCATCAGCATCGCGCGGCACCGAGCCTGCATCTGCCGGATTCGTTCCAGCCTGCTCCTCATAGACGTTATCGATGCCATCACCGTCGCGGTCTCTGTCGCGGTTATCGCCGATGCCATCGCCATCTAAGTCGAACCACTCCGATGGATCACGAGGGAACAGGTCGATGTCATTACCAATGGTGTCACCGTCGAGGTCGGTATCCAGCTCATCAGGGATACCGTCACCGTCAAAGTCGCTCGGAACACTGTCCGCATCGTAAGGGTCAAAGCTTAACGTCAGCTCAAATTCGTTATTGATACCGTCGTTATCGATGTCTTCATCTGAGTTGTCACCCAGACCATCACCATCGAAATCTGCCCACTCTGAGGCATCCTCAGGAAAGGCATCATCTTCATTGAGATAGCTGTCACCATCCATGTCGTCATCCAGCACATCAACGATACCGTCCTTGTCCAGATCACGTGGCTTACTTTCGGGATCAAGATCATCTGACCCTGCCGTCTGCTCGACGTCATTACTGAAGCCATCGTTATCACGATCCGGGTCGCGGTTATCACCGATGCCATCACCGTCGGTATCTACCCACTCTTCACCATCTGACGGAAATACATCAGCACTATTATCGACGCCATCGCCGTCCAGATCGGAATCGAAGTAATCCGGCATGCCATCGCCATCAATATCCGACGGCTTGCTCTCAGGGTCGAGAACGCCGGTGCCAAGGTGCATCTCAAAGACGTTAGGGATACCGTCGTTATCGGCGTCAGGATCTTCATTGTCGGGGATGCCATCGCCATCGGTATCAGCCCAGGCAGCGCTGTTGTCTGGGTAGAGATCTACATCGTTAGCAAAACCATCACCATCCCGGTCATCATCAAGAAGATCCGGGATACCATCGCGATCGGTGTCTGCGGGCGCCGAGAAACGGTCATCAGGATCTGTACCCGCCTCTTCTTCGAAGGTGTTCCCTACTCCGTCGCCATCCCGGTCTGAGTCTGTATTGTCACCG
>NZ_DFQB01000047.1:50927-53397 GCF_002377545.1 Thalassolituus sp. UBA3500 | reverse complement strand
TCTAATGTCGTACCAACCTCACCCCGAGCCCCAACCTCGAAATAGCGGGCGACGCGCCACATAGCTTCGACGCCCACGCCGCCTACCCACGTTGATTCAGCGGTATCTGACCAATGTGTATTCCCACGTTCACTCTGGGCGTAGCCTGCAAAAGCATTCCAACTGAATGTGAGGTAATCGGCCGGCTGGGCGAATTGGGTGATTACTCCCGCGTCCAGTAACGACCACGCGGAATCTCCTTCAGGAGCGCGAGTGTAGCGTACGGAACCATATTCTCCGAGGACAGGAAACAGCCAACCGACAGAATAGGCGCTCGCTGTTGAAAGGGTCAGTTCGAGGCGATGTTTCCCGGGTCGCGCGTCATTCACGAGCTTCCAGAGTTCGTCACGAGGGAAAGTTTCGAGTAGGTGAAGATCATCAACGTGCAGCCAACCACTATTTCGTCCGTCCGTCGCTTTAACCCAGCTGCCACGACGTGCGACAACATCCAGACGACGATAAGGTGTGACTTCGTAAATCACAGGGAAGGCCTCTGATGGCCCATTCCGCAAACCGATATACACCTGCTCAGCAGTAGCCGGTTGAGCAATCCCCAGAGTGATTACTGTTGTAATCAGCAATATCAGCAGTGGTGAAAACAAGCGCATCGCCTGCATGTAAAACATCCTGCAAATCTTTTATTATTTTCCGGCGGCGCCAACGTTCTCTGGCAAACCCACCGATTTTTAATTTTCAGCTACTTGCTGAGAAACCTCATTGCATCCTCAAGACCAGACAAGGTCATGGGATACATTTTATCTTTGACCAAAGAACGTATCGCACCCAGCGAGCCGCCATTCCCCCAATGGTCTTCTGGTGCCGGGTTCAACCAGACCAGTTTATCGAAATGGTTCGCCATACGTTCCATCCAGACAGCGCCGGGTTCTTCATTCCAATGTTCAACACTGCCGCCTGCATGCGTAACCTCATAAGGTGCCATCATGGCGTCACCGACGAAGATAACCCGGTAATCCTGTCCATACTTGCGCAAAATGTCCCAAGTTTCTGTGCGCTCGTTCATACGACGAATGTTATTTTTCCACACCGACTCGTACAGGCAGTTATGAAAATAAAAGGTTTCCATATGCTTGAATTCGGTGCGTGCAGCGGAGAACAGCTCTTCACAGACGCGGACATGCGGATCCATGGAGCCACCAACATCAAAGAAAAGCAGCACTTTAACGGCATTATGACGCTCGGGAACCATCTTAATGTCCAGCATACCGGCATTTCGGGCGGTAGAGCTGATGGTGTCGTTCATATCAAGCTCATCGGCTGCACCCTGTCGCGCAAAGCGGCGCAGACGCCTCAGGGCAACCTTGATATTACGAATACCTAGCTGAACGTTATCGTCCAAATTCTTATAGTTACGCTGTTCCCAGACTTTCGCTGCCTTTTTATGGCGCGACCTGTTCTGATCAATACGAACACCTTCGGGATTGTAACCCTCGGAGCCGAACGGTGATGTACCGCCCGTACCAATCATTTTGTTACCGCCCTGGTGGCGCTTCTTCTGCTCTTCCAGACGCTCCTGCAGAGTCTTCATAAGCTCATCAAAGCCACCAAGAGATTCAATCTTGGCCATTTCGTCTTCAGAGAGCAGCTTCTCCATTTCTTTCCGCATCCACTCTGCAGGAATACTGGCATCGTCGAACAACGACGGCATTGCCTCTATGCCCTCAAAGTATGCGGCGAATGCCTTATCGAACTTGTCGTAATGCTTTTCGTCCTTCACGAGGATCAGCCGCGCAAGCGCGTAAAACTCCTCAAGGTCAGCAAATGCCACCCGCGCCTGAACAGCTTCAACGAGATCAAGGTACTCGCGAATGGAGCACGGCACTTTCGCACGACGAACGGTGTCGAAAAAGTCGATCAGCATGATCAGCCCCGGCGGCGACTCATAAAGGCGAGGCGCTCAAGCAAATGGACATCCTGCTCGTTCTTAACGAGTGCACCAGCCATCGGCGGAATTGCCTTAGTCGTATCGTGGTTACGCAGCAATTCAACCCCCAGCTCATCTGCCATCAGTAATTTCAGCCAGTCAACCAGTTCTGATGTTGAAGGCTTCTTCTTCAGGCCTGGCACTTTGCGCACATCGAAGAATACCTCAAGTGCGTCATTGACCAGTTCCGCCTGAATGTTCGGAAAGTGTACGTCAACAATGGCCTTCATCGTTTCGCGATCCGGGAAATCGATATAGTGGAAGAAACAACGACGCAGAAACGCATCCGGAAGTTCCTTTTCATTGTTACTGGTGATGACCACAATCGGGCGATTCACTGCTTTGATCGTCTGCCCGGTCTCGTAGACGTGAAACTCCATTTTATCGAGCTCAAGCAACAAATCGTTCGGAAATTCAATATCCGCCTTATCAATTTCATCAATCAAAAGAACGACCTTCTCATCTGCCTCGAAAGCTTCCCAAAGCTTC
>NZ_DFQB01000047.1:50675-50850 GCF_002377545.1 Thalassolituus sp. UBA3500 | reverse complement strand
GTGGAAGAAACAACGACGCAGAAATGCATCAGGCAGTTCCTTCTCGTTATTACTGGTAATCAGAATAATCGGGCGGTGCTTGGCAACAATCCGTTCCTGAGTCTCGTACACGAAGAATTCCATCTTATCGATCTCCAGCAGGAGGTCGTTCGGAAACTCGATATCGGCCTTGTCG
>NZ_DFQB01000047.1:49785-50381 GCF_002377545.1 Thalassolituus sp. UBA3500 | reverse complement strand
TCGATATCGGCCTTGTCGATTTCATCAATCAGCAGCACAACAGGCTTGTCCGCCTCGAACGCCTCCCAAAGCTTACCTTTCACGATGTAATTAGAAATATCGTTTACACCGTCAACGCCAAGCTGCGAGTCACGCAGTCGACTGACCGCATCGTACTCGTATAACCCCTGATGGGCTTTAGTCGTACTTTTGATGTGCCATTGGATAAGGTCAGTGCCTAATGAAGTGGCCAATTGCTCTGCCAGCATTGTCTTACCGGTTCCCGGCTCACCCTTGAGCAGAAGTGGACGCTGCAAAGTGATTGCTGCATTGACTGCCATTTGCAGCTCAGGTGTCGCTACGTATTCGCCGGTACCCTGGAATTTCATCAGGACTTAACCTCTCGATCTCTGATTCTTGACTGGCCAGAGTATAAGGAGGCGTGTTTGGTACAGCAAGGCAAGACCAGAAAAAGGCTTTAAAATCAGACAGAAAGGGGAAATTGTACAGAAGGCGCCTCCGGTATCGGAGGCGCCGCGCGTGAAACAGGCTATTCCTTTTTATCGTCTGGGAGGTCGAACTCCCCCCAGTCATCATCGTCATCGGCAGACTCTGCT